>JAHEHC010000141.1 GCA_024644805.1 Flavobacterium sp. | reverse complement strand
CACCGGGAAATAGCAACGATGTAAATGATGCGATCTATACAATTCCGGTAACTCTTATGGAAAATGAAACTTATATTGTTGTCGCTGATGGTATTGTGGATCCTTCTAATTATAATCCTGCACCAGATTTTGGACTTGAAATATACGCTTTGGGAAGAGAAGCTGCGACCGATCCTGCAAATGTAGATGTGCTGGTACACCACGGTTCTACCGATGCACCAACTGTTGATGTAATTGAAACCGGACAAGGTGCTGGAACTATTGTGGACGACCTAGCTTATACCGATTTCCAAGGATATTTAGAGTTGCCTACGGCAGATTATGTTCTGGAGATCAGAGATGAAACAGGATCTGTTGGAGTAGCTGCATTTGGAGCTCCTCTGGAAACCTTAGCTCTTGATGGAACTGCATTGGTTGTTGTTGCTTCCGGTTTCCTGGATCCATCACAGAATAATAATGGTCCGTCTTTCGGATTATGGGTTGCCAGTCCACTTGGAGGGCCTATGTTGGAACTTCCTTCTGCACCACTAGGTGTTGAAGATGTCATCACAAGTTCATTTGCAATTTATCCAAATCCGGCTAACTCGATCATCAATTTAAGTGTGGCAGGAGTAGACCTATCTGATTACACGGTCACAATATCAGACATGCTTGGCAGAACAGTTTATAATTCCGTATTGAACTCAACTAATAATGCTATCAATGTAAGTAGTTTTAGTGAAGGTATTTACAATATGTCCATTTCAACTGGTTCTAAAACCATGATCACTAAAAAGTTCATTAAGAACTAAATATAAAATGTTATTTATAAAACAAAACCACCGGAATCCCGGTGGTTTTTTTGTGGAGCATATCCCTTCGACAAGCTCAGGGTAAACTCCGTCGAGCTTTCAACTCCTCTATTTAAAACCAAAAAAACCAGGGCTTTTGCCCTGGTTTTCTTCTTGATGTGGAGCATATCGGAGTGGTTTCACCCGTCCTCACAGCCCCGCTACTGCAAATAGAAAACCATGCATTGTTCCAATGCCTTTGTTTTATTCTTCCTAAACCACAAACAAGTTTGGGTTTCTCCAGAATAAAAAAACCAGGGCTTTTGCCCTGGTTTTCTTCTTGATGTGGAGCATATCGGAGTCGAACCGATGACCTCTACGCTGCCAGCGTAGCGCTCTAGCCAGCTGAGCTAATGCCCCTATTGTCTACCGCTTAAAATCAATAAGGGTATACTGGTATGGAATTCCCTCTTCAATATCACGTTCTTTTCCCATAACTTCTTAAAAAATCCTCTTTTTCTTCGAATCACACATAACATATCCGGCTTATGAGATTGGAAATGCTCCAATACTCCTTGAAAGGTGGTAGCATTGTTGGTCGTGGTGATAGAATCGGCCATTTGAAACAATAGACGGTCCAGATCCTTGCTGCCGCCCGTTCCTTCGGGGGTAATTACATGCAACAGATCCAATTTAGAACTAAACAAATGAACTATATCCTTAACGGGATCCAGAACCTCCTCATTCTCAAAATGTCCGTTCTTCAATGCCAATAAGATCGTTCCGAATTTCCTGAATAAATAATTTCTGGGAACAATGAGCATGGGAATCTCGGTCTGTTTTACCAGTTTCCCTGTGGTATTTCCCAAATAGATCTCGTCTTTTATCTCGGTGCTTTGAGGTGAGATAATAATAAGGTCAATGTTCAATTGTTTCGATATTCTGGCGATTCCCTCAAAAGGATCTCCTTTGATCGCTTTTGCAAAGACTTCAACTCCCTTCGTATCTACTGAATTCATCACTTCTTCAAGCTGAGCCTCATTCTCATCCACGATCATCTGATTCACTAAAGTGAGATTTCCCACCTTTGAGAATTCTTTATACAAATTAATCAAGTACACCTTGGCTCCGCTCATCAAAGCAAAATTTACGGCATAGCGAAGGTTGTTTACACCATTCTCCGTTGAGCCTACTGGAACCAGAATATTTTTCATGGTATTATTTGATTAAATTTGGACAAAAATACATCGAATAAATGATTCGATTGGCAAAAATAAAAGAAATAGATCAAATTCTTAGCATAACCAGTGCCTGTGCTTCCTATTTAATATCGAAAAATATATTTCAATGGAGCGAGATCTATCCTACCAAAGAAATTTTCATCAGGGATATTGAAAAGAGAGAGTTATATGTGTTTTCTGATTCTAATTCCATTGTTGGAACCATAGTACTCACTCCTGACATTGATCCGGAATACAAATCTGTAAAATGGCTGACTCCCGATCATAATAATCTATATGTTCACAGATTGGCCATTCATCCGACTGAACAAAGGAAGGGGTATGCCAGGAAATTGATGGATTTCGCTGAGGATCTCGCTATAAGGAATGGCTACACCTCAATAAGATTAGACACGTTCAGCAAGAATCTCAGGAACCAAAAATTTTACGAACTTCGCGGATATCAAAGATTGGAAAATGTCTACTTTTTAGATCAGAGTACCGATCCCTTTTATTGTTATGAACTTATATTAAATAAATAAGCTACTTTTTGGTTGATAGAATAGACATCTCCTTTAAAAGAATTCAACAATTGGCGCTGCCTGCTATCATTGCAGGTATTGCCGAACCCGTGCTTTCTTCAACCGATGCGGCAGTTGTTGGGAACATTTCTGAATATGGCACCGAATCATTAGCTGCTGTTGGAATTGTAGGCTCCTTTTTATCGACCATCATCTGGATCCTCTCACAAACCCGAGCTGCAATATCGGCCATTGTTTCTCAAAATCTGGGAGCAGGAAATATCGATCGGCTCAAGAGCTTTCCGGCTCAAGCTATATTTTTCAATATCGCGATTAGTCTGATCATCCTTTTTTCAACCTATTTCTTTATCGAGGAGATCTTTGTGTTTCTTAAGGCAGAAGGTAAGATCCTCGAGTTCAGTATCGATTATTATTATATACGGGTCTGGGGCTTCCCTTTGACCCTGTTCACTTTTGCGGTCTTTGGTATATTCAGGGGATTGCAAAACACTTTTTGGCCTATGGTGATCGCGTCGGTCGGAGCTTTGATCAATATCGGATTGGATTTCTTGTTGGTATACGGATACGATGGATGGATAGACCCTATGGGTGTGAAAGGAGCAGCATGGGCCAGTCTTATCGCACAAATTATTATGGCTACGCTGGCTTTGGTGTTTTTAATTATCAAGACCGATGTCTCCCTAAAATTAAAAAAGAAGATCCATCCGGAGGTCAGAAGACTGGTCAATATGAGCTTCAACCTGTTCATTCGCTCAGTGGCTCTTAATATTGCTCTGTTAATTGCCGTACGTGAAGCAACCGCATTAGGAAAAGAGTATATTGCTGCTCACACCATTGCTATTAACCTTTGGTTGTTCTCTGCATTCTTCATTGATGGATATGGGGCCGCAGGAAATATATTGGGCGGTCGATTGCTGGGCGCAAAAAAATACCATCAGTTATGGGTGGTCACCAAAAGGACGAACCTATACAATCTTATCATCAGTCTGATTTTGATCGTGGCAGGTATCCTGTTTCACAAACAACTTGGCCTTCTGTTCAGCAAAGATGTTTTGGTTCTGACCTCCTTCTACAGTATTTTCATTCTGGTCCTGATATCTCAACCGGTAAATGCCTTAGGATTTACGCTGGATGCCATTTTCAAAGGATTGGGTGAAATGAAGTTCCTCAGGAATGTACTAATAGGTTCAACCTTGTTTGGTTTTATCCCTACCATTCTGATATGCAATTATTTCAACTTAAAACTAACCGGTATCTGGATAGCCATTGTGGTATGGGTTGCTTTCAGAGCGGTGGCCTTAATGATCAAATTCAAGAAAAAATATTATCCCTTGGCAAAAAATGATATCACTGCATTTGAATAGCCTTTCGCTTAAAAAATATATCTTTACAGTATCATGAAAACCATACGGATCACAAAACAATTCACCTTTGAAACCGGTCACGCACTTTACGGATATGACGGTAAGTGTAGAAATGTGCATGGTCATAGCTACAAATTGCATGTGACGGTGATCGGAAAGCCCATTTCCGATGCCAATCATGTGAAATTCGGGATGGTGATCGATTTCTCTGATCTGAAAGAGATCGTGAAGAAAGAGATCGTTTCGGTTTTCGATCATGCTACTGTTTTTAATAAGAACACCCCTCATATAGAATTGGCAAAAGAACTGGAAGAACGGGGCCATAATGTTCTTTTGGTAGATTATCAGCCCACCAGCGAGATGATGATCATCGACTTTGCCGAAAAGATCAAGAAGCAATTACCTTCTCATATTCAATTGCATTCTTTGAAGTTGCAGGAAACCGATACCAGTTACGCCCAATGGTTTGCCCGCGACAATTGATCTTCTCAAATGTTTATTCACTATTTAGATTAAAAACATTCTTTATCTTTACTTCATGCAAATACCAGCAGGTAAAAAGATCTACTTCTCCAGCGACAATCATCTTGGAGCCCCTACATCGGAAGAGAGCCTTCCGCGTGAAAAGAAATTTGTGCTCTGGCTGGATACGATCAAAAAAGATGCTGCTGCAATATTTCTTTTAGGCGATCTTTTCGATTTTTGGTTCGAGTATAAACAGGTGGTCCCAAAAGGCTTTGTTCGGGTGCTTGGAAAATTGGCCGAAATTTCAGACTCCGGTATTCCGGTCTATTTCTTTGTTGGGAATCACGATCTTTGGATGCGTGACTATTTTAAAAAGGAACTGAACATCCCGGTCTATCACGATCCTAAAGAATTTACTTTTAATGATTTTAATTTCCTTATTGGCCATGGAGACGGAAAAGGACCCGGCGACAAGGGATATAAGAGGATGAAAAAAGTATTCACCAATTCATTCTGTCAGTGGTTATTTCAGTGGGTACACCCCGATATTGGTGTTCGTCTGGCAAAGCATCTGTCGTTGAAG
>JAHEHC010000140.1 GCA_024644805.1 Flavobacterium sp. | reverse complement strand
TTCGATTCTTCGACGATAGGAATATCTTCGCTTCTCCCAATGAATTTTAAAGGGATCTTAAATTTTTCTATATCGAAAGTGATCAAAGAGGATTTGGGGAAAGATCCTTTCTCATACTCATGCATTGTAAAGAACGTTCCATGTTTTCGTGTTGTAATTACAGCACTAAATATGAGCAGTGACTGTTCTCCAAATTCGATATCGGCAGTCACCCAATCACTTTTGGTATCCAATGACACCAGCTTATAGACAATATTTGCACCTCTCCTTGATAGAAAGATCGGTTGTAAAGGGGTATCGAACAATTCTTTGAACTGTCCAATGAATCCCTTTTTAGGTAATAATGTGAGTCCCTTTCCCTCTATTTTCGGAGGCTTATCCTTTACGATCTCAACCGATACCTGTTTGTCGGGGATTTTCATTCCATCAACATCGATATTGATATTCACTTCACATTTTACCTCGATGATCTCAGAATATTTATCGATAAGTTTATCTATAGCCTTTAATTCCAATTCATTTTGAGCCATTCCGACTATCGGAAATATGAATATCATGATATAGATGAACCGTCTCATTCTGAAATATTTAATCTATAGAATTTAAAATAGGTAAGTCCCATAAAAACGAGGCTCATTCCTGTCAAGAAATATACTGAATTAAATATACTTCTTAGAGGGACGTCATGAATAAAGAACAATTGCCATTTTGAGATATGATAGGTAAACAGATAGGGATGCCAAGAGCTGAAAAAACCAAACACAAAGGTTTGTAACAAAGTACAAACAATAAGTATCCCCAAAGACACCAATATAGAGGTCAATGAATTCTTAAACCAAAAGCTAAGGTACATGGCCAGACTGGAGAAGGCGGTCATGGATATAACTGAGAATCCAATGGTGCTGAAGAACCGCTTTAGAAATCCATCTTCCTGAATGAATTGAATGCCTTCTATAAATACGACAACATCTCCCTTGCCAAATAATATAACCGCAGGAACTAAGGCGAAGATCGAAACGATCAACATAAAACAAACTATAAAGAAGATCATGCTAATGATCTTTGCTGTAAGCAACTGCATTCTGGATATCGGCTGTGTTAAAACGACTCGAATGGTTCCATACTCAAACTCACTCGAAAAAATGTAGGTCGTTACAATAATGATCAATAATGGAATATGAACCCATAATGAATTCAAAGCAAGATAAGCGATCAGGTAACCATTGATCACCTGCCCGTCAATAAAGAAATATTCATTGATGGAGCGCAACAGAAAATCAAAGAAGTCCTCACCATCGCTATACAATCCAATATTGATGATCAGCATGAGAATTATAGCAATTCCAAAGACGATATACGTTCTATTTGATCTGAATAACTTAAATAACTCTATGCTTATGATCTTTCTCACTTTACGATCTCAAAATATTTTTCCTGTAATATGGTGTTCGTCTCAACATTTACGGGTATGCTATTGAAATGAACCAACCTGTTAACGACCTCAGCGATCTGATCCGGATTCAATCTTAAGGTAACTTTTTTGATTCCTTCAAATTCACCGTGGTGTTCCTTGATAAATGTTTGGGCATCAGGATCGATCTCCTTGTCAAAGGTGAAAGTGACCTTCTTCTTAGACCTTAATAATTCTTCCTTTGATATCTGAAATTCAATTGAACCCTTGTTCAATAATATGAATAGGTCGGCAAATTGTTCTAACTCATCCAGTAAATGCGATGATATAAATATGGTTACTCCCTCATCATTCAGTTCATTCAGCAGTCTTTTTAAATCCATGAAACCATTGGGATCCAACCCATTGAAAGGTTCATCCAGGATCAGCAATTCAGGATTTCCCAAAAGAGCCTGAGCAATCGCCAGTCTTTGTTTCATGCCTGATGAGAATTGACTTACTTTTTTATTTCCGGTATAATCCAATCCAACTTTTTTCAATAGAACATCGATCGAATCTTCGTTCTTTGAAAGTTTGCTGATAATGTTCAGGTTCTGTCTGGCCGACAGATAGGGATAATAGGCAGGAGAATTGATCAGATAACCACAGTGATTTTTCAATTCAGAGAATGTCGATCGCTCCTTATTTTGAAAAATCATGGTTCCACTCTTAGGATATACCAATCCTGCAAGAACTTTAATGATTGAACTCTTACCTGCTCCATTGGGCCCCAACAAACCAACGATCTTCCCTTGAGGGATGCTAAAAGAAACTTCATTGATTATGTCTTGAGTTCCATATCGTAAAGACATTTTCTCAACGAGTAAAAAGTTCTTCACCAATGAAAATATTTAAGTTTATAGGTGTTGGAAAACAGAATAGCAAACCAGAATTCCTTTTTAAATAGTACCAGAGGGTTATTCACAAATCGATCGGGAAGTATGTGATACCATCTGTACCCCAATCTTAAAAAAAGGTCTTTGGTCTTTTTCAGGTGATTCAAGTCTTTTGCAGCCATAATTACTGCATCACGTTGGCATTTAGAGCCTACAAAGGGCTTGATCAGTCTATCATCAAATCCATGATCATAGAGAACATCCTTTAATTTTTTGTAGTCCTGATACCTGCCAACGGCATCCATCTCCGCAAAAATGGGTAGTGATAGACCAAACAATGTCAGGTACCACCACATCAAGGAAATTAGTGAGAAAGAATAGCTCGAATTAGATAGAGCAAAATTAAGTCCTGTAAAAAAAATACCAATACCGATGAAGCCAATGAAATGCAAACTCTTACCCACCAATATAAATCGTATAGCCCTCTGATACATGATCGTAAGTCTTGTTGGAGAATATATTGGAGAACAGCTTTTTAGCATACTCAAAGATAATGATATCGAAAAGTAAATCAAATTTGTTGCCAGACTTATTTCTTCACTCGGTTTTCATTCTGTTTCACAAATGAAGCCCAGCCTGTATAGTTCTTTTTAGAATTGGTATTATTCCTGTTATAGAAATGACATACTGCAGCGGCCAATCCATCGGTGCTGTCGAGATTTTTGGGAAGCTCCTTTAGCTGGAGCACATTTTGGAGCATTTTAGCCACTTGTTCTTTGCTGGCATTTCCATTTCCGGTGATGGACATTTTTATCTTCTTCGGCGAATATTCGGTAATAGGAACCTGTCTGGACAATCCTGCTGCCATTGCAACTCCCTGTGCTCTACCTAGTTTTAACATGGACTGAACATTCTTGCCGAAAAATGGTGCTTCAATCGCTATTTCGTCAGGATTATAGGTGTCGATGAGTTCGACCGTGCGTTCAAATATATGCTTCAATTTTAGGTAATGGTCATCGTATTTTTTTAGATTCAATTCATTGAGTTGAATGAACTTCATATCCTTATTCACCACTTTAATGAGTCCATATCCCATAATAGTTGTACCGGGATCGATTCCTAATATGATCTTTTCAGTGTTCAATAGTAAAAAGTTTCATTATTTTAGCTTATCATGATTTTGAAGCTCCACAAATCTAAACATTATCTACTTCTCACCCTAAAAGTAATTATTTTAGGACTGACCTCGACGTATATCTATATAAAAATACGTGAACATACCAGCCCGGAGTTAATTTCATTCGCTGAAGAATTGCGATTCTCTGATGAGTTCTCATTAATGGTCGTTTTATCTTTTTTAGGATTGACCCTGGCCAATTGGTTCTTTGAGATCTTAAAATGGAAAACAGTCATAGGATTTATACAATCTATACCTTTGAGAACTGCTATGAAACAAAGTCTGTATGCATTGACGGTATCGATGGCCACACCCAATCGGGTGGGAGACTATGGTGCAAAAGCCCTTTTCTATGAGCCTAAGGACAGGAAAAAAGTACTGTTCCTCAATTTTTATTCCAACTCCATTCAAATGATGGTCACCTTGTTTTTCGGGATATTTGGACTATTCTATATTGTTCAACAATTCGGGATCGCATTTTCCTATACCAAACTTGCAGTAGGGATCAGCATCGTGCTTTTTCTTTTAATTATGGGCTATCGGTTCAAAGAAAGGCAATTGATCATCAATGGACTTACTATTTCAAAAGTCATCGATAAGATAGCATCACTCCCACGTGCTCTGAAATTGAAAACCACTATCTTTTCATTGATCAGGTATATGATCTTCAGTTTTTTATTCTATAGGGTATTGATCTTCTATGGTGCATCGATCACATTCTTCGATGCCATTCCGGTGATTTTTGCTATGTATCTGTTGGTCTCTATCGTTCCCACATTTTTTATTTTTGATGTGGTGGTTCGAGGAGGAGCTGCAATATGGCTTTTTTCATTTATGGGGATTCAGGAGGTCATTGTGATCAGTACGGTGTTAACCATGTGGTTGCTCAATTTTGTCATTCCATCTGTAATTGGAAGCTATTTCATGTTTAGTTATACCCCTGAGAACAGATGATTTTTGCAGGTAGTCTCATAGTGTTCTTCTATACCTTGACCCTGGGTATGATTTATTTTGGGTCTAGATCGGTATCTGATGAATCCGTACCTCAGAATGATAAGAAAACAAGATTTACCATAATTATTCCATTTCGGGACGAAGCAGAGAATCTGAATGCTTTAATAGATTCTCTATTAAGACTGAACTATCCTACTCACCTATTTGAGGTCGTATTCGTAAATGATGAATCCGCCGATAATTCAGAACACATTATTAAAACCGCACTTGATAAGAGCATACTTCAATATTGCATTCTAAAAAATGAGCGAACTTCGGCATCTCCAAAAAAAGATGCCATAACGAAAGCCGTAAAGCATTCACAATATGAATGGATCATGACCACCGATGCCGACTGTAGGTTGCATTCAGGTATTTTGAATTGCTACGATCAAAACATTCAATTTAAAGGTCCTAATATGATAGTGGGGCCTGTTGGTATTGAAAAGGGGAAAGGATTGAATTATTATTTTCAGCAATATGAACATTTAGCCTTGCAAACATTGACCGCAGGTGGATTTGGATTAAAGACCCCTT
>JAHEHC010000139.1 GCA_024644805.1 Flavobacterium sp. | reverse complement strand
AATCTATAGAGGATCTGGAAACTACAGTAGTGACTTCCGAAGATCTGACCTCAGTGCTATTAAAAGACATAGCCACAGTTTATTTAGGCCCGGCAGAACGTAGGGGGATCCTGGACAAAGAAGGAGCTGAGGTGGTTGGTGGAGTAGTGGTTGCCCGTTATGGGGCCAATCCACTGGAAGTGATCACCAATGTTAAGGAGAAAATTTCTGAGATTAGCTCTGGACTTCCTACTAAGACATTGAAAGATGGTAGAATTTCTCAACTGACCATCGTTCCTTTTTACGATAGGACCGAACTCATTCAAGAGACATTAACCACCTTAAGTGATGCACTATCGATGGAGATTTTGATCACCATCTTGGTCATTGTTCTTATGCTATTCAACCTAAGGGCTTCGGTATTGATCTCTGGGTTATTACCGGCTGCTGTTTTGATGGTCTTTATCTCGATGAAGATATTCAATGTCGATGCCAATATTGTAGCCTTATCGGGAATTGCGATTGCTATCGGAACTATGGTGGATGTCGGCGTGATCCTTTCAGAGAATATTATCCGGCATATTGAGATCCATAAGAGAAAAAAGCCAATCAATACAATTGTTTATCAAGCAACAAAAGAGGTCTCTGGTGCGATAATCACAGCGGTAATGACCACTATTATCAGTTTTATTCCCGTGTTCACATTGATCGGAGCGGAAGGAAAATTATTCCGACCGCTGGCCTTTACAAAGACCATGGCTTTAACCTCATCACTGATCTTGGCTCTATTCATCATCCCACCCTTTGCAGCCTGGTTATTTGGATGGAAGAGTACAAAAAGAACGGGACGCTTGGTATTTGCTGGAATGATTGCTATTGTAGGATTGCTGGGTATGATAAATGGATATTATTTGAGTGTGGTACTAATCGTATTTGCCGCGATATCGATCCTTAGAACCATAAGCAGACTATCGGAGAGATCATCAAATCGATTGAACATTCTGGTGTCTGTCATTGCGATAGTCATGATGCTTGCTGTTTTTTGGAGACCATTGGGAGTTGATTTTTCAATTGCTTCCAACCTCATATTTGTAGGTCTGATCTGTTTTGGCCTTTTGGGCACATTTGTTCTCTTTAGAAGAAACTATGTTCGTATCCTGAATTGGGCCTTAGAGAATAAGTTCCTGTTTCTAAGCATACCCACAATAATTGTGATCTCAGGGATCTATATCATGAGTAACACCGGAAAAGAGTTCATGCCGGCTTTGAATGAGGGTTCGTTCCTTCTTATGCCAACTTCGATGCCGCATGCTGGAATTTCGGAAAATAAGAGAGTGCTGCAGCAACTGGATATGGCAGTGGCTTCCATACCTGAAATAAAAACGGTGGTCGGGAAGGCCGGAAGGGTTGAAAGCGCCTTGGACCCCGCTCCTTTGTCCATGTACGAAAATGTGATCATTTACAAATCGGAATATGTTGAAGATGAGAATGGGAAAAGGATCAAATTCAAAACAGATGGACAAGGAAGATTTGAAACGCTGGAAGGTGATTTTATTGAGGATGGTAGTTCAGATAAGGTGCATGTGTTCAATTGGAAGTTTTCAAATCTAAAGAAACATCTTATTCAAGACAATAGGGGCAGTTATTTCAGACAATGGAGACATCACATCAAATCTCCGGATGATATCTGGAGTGAGATTGTCAATGCAACAAAATTGGCCGGAGTCACCTCAGCGCCTAAACTTCAGCCTATTCAAACCAGGTTGGTCATGCTGCAAACCGGAATGAGAGCTCCTATGGGGATCAAGATCATGGGACAGGACCTGAAACAGATTGAATCCTTTGGTATCGAACTGGAATCTTTGATAAAAGAAGTGCCAGGTGTAAAAGAGGAGGCCGTTTTTGCAGACAGGATCATTGGAAAACCTTATCTGTTGATCGATATCGATCGTAAGAGATTGGATCGTTATGGAATCACGATTGAGGATGTTCAATCTATTTTGGAAGTGGCACTGGGTGGAAAGGTGATCAATAAGACGGTGGAAGGAAGAGAACGATATGGTGTTCGCGTAAGATATCCAAGAGAACTACGAACCCATCCCAATGATATCGAGACTATTTTTGTTCCTACGGCAACCGGTGAACCGATCCCATTGATGGAATTGGTTACGATAGACTATGAGCAGGGACCACAGGTGATCAAAAGTGAGAACACCTTTTTGGTAGGCTATGTTCTCTTTGACAAGATGGATGATGAAGCAGAGGTGACCCTGGTAGAAAGGGTTCAAAAGAAGATCAAAGACGAGATCGATAGTGGAGAGTTGCTTGTTCCAAAAGGGATCAACTACCAATTCACCGGAACCTATGAGAATCAACTTAGAGCAGAGAAGACCTTATCTTTTGTAGTTCCTCTTGTATTGTTGGTGATCTTCATCATACTCTATCTTCAATTTAGATCGGTTTCAACCTCTTTGATGGTCTTTGTTGGAATTGCGGTTGCTTTTGCAGGAGGTTTCATCATGATATGGTTATATGGAGAATCCTGGTTCTTGAACTTTGATCTCTTTGGGGTCAACCTGAGGAATCTGTTCAATATCAACCCCATAAACCTGAGTGTTGCTGTGTGGGTAGGATTCATAGCATTATTTGGTATAGCTACTGATGATGGAGTGATCATGGCAACTTATTTGAAGCAGAGTTTTAATAAGAACAAACCGCTGAATATAACTGAGGTTCGGAGTTCGATAGTTGAAGCAGGCGAAAAACGTATTCGCCCGTGTTTGATGACCACTGCAACGACCTTATTGGCATTACTACCCATTCTGACATCAACCGGAAGGGGAAGTGATATCATGATCCCAATGGCCATTCCAAGTTTTGGAGGAATGCTCATTGCACTAATCACCTTGTTTGTGGTTCCTGTATTGTATAGTTGGAAAGAAGAAATTTCATTAAAAAGAGCACAAGATGAAAACTAAAATTATAATCATATCCCTATTCTTTTTGCCGATGATGCTGTGTCATTCACAATCGCTGGAAGATTATCTGATCATAGCAAAGAATAACAGTCCCGAGCTTCAATCGAGGCAATACCTTTATGAGAGTGCCTTGGAAAAGATCAATGAATCAGGAAGCCTTCCAAACACTAATTTTTCCGGAGGGTATTTCATTCAAGAACCGGAGACCCGGGTAGGAGCTCAGAAGGCCCGATTATCTGCCTCTCAGAGTTTACCCTGGTTTGGAACGCTTTCAGCAAAAAAGGAAAGTGCCCATTTCAATGCAAAAGCAGAGCAAAATGGGATCGATCTAGTCCAGAGGCAATTGTTCTTGGAGGTTAAAAAAGAGTACTATCAACTGTATGAATTGTATGCTAAGCAAGCTGTTTATACTGAGAATATAGAAATTTTGGACACCTATGAAAGTATCGCTTTAAATGATCTGGAGCACAACCGATCATCGATGGTTGAAGTGTTGAAGATCAAAATTGAAAGAAATAAGATCCAGAATGATCTTGACAACAATCGATTGGAGTTTGAAGCGTCTAGGAGATCGTTCAATATTCTATTGAACCGAGATGAAGAGATGGATATCAATATTCCAGTTTCATTGGAATTTGGGGATATTGGCCTTCTCAATAAGAATGATATCGCTCAAAACCCTAAGCTGATCCAGTATGATAACATGCAATCTGCCCTGTTAAATTTGGAGATCGCTGCGAAAAAAGAGGGAATGCCGGTTATTGGGGTGGGATTGGACTATGTATTTGTAGACGAAAGGGAGGTGGCCAATTTGATAGATAACGGAAAGGATATCATCATGCCGATGGTATCGGTATCGGTTCCTTTGTTTTCAAATAGATTCAGTTCAAAACAAAAGCAGCTTCGGTTGGATCAAAAAGCCATCGAATCGACCAAGGAAAGTACCTTCAGCCGGTTCAATATGCTCTACGAGAATGCTTTAGCTACAATTGAAAAGGCAAAATCTACCCTTCAAACACAGGAAGAGAATCTGATGCAGGTTGAACAGGCTCAAAAGGCCTTGTTAAGCTCCTATCAGACTGGTGGAAAGGATTTCGATGAGATCCTTGAAATACAATTAATGAAATTGAATATTCAATTGACCAAGATCGACGCAGAGAAGGAATATGCCAATCAATTGGCCATTTTACATTATTTAACGAAAGAACATAAACTATAAGATTATGAAAAGATATATTAACTATTTAGTGGTTTTGATCATCGGCCTATTCTTAGGATGGATGATCTTCGGAAACAACAACGAACAAGATTCCCATGATCATACCAATGAAGATGCTGTTTCCTATTGGACCTGTTCAATGGATCCACAGGTCAAATTACCGGATCCAGGCTCTTGTCCAATATGTGGAATGGATCTGATTCCAGCCGAATCGATGGAAAGTGAACTATCGACCGATCAATTCAAAATGACAGAGAATGCCTTAGCATTGGCCAATATTGAGACTATGGTAATAAATGAGAGTAGCAGCTCAGAGAAGGGCTTGGTATTATCTGGTAAGATCAAAGAGAACGATAATAACAGTGCGGTTCAAACCACCCATTTTGCCGGAAGAAGAGAAAAACTTTATGTGAGGTCAGAGGGAGAACGAGTTTCAAGAGGTCAGAAGATCGCATTGGTCTATTCGCCCGATTTGGTGAGTGCACAAGGTGAGCTATTAGCTGCTATCGATATGAAATCTTCTCAGCCAGAATTATACAGAGCGGTAAGAAATAAATTAAAACTTTGGAAGCTGTCGGACACCCAGATCGATCAGATCGAAACCACAGGTCAGTTGATCACCAACTTCCCGGTCTATGCCAACTACTCGGGAGTGGTAGTCCATAGATCTGTTGAAGAAGGGAATCATGTGATGGAGGGTCAGGAATTGTATACGTTATCCAACTTGAATAGCGTTTGGGCCGAATTTGATGCCTATGAAAAACAACTATCGGCGGTACAGGTTGGAGATGAGATCAGTATCACGATGAATGCTGACCCTT
>JAHEHC010000138.1 GCA_024644805.1 Flavobacterium sp. | reverse complement strand
TTGATAAAATTCCTTTTGAGGCATCATCACTTCTGGATAGAACAGCTGCACCTGCTCCATCACCAAAAATCACCGACACACTCCTTCCTCGGGTTGTCAGATCAAGGCCTCCTGAATGATACTCAGAACCAATCACCAATATATTCTTATACATTCCCGATTTAATGAATTGATCGGCAACAGACAAGCCATAAACAAATCCAGAGCATTGATTCCGAACATCTAAGGCCCCAATGGTGGGCATATCCATTAATTCCTGAATCTGAACACCACATCCAGGGAAGTACATATCGGGACTTAAGGTTGCAAATACGATAAAATCAATGTCATCTTTTGTAAGTCCGGCTCTTTCAATAGCAATCGTTGCTGCTTTCACACCCATAGATGATGAGGTTTCTCCGCTTCCTTCCTCAATCCATCTACGCTCCTTTATACCCGTTCTCTCCTGAATCCATTCGTCATTGGTATCCATCAATTTTGACAGTTCATCATTGGTAACCACATTTTTGGGAACATAATAGCCCAATCCTGCAATTTTAGAAGTATACATATTGAAACATTTATAAAAGTTAAAGATACCTATTTAATTAGTATTGGGAAATTTTCTTTTGTTAATGTCCAGATTCGTATTAGAAAATGTCATGTTGTCATATTTTAAAGATTGGTATTCTATTTGTCAAGTACCAATTCAACAATGTACTCTTCGACAGGCTCAGAGTACACTAAAAGTTTTAAAAAACATTAAACCAGTACCCTGAGCCTGTCGAAGGGTGCATAGAAAAAAACAAGATGAGTAAAGGAACCATTAATGTATCGGTTGAAAATATTTTTCCGCTGATCAAGAAATTCTTATACAGCGATCATGAGATCTTTCTAAGGGAGTTGATCTCCAATGCTACAGACGCCACCATGAAACTCAAGCATTTATCCAATTTAGGTGAAGCTAAAGTGGATTTTGGCAATCCACAGATCGAGGTAAAGATCGATAAAAAGAAGAAACGCCTTCATATTCTCGACCAGGGAATTGGAATGACCAAAGATGAAGTTGAAAAATACATCAACGAGATCGCTTTTTCAGGTGCTGAGGAATTCCTGGAAAAATACAAAGACAAGAATGGAGAAGATGCTGGAATCATAGGACACTTTGGTCTTGGTTTCTATTCTGCTTTTATGGTTGCCGACAAAGTAGAGATCATCTCCAAAAGTTATACCGATGAGGATGCTGTGCACTGGACCTGTGACGGATCGCCCGAATATGATATTAAAAAGGCGAAAAGGACCGAACGCGGGACCGAGATCATCCTGCATATTGCTGAGGATGAAAAGGACTTTCTTGAAGAATCAAGGATTCGAGAACTCCTGGTTAAGTACAATAAATTCATGCCCATACCTATAAAATTTGGGACACGAACTGAGACCTTACCAAAACCGGAAGGTGCCAAAGAAGACGATCCGGCACCAACCAAAGAGGTGGATGATATCATCAACAATCCCACTCCGGCATGGACCAAACAACCTTCCGATCTGAATGACGATGATTATAAGAGCTTTTACAGAGAATTGTATCCCATGCAATTTGAGGAGCCCTTGTTCAATATCCATTTGAATGTGGATTATCCGTTTAACTTGACGGGAATACTCTATTTTCCGAAGATATCCAACGACATCAACATTCAGAAGGACAAGATACAATTGTATCAGAATCAGGTTTTTGTGACCGATAATGTGGAGGGCATCGTTCCTGAGTTCCTTACCTTATTGCGTGGTGTGATCGATTCTCCCGACATCCCATTGAATGTATCCAGAAGTTATCTACAGGCAGATGGAGCTGTTAAGAAGATCTCGAGTTATATTACCCGAAAGGTTGCCGACAAGCTGAAGAGCCTGTTCAAGAACGACCGTGAGGATTTCGAAAAGAAATGGAACGATATCAAGATCGTGATCGAATACGGTATGCTTTCTGAAGAGAAATTCTTTGAGAAAGCCAAAGATTTCGCATTATATCCAACGGTGGATGATGCGTATATGACCTTTGAAGAACTCAGAGAAAAGATCAAAGACACGCAGACCGATAAGGATAAAAAATTGGTCATTCTATATGCTTCTAATAAAGAAGAACAACATGCATATATCGACTCCGCTAAGGAGAAGGGATATGAAGTGTTGTTCCTGGACTCTCCAATTGTTTCACATTTGATCCAGAAAATGGAGACTTCGGAAGAGAACATTTCATTTGTTCGGGTAGACAGCGATCATATCGATAATTTGATCAAAAAGGATGAGGAACCCATTTCCAAACTTAACGAAGATGAAAAGGAAGAATTAAAAACCATGTTGGTTGAAATCATTCCGGAGTCTAAATTCTCGGTGCAGTTGGAAGCGATGGATAGCAAAGCCAATCCTTTTATCATCACCCAACCGGAATTCATGAGAAGGATGAAGGAAATGCAGCAGAGCGGAGGAGGTATGTTTGGTATGGGATCCATGCCCGACATGTACAATCTGGTCGTGAATACCAACCATGAATTCATTGGAGAGCTCATGAATACCAAGACCAAGAAGAAACGGGAACGATTGGTTAATCAGGCATTGGATCTGGCTCGACTTTCACAGAATCTTTTGAAAGGTGAGGAACTCACCACGTTCATCAAACGCAGTTTCAGCATGATCAAATAACCAATAATAAAACATTTTAAAAAACTCCCTAAAACAGGGAGTTTTTTTTATTTAATTTCGAAAAAAATGACCGAAAAATGTTTTTTTCACTGACGATTTTTCTTACATTTTATTTTACACCATAGAGGTTATAAAATAGATATTCAATTCACAATCTTTCGCCATCTATTGAATAATCTGACTTTTAAGGGGTTACCATATTCAAAAGTTTTAAAAAAAAAAATTGAATTTTAGAAATTATTCATTTACATTTATCGCTTAACTAAAATTATTATAGATTATGAAAAAACTTACTTTATTAACTTTTTTATGTGCATTATTGACCGTACCTCTGTTGTATGGTCAGGGTTTAACTTCTGAACCTGTCAGAAAAGCCAGTGATGCACCAAATTTTAATTCCATTGACAGGTTGGTTAATTTTCCTTTAACGGAAGATAACTCAAACCGTATGGTAGCTTGTGAAGGAATATTGGCTGATTATACAAATTCAGTTGCTGCTGGAAATGGTGGTCCATCGCAAGATTTTGGAGCTGCAAATGATGCATTTGATTGCCTTGCTGCTGATGATTTTACGGTGCCAGGCGGAAACGATGCTATCATTTGTCAAATTGATATAATTGGAACAGGTACAGGCCTACCAGCCGATCCTTCGAATCAGGTTATTTTAACCTTATACGATGATGCTGGAGGATTACCTGGAGCAATTATTTTTACTGAATCATTTTTAGGAACTGATGTGGATGGTGACGGTGATGGTATATTTTCACTTTCCCCAACAGGGGTTCCAAATTTAACTGCAGGATCAACTTATTGGGCATCTGTTCAAGCTCAAATGGAATTTGCTTGTTGTGGACAATGGTTTTGGAGTACTGCTACAGATGGTAATGGAAATCCATTTGCTTGGCAAAATCCTCTTGATGGATTTGCTACAGGTTGTACTGGCTGGGTGTCTGACCCAGGCATTAATTGTGGCATTGCAGGTGGAACTGGACCTGACCTATTAATGAATGTTTCATTTAACGAAGTAGCCGGTGGCGGCGGACCCGTAACAGAATGTGACCCAACCGTGGTTGCAATTCCAGATAACAATCCTGCGGGAGTTTCAAGAACAATTACCGTTACTGATGCCAATACAATAGCAGGGATGACTGTAGACCTAGATATCTCACATACCTGGGTAGGAGATATAACCGTGACTTTAGAATCTCCAGCTAACACAACTATCACTCTTATTGATAATATGGGCGGTCCTGGATTTGGATGTTCAGCAGATAATATGAACATTACATTGGATGATGCTGCAGGTGGTGGAGCAATTGATGTTCAGTGTGTTGATAACCTAACTGGTTCCTATACACCTGATATGCCTCTATCTACATTTGATGGCGAAAGCATGTTAGGGGATTGGATTTTGACCGTTTCTGATAATGCTTCTGGAGATACTGGTACATTAGATAATTGGTGTCTGAACTTTGCCGGCAGTGGTGGAGGTGGTGGTAACCCTCCAGTGATCAACTGTCCACCTGATGTTAGTGTGGATAACGATCCGGGATTATGTAGCGCAATAGTGAATTTCACCGATGCGGTTGCGATCGATCCAGAAGATGGACCGATCGGTGTAACTCAGATCACCGGTCCCCCAAGTGGATCGGCTTTTCCAGTTGGAAACACGTTGATCGAGTTCTCTGCTACCGATAGTGATGGTAACACCGAAACTTGTGGATTTACCATTACAGTGAATGATGTTGATGATCCAACCATTACCTGCCCAGCCGATGTTGTTGCGGATAACGATGCAGGACTTTGTGGAGCAGATCTTACGATCGATCCACCGGTGACAGGAGACAACTGTCCATTTGTCTTTGCATCATCTGTGATCGGACCTGTAACTCAGTTCTTAGGAACGTCACAGTTATTGGATACACCAACAACTCTTGTTGGATGTGATTACTCTGCAGGAGGAGATGTGACCATGGAAGCCACATATGATGGAGACTGGAACTCTACAGCAGAAGACTTCGAATTGTTAGGCCCTGATGGAAACCAGATATACTTCAGAGATGACCAAGGTGGTTCAGATTGTGTAGAACACTTTGATGTGTTTACCATACCAGAGGCTACATGGAACAACTGGATCGATACCTTTGGAAATGATCTGACCTTTACATTAGTGGGCGATACATCTGTAAACCCAAATCTTTGTACAAATAATTTCTATCAGTTAACTGCAATACAGGGAGTGGGAGCTTCGTTGGTCAATGACTATAACGGAACGGATGATGCATCCGACTTCTATCCTGTTGGTACAACCACAGTTACCT
>JAHEHC010000137.1 GCA_024644805.1 Flavobacterium sp. | reverse complement strand
AATTTCAAAGAGAAATACAATTTCCCATTTCCTCTATTGGCCGATGAAGAAAAAAAGGTGATCAATGCCTTTGGGGTCTGGGGACTCAAAAAATTCATGGGTCGAGAATATGATGGTATTCATCGAATGACATTTATAATCAATGAAAAGGGGATGGTGGAACGGGTTATCGATAAGGTGAAGACCAAGCATCATGCCGATCAGATACTGGATTGATCAGTTCTGATTCGAAAAACGTCTTGATGAGTAACCGAACAGGCGTTGGTCCTTGATAATCTCAGAGATACCCTGTGGAAGCATTTCTTCCCAGCCTTCTTCACCATTCATGATCATTTTATGCACTTTTCTGGAAAGTATATCCATGATATCCGGGTTGAAATTCTTGATATCAAGCATCTTTCCGTTGTATTTGAAGAACTTGTAAAGCTCCTTCATTCGGGGATGCACTTTAAGGGTCTCGCTGGTGATGAATTCTCCTGTATCATGATTCTTTAGCGGATATAGATATACTTTTAGGTCTTTAAAGAATAATTTACCAAATGCTTCAAGAATCCCACCACTTAGATGTCTGTAATATTTTTCATCGAAGATCTGTATGAGATTATAGACTCCCATTGCCAATGCCATCCTGGCTTTGGTGTATTCTGAAAAATATTCGACCAAACGATAGTATTCCTGAAAATTGGTTATCATCACATACTGCCCAAGGGAACAAAGTAGTACGGCACGATCGAGAAAATCCCTTTCATCGATCTCACCTTCAGCTCTCAGATTGGCCAAGGTGATCTCAAAAATGACAGTGGTGTTTTCTTTATCAACCTTTCGCTCCTTGAAAAACAATTCTTTGGATTTCTCATAGATATCCATATTTACCTTGGTCACTGGCCTGAAACTTCCACGAAGTGCCAATATGTTCTTTTTATATAGTTCCTGAGCAGGCAACAGGTTATTGCCATCTGGACCAAACATTACCGCATCGGTCATGTTATTCTTCACCAGTTGCAAACTCATCAATCGATTATCCACATAGGTGAATCTTGGACCGGAGAAGTTGATCATATCGACTTCGATCTGATCTTTCTCGATATTATCATACAATGACTTAACGATCGCTTTTGGATCGTCATACATATAGAAACCGGCATAGATCAAATTCACACCCAGTATCCCCAATGTTTCCTGCTGAAGCTGAGCATTGGTCTGTTTAAATCGTATGTGTAAAATGATCTCATTATAGTCTTCAAGAGGATTCAGTTGAAACTTGAAACCAACCCAACCGTGACCTTTGAATTTTTTAGAAAAATCGATCGTAGCAACGGTGTTTGCAAATGAAAAGAATAATTTTTCAGGATGTTCTTTTCTGTCAATTCGATCTTCTATAAGTTCGATCTCATAGGATAGCATCTTTTTTAACCTATTCTCTGTTACATAGCGATTGTCGGGTTCGTTTCCGTAGATCGCATCAGAAAAGACTTTATCATATGCAGACATGGCTTTGGCGATAGTTTGAGAAGCACCACCAGCTCGAAAGAAATTTCGAACGGTTTCCTGTCCCGCACCGATCTCAGCAAATGTTCCGTAAATATTATCGTTAAGATTGATCTGCAACGATTTCTGTTTGATGGTCAGAACATTATTGATTTTTTTATCTCCTTTTAATTTTAAAGCCATAGTTGTGATAAATAGAGCGGTAAAAATATAAAAAATTATAGACTCCGATCAATTAAAAAAGCCATTTCAACAGGTGAAATGGCTTTTTACAAGATTAATTGAATTAAGTGTTACATACCTTTTAATTCAGCTATCAATGACTGAATAGTGGCTTTAGCATCTCCAAATAGCATAGAGGTCTTTTGATTGAAGAACAATTCATTCTCAATTCCAGCATAACCAGGATTCATACTCCTCTTATTCACTATTATCTGCTTGGCATTTTCAACATCCAGTATGGGCATACCATAAATAGGACTTGCAGGGTTATTGTGTGCCGCAGGGTTAACAACGTCGTTAGCACCTACAACAAATACCACATCCGTATTTTGGAATTCCGGATTGATGTCGTCCATTTCTACCAATTTTTCATACTCAACATTGGTTTCTGCCAATAGAACATTCATATGTCCTGGCATTCTTCCAGCAACCGGGTGAATAGCATATTTGACTTCGACATCCTTTTTCTCCAGCAATTGCTCCAATTCATGGATTGCATGCTGCGCCTGCGCTACAGCCAATCCATATCCGGGAACGATTATCACCTTATTTGCATAGTTCATCATTACAGCGGTATCGCTTGCACTGGTCTTTCTGATACTTCCAGTCACTTGAGTGTCACCTTCAGCAACTGAAGCACCTCCAAATGCCCCAAAGATAACATTGGCAAGAGATCGGTTCATGGCGACACACATGGCGAAGGTCAATATCAGACCGGCAGATCCGACTAAAATACCACCAACCAACATCACCATATTCATATAGAATACACCGGTAATTGCAGCAGCAATACCAGTAAGGGAATTCAACAGTGAAATGACCACAGGCATATCTGCACCTCCAATTGGGATCACGAATAATATTCCATAAATCAAAGCTGCCAATAACAATAGATAGATCAATAGATCACTATTTCCATCATTCAATATGATAAAAGCACTGAATGCCAGTAATCCAATGAAGAAAATATTGTTGATCAGATTGTATTTAGGCAGTCTGATGTCTTTCCACATCATTCCATTCAATTTGGCCCATGCAATCATACTACCTGAAAATGTAATACTACCAATGATTATTGCAGACATCACTATGACCTGGGATGAATTACTCATGTCATTTCCAAATTCAACAAGTCCGATCAATGCAGCACTTGCTCCACCAAAACCGTTGAATAAGGATACCAATTCAGGCATTTTTGTCATCTCTACCTTAATGGCGATCAACCAACCAATAATCAATCCTATAAATATTGCTCCACCTATTAATCCATAGATGAAACCAGGTACTTCGAGATCGTGTAAGAAGATCGTACCGACTATGGCCAATCCCATACCGGTTGCAGCTATCTGATTACCTCGTTTAGCTGTTTCGGGATGACCTAATAACTTAAGACCAAAAATAAATGTGATGGTTGCTACTAAATAAATTATACTTAACGCTATACTCATTTTTTCTTCTTTTTAAACATGTGTAACATTCGGTTAGTAACTGCAAAGCCACCAACAACATTTATAATTCCCAATACGACTGCTATAAAGCCTAATGAAAGGGCAATGAAATTATCTGGATCTGCATGTAGTAGAACCAAGATGGCCCCAACAATTACGACTCCACTTAAAGCATTGGCCCCCGACATGAGCGGAGTATGCAATACAGCTGGAATATTCTTAATTACCTCGACTCCAATGAATATCGCTAATATTAGGATATAAATCAATTGGAGATTCTCACTTAAAAATTCTATAATACCATTCATACTGTTTCTTTTATACCGTTATGTCTAATTTTTCCGTCTTTTACAATTAAGGTCTGATCTGTTATCTCTTCTTCAAGATCCCATTTGAATTCATTTTCCTCGGTGAGGTGCATAATGAAATTAAAGATGTTCTTTGCAAAAAGATCACTTGCGTTGGTAGATACACTTTCCGGAGAAATTGTAGTACCAATAATTTTTACTCCATATTTCTGGACTGTCTTGTTCATTTTACTGAGCTCACAGTTTCCACCCTGAGCTGCAGCTAGATCGATGATCACAGCACCGTTCTTCATATTCTTGACCTGCTCCTCAGTAATTAGCGTAGGCGCTTTATGTCCAGGAACCATGGCCGTTGTTATCACAAGGTCGGCTTTAAATAGCGAAGCATCAACCGCTTCTTTTTGCCTTTTTGCATAATCTTCAGAGGCTACTTTTGCATAACCGTCATCTGATGATTCTTCTTCATTCTCAACCAGAATAAATTTAGCTCCTAATGATTCAGTCTCTTCCTTACATTCTGGCCTGATATCGGTTGCTTCTACAACAGCTCCCAATCGTTTAGCAGTTGCTATGGCCTGTAAACCTGCAACACCTACACCATAGACTAAAACAATAGATGGGGTGATGGTTCCTGCAGCGGTCATCATCAATGGGAAGATCTTCGTCATCTCATTGGCACCTTTGATCACTGCCTTATATCCAGCAAGGTTATTCTGTGAACTCAATACATCCATGTCCTGAGCCCTTGATATCCTTGGCATTGCATCCAATGAGAAAGTGGTTGCTCCTTTCTTTGAAATTGCTTTGATCAATCCAGGAAGTGATTTATGAAACATCTGACTGATCAATATTTGACCTTTCTTGATCAGTTCGATCTCTTCTTCAGTAAATGGATTGATCTTTACCAGTACATCTGAATCCTTATAGAGAACATCTGTTTTCACTACAGTTGCTCCAATATCCTCATAGTAGGAGTTCTTAAACTGGGATTCCTCTCCAGCACCTTTTTCAACCAGGACCTTAAATCCATTCTCAATAAGCTTTTTAGCAATATTGGGTGAAATTGAGACCCTTCTTTCACCTTTTTGAGTTTCTTTTAAAATACCTATTATCATACGATGATTTTTTTATGTTTAAGCTAGGCAAATTTAAAATATATTAGGGTGATTTAATCTGATTTATATCATATTTTTTAAGGAAAATCAAAAAATATCTTCCACTTGCCAAACAAAAAAACATCGCAATTTATAACTAATAGTATTCATTAGTTATTTTAACTTTACTTTTGCCTTTAGATAGACTATGAAAATCACATTTTTAGGTACCGGAACTTCACAAGGAATACCAGTAATTGGTAGCAATCATCCCGTATGTATGAGTACCGATTTCAAAGATAAGAGGCTCAGGGTATCCGTATTGCTGGAATGGGATGAATTTTCGTATGTAATAGATTGTGGACCAGATTTCAGACAGCAAATGCTTCGAGCTAACTGTACCAAGGTGGATGGTATATTGTTAACGCATGAACATAGC
>JAHEHC010000038.1 GCA_024644805.1 Flavobacterium sp. | reverse complement strand
ACATACTTGATAAAATCTTCAGCCAGACTCATATTCTGGTCCAGGTCGTAAAAGGCCATTTCAGGTTCGATCATCCAAAACTCGGCCAAGTGCCGGGAGGTATTCGAATTCTCGGCTCTGAAAGTAGGACCAAATGTATAGACCTTACTCAATCCCATGGCATAGGTTTCAGCTTCCAACTGACCACTAACGGTTAGATTGGTTTCCTTTGCAAAGAAGTCATCCTTATAGTTTACATTTCCTTGGTCATCCAATGGCGGTTCCTTTGGATCGAGAACACTCACTCTGAACATCTCACCGGCTCCTTCAGCATCACTTCCGGTAATTATCGGAGAATGCATATAAAAGAAACCGTTCTTCTGAAAATAATCGTGAATAGCAAATGCCAGCTTTGAACGCACTCTCATAATAGCGCCAAAGGTGTTGGTACGAACGCGAAGGTGGGCCTGTTCCCTTAATTTTTCCAGGCTGTGTCTTTTAGGCGAAAGGATCGTCAACTTCACCGCCTCCGGGTCTGCAGTCCCAAGGACCTCTATTTGTGTTGCTTGAATCTCAACAGACTGACCCTGACCCTGACTTTCAGAAAGAATACCCGTAACTTTGATAGCTGCACCAATGGTCACATTCTTGATCAGGTCGGGATCAAAATTCTCATAATCAACAACGCATTGCAAATTCTTAATGGTCGAACCATCATTCAAAGCGATGAATCGATTGCTTCTAAATGAACGGACCCATCCTTGAACTGACACCGCCTCAGATGAGGGAGCACTTTTAAGTAATTCAATTACATTCTTTTGCTGCATTGTATTTGATTTATGAATACGCAAAGATACTCCTTACATATAAAAAGAGCAACATGTTTCATTTGAATACTTGAATGAGATCAATCATCCTCGAATTCTTCCTGATCGTTATCAAGCTCATTATCGGTGAAGATCTTCAATGCAGGTTTCTTCATGGTCTCTTTGTTAGCAATGCTGCGTTCTAATGATAATAACAACGATGGTAGTAACAATAGATTGGCCAACATGGCAAACAGGAGTGTTATGGAGATCAAGATCCCCAATGCTACCGTACCTCCAAAGCTTGAGGTGGCAAACACTGAAAACCCAAAGAACAGAACTATCGAGGTGTAGAACATACTGATACCGGTCTCTCTTAAGGAGGCATAAACCGATTTACGGATCTTCCAATGATTGGCAATGAGTTCCTGTCTATATTTGGCCAGAAAGTGAATGGTATCATCAACCGAGATCCCAAATGCGATACTAAACACCAATATGGTTGAGGGCTTGATAGGGACACCAATAAAGCCCATGAGACCAGCCGTGATGATCAATGGAAGCAGGTTTGGGATCAATGACACGATGATCATTTTTAGATTTCTGAACATCCAGGCCATGAATAAAGCGATCAGAAAGATGGCCAAGGATAAAGAAAGAATAAGATTATTGACCAAATACTTCGTCCCTTTTTGAAATACCAAAGCCTTTCCGGTTAAAGAAACCTCGTAGCGGTCTTCCGGGAAGATCTTACTGATCTCATCGAGCAGATCTTCCTCAATTCTTTCAAACCTTCCCGCTTTGGTGTCTTTCATGAATGTTGTAATTCGAGCATATTGGCCGGTACTGTCAACATAATTGCTTAGGAATCGTGTATTATCCGTACTGCTTTTCGCGTAGGACAGGAGAAAGGTACGTTCCTGACTGTTGGGGATCTGATAGTATTCTGGATTGTTGTTATAATAGGCCTGTTTTGAATATTTGACCAATTCGACCACAGATAAGGGTTCAGAAAACTCCGGGATCTCCTCAATATAGTTCTGCAACTCATCCATTCTTTTGAGTGTGGCTAATTTCATCACCCCTTTCTTTCTCTTGGTATCGATAAGTATCTCTAAGGGCATAATCCCTTCATATTCCTTTTCAAAGAACTTGATGTCCGCGAAGAATTCGGTCTTCTTTGGCATATCTTCAATGATGCTGCCCGAAATCCTAATATTGTATATTCCAATAATACTGATACTTAGCAATAGGACAGCACAAACATAGATGGCCACTCTATGTTCTTTCACCATGCGTTCCATCCAACTAACAAACCGACTGATCCATCGTTTGTTCAAATGCTTCAGATGCTTGTATTTTGGAGTCGGCATATAGCTGTATACAATAGGAATGATAAAAAGGCTTAGCAAGAAAATGACCAAAATGTTCAGAGAGGCCACGATACCAAACTCTTTCAATAATTTGCTATTGGTCAGGATGAATGTAGCAAACCCGGAAGCCGTGGTAAGGTTGGTCATCAGTGTGGCGTTCCCCACTTTGGTGATGACCCTCTGAAGAGATTTAGCCTGATTACCGTGCAATTTGATCTCCTGTTGGTATTTATTGATCAAGAAGATACAGTTTGGAATTCCGATCACAATGATAAGAGGAGGTATCAGGGCAGTTAGAACGGTGATCTCATAATGCAGCAGACCTAAAATACCAAATGCCCACATTACTCCAATGATCACAGTAAGCATTGAAATGATAGTCGCCCGGAATGATCTGAAGAAGAAAAAGAAGATCAATGATGTTACGATCAATGCGGCCCCGATGAACATACCGATCTCATCGATGATGTTCTGTGAGTTCAGCGTCCGGATATAGGGCATACCTGATGTATATACCCTTAAACCGGTCTCTCTTTCAAACGAATCGACCAGCGGTATAAGATCGTTGATGATAAAATCTTTTCTGGCTGGTGTGTTGACCACATCCTTTTTGATATAGACAGCGGTTCTGATCGATTGCTTATTGGGGCTATACACCAATCCCTTATAGAAAGGAAGCTTATGAAATAATTCATATTGATATCGATCTAATTGTTCCTTGGTGTAAACAGTATCCTGGATCAGAGGAACCAACTTAAATGCCGTGGTATCTTCTCTTTTCTCTAATTTATGGAGATCACCGATCGATAAAGTAACATCGATCTCATCAAAATCTTTGATCTTTTTAGATAGATCATGCCATTTTTTAAACAGAACAGGATCGAAAATAGAGGTATCCTTTACGCCTAATATAATGAGGTTGCCTTCTTCACCAAATTCCTGGAGAAATTTATTGTACTCAACATTGATCTCATGTTCGTCGGGCAATAGATTGGCTTCCGTATAGGTGAAGCGCATATTTTTCCATTGCAAGGCCAGAACTACTGTAATCGCAGCAATTACAATTAGGATCAATGGCCGATTTCTCAAAATGAATCGTGCCACAGCACTCCAGAATCCGATACTGAAAAGTTTATTCAACGACAGTGAGATTTAATCCACCAAACACAGGTGGTAAATAGGCGCAAAGGTATTAAAAACCAACTTTAGATAGGAGGCGACAGTCTATTAATTTAGAGGTAAAATTAATAGAAGATGAAGGTAATAGTTACTAGAAAATAAGGTGTTTGGTTGATTTCAGAGTTAGAATAATACTCTAAGCCTTAAACAGTCATGATCTCTTTTTCCTTGTGCTCGAACATCTCGTCGATCTTAGCGATATGCTCATCGGTCATCTCCTGGATATCGATCTCAACATTCTTCTTCATGTCTTCTGAAAGGTCTAATTGTTTTAAATCGTTATTGGCGTTCTTTCGATCATTCCGCACACCGACCTTTGTCTCTTCAGCCTCGGCTTTTGCTTGTTTGGCCAGTTCTATTCTTCGTTCTTCAGTAAGAGGAGGAACATTGATGATAACACTTTCACCATTATTCATGGGGTTAAACCCAAGATTTGCAACATGAATTCCCTTTTCGATCTCGGGGATCAAAGATTTTTCCCAAGGTTGGATAGAAATGGTCATTCCATCTGGAGTTGAAATATTGGAAACCTGATTCAATGGAGTCTGAGTCCCATAATAATCGACCATCACTCCATTTACCATTGATGGAGTTGCTTTTCCAGCACGGATATTCAATAGTTTTCTCTCAAGATGAATCAGGGCATTTCCCATAGTCTCCCGAGTACTGTCTATTAAAAATTTAATTTCTTCGTCCATAATGTTATTTATTTTATTCGACTCAAAAAACGAGCCAATATTCTATACTTATTTGAACCTGTAGATCACATATTGACCTTTGTGCCAATATTTTCTCCAGATAGCACCTTTAGCAGGTTTCCTTTCGTATTCATATCGAATACGATGATGGGCAACTCATTTTCCTGACTTAAGGTAAATGCTGTTGTGTCCATGACCTTAAGGCCTTTTCGCAGCACGTCATCAAAACTGATAAAGTCAAATTTTGTGGCTTTGGTATCCTTTTCGGGGTCACTGGTATATATTCCATCCACTCGTGTTCCCTTAAGAATAACATCTGCCCCGATTTCAATTGCTCTAAGAACTGCAGCTGAGTCGGTTGTGAAATAAGGATTTCCTGTACCACCTCCAAAGATCACCACGCGTCCTTTTTCCAAATGCCGCATTGCTCTTCTACGGATAAATGGCTCTGCCACCTCATTGATCTTTATGGCACTTTGCAATCTGGTGGGAACCCCTTCTTCCTCCAAAGCACTTTGCAGCGCAAGTCCGTTGATCACAGTGGCCAACATACCCATATGATCTCCTTGAACCCTATCCATACCGGTACTTACACCAGTCAATCCTCTAAATATATTTCCTCCACCAATAACAATGGCCACTTCTACATTTCTTTCGGTAATGGTCTTGATCTCGCGGGCGTAATCCTTGAGTCGTTCGGGGTCTATTCCATATTGGCGGTTTCCCATTAAAGCTTCACCTGATAATTTTAGAAGGATCCTTTTGTATTGCATAGCGGAAATTTTGCATAACAAAAATAAAGAAAATTTTTGAGGGATCACCTGTAAATAAAAAACCGTCGTGATTTCAAATCACGACGGTTTATTTTATATCTGAATTGATTGTACTAAACCAATGATACTCTTTCGAATGAAACAATTGATAAGTCTCCAATAGATTTTACGTATTGAGACACACTTTGCTTGCTATCTTTGATGAAATCTTGATTTACCAAGGTGTTGTCCTTAAAGAACCTCTTCAGTTTCCCTTGAGCAATACGGTCTAACATCTCTTCAGGCTTTCCTTCCTGTCGTAGTTGGTCCTTTGCGATCTCGATCTCTTTATCGATAACCGATTGATCTACCCCTTTCTCATCCAATGCAATAGGATTCATGGCAGCTGCTTGCATAGCAACATCTTTAGCTACTTGTGCTGCACCATCGGTGTTATCGGACAGACCAGTTAAAACAGCGATCTTATTTCCAGCATGAATGTAGGATCCAACAAAAGAAGCACTTAATGTTTTGTAAGCACCAATCTCGATCTTTTCACCGATCACTCCGGTTTGTTCCAATAATTTTTCCTGAACACTGATCCCATTGATCTGTGCCTGTAAAAAATCCTCTTTTGTTGAAGTTTCCAATGCGATCTGAGCCAATTCATGTGCCAGATCAACAAAGGCATCATTCTTTGCAACAAAATCGGTTTCACAGTTAAGAGATATGATCACACCTTTAGTTGCATCATTATTCACCTTAGCGATAACAGCTCCTTCACTTGAGTCTCTGTCGGCTCTTTTAGCTGCAATCTTTTGTCCTTTCTTTCTAAGAATCTCTACAGCCTTTTCGAAGTCACCTTCAGCTTCAACCAGTGCTTTTTTACAATCCATCATACCGGCTCCGGTAGATTTTCTTAACTTATTTACTTCTGCGGCGGTTATTTTTACCATCACTAAAAATTATTTTATTTAAAAATTGTTATTTATTCTTCTTCTGTGGTTGCAGTTTTATCTTCTGATACAGGAGCAGCGTCTGCTGAACTTCCAGCTACAACTCTTTTACGAGCAGTCTTGGGTTTCTCGGCAGCTTCTTCTTTTTTAGGAGCAACAACTTCATCTTCTTCCTTATTATTCTTTCTGCTTGAAAGCCCTTCGATAACAGCATCAGACACAGAGGTCATGATCTTATCGATCGATTTAGATGCATCATCATTGGATGGGATCACATAGTCGATCACTCTTGGATCACTATTGGTATCGACCATGGCAAATATGGGTATCTTTAATTTCTGAGCCTCCTTAACAGCAATGTGCTCGCGTGTGGTATCCACAATAAACAAGGCTCCGGGTAATCGGTTCATATCGGCGATCGAACCTAAGTTCTTTTCAAGCTTTGCTCTTAAACGATCTACTTGAAGGCGTTCCTTCTTTGACAGGGTATTGAAGGTACCATCTTGTTTCATCCTATCGATAGCAGTCATTTTTTTAACCGCTTTCTTGATGGTAACAAAATTGGTAAGCATACCTCCAGGCCATCTTTCAGTAATGTAAGGCATTTTGGCTTTGCTTGCTTTATCAGCAACAATGTCTTTAGCTTGTTTCTTGGTAGCTACGAAGAGGATCTTTCTTCCACTGCCTGCAATTTTCTTAAGGGCCTCACAGGCCTCATCTAATTTTGCAGCAGTTTTGTAAAGGTTGATAATGTGGATTCCGTTTCGCTCCATATAAATATATGGTGCCATATTGGGATTCCATTTTCTGGTGAGGTGTCCAAAATGTACACCTGCGTCTAATAAGTCTTTGACTTCTAATTTGTTTGCCATTTTTGTAATAGTTTACTTTCCTGTATTATAGATAGCAACCTTTCTGACTAAGGCAGACTTGGTTTAGATGCTAAACTAACTCCACTTTCACTCTATGAGTTTCACGCGGATAACAGCGTTTATTAATCATTTTTTGTCAGTCCAATTAAGGATCAGACATCATATATAAAGAACGTATCTCCGATCTCAACGAGAAAAGAGACCTTGTAATTTCAATATTAACGTTTAGAGAACTGGAATTTCTTACGAGCTTTCTTCTGACCGAATTTCTTACGCTCTACCATTCTTGGGTCTCTGGTCAATAATCCACCGGGCTTCAATATAGCGCGATTCTCTTCATTAAGCTCACACATAGCACGTGATATTGCCAAACGAATGGCTTCAGCCTGTCCAGTAACTCCACCACCATAAACATTGATGCTGATGTCGAAACTTTTAACGTTATCGGTCATGGCCAATGGTTGTCTTACTTTATATTGTAAGGTTCCGGTAGTAAAATAATCTTCCATATCACGCTTATTCACGGTGATATTTCCTTTTCCTTTAGAAACATAAACACGAGCAACAGCGTTTTTTCTTCTTCCTATTTTATGAATAACTTCCATTACTTGATTTCATTAAGGTTAATGGTTCTTGGTTTTTGTGCTGCTTGATCATGTTCTGCTCCAGCATATACCTTCAGGTTTCTGAAAAGATCGGCTCCTAATTTATTCTTAGGCAGCATTCCTTTTACAGACTTCTCTACCAATCTTGCAGGGTCTTTTTTATAAAGTTCTCTGGCGGTCATACTTCGTTGACCTCCTGGATAGCCGGTATGACGGATATACTCTTTTGCTTCCCATTTATTTCCAGTTAGCTTTATTTTTGATGCATTGGTAATTACAACATTGTCACCACAATCTACATGAGGGGTGAAATTGGGTTTGTGCTTACCTCGCAACAGTTTTGCTACAACACTGGCCATTCGACCTAAGGTCTGACCATCAGCATCAACATGTAACCACTCTTTAGTAACGGTGGCCTTGTTGGCAGAAACTGTTTTATAACTTAATGTGTCCAAACTAATTAAATTTTAACCTATACTTTTCAATAGGTTGGTTATACAATCCTTTATTTGGATAAAATCGGGCTGCAAATGTACAATTATATATTTGAAATACAAACCCTCAATTTTTATAAATTATTTTCATGGAAACAGACCCTTGTTAAAAAAGTTAAACTTCTCATAATTTGTATTCCAGTTGTAACATTTTCAGGAAATTTAGGTCATTAAAGAAACCAATTAGTATGACGAAATACTTCGTTTCTCTTTTCATTTTAATGGTTGCTTCTACTCCTCTGATTTCTCAGGAAGATGACCCAGGGTCACAAGATCAAACAAAGCCTGTAAAAAAGAGTTACACAACCAAATCGATTGTAGGTTTAAGCCCCATTCTAATTGATGGTGCCATAGACGAAGCCACTTGGGATCAGGTCGAGTGGGCCACCGATTATGTAGAATTTGAACCGGATAATGGAACTCCTCCTACCGAACAGACCAAATTCAAAGTGGTCTATGATGAAAAAAATCTTTACATAGCAGCCCGATGTTATGATGCAGAACCGAAAAATATAGCCAAACGCTTATCCAGAAGGGATGGATTTGAAGGGGACTGGGTCGAGTTCAATATTGATAGTTATAACGACGATCGCACGGCATTTTCATTTACGATTACAGCCGCAGGAGTCAAAGGAGATGAATTTATTTCAAATAACGGCAACAATTGGGATCCTAGTTGGAACCCGATCTGGTATGCCAAATCGAAGGTCGATGATGAAGGATGGACTGCTGAAATACGTATTCCTTTAACCCAATTGCGATTTGGAAATGAAGAAGAACAGACTTGGGGCTTACAATCTACCAGACGCTATTTCAGAAAAGAGGAACGATCGTTATGGCAACCGGTCTTGCCCAATTCACCAGGATGGGTGAGTGAGTTTGGAGAACTTAAAGGATTAATTGGCTTGAAACCTCAAAAGCAATTGGAAATTCAGCCCTATTCACTTTTACAACAAGATATCTACCCAGAGGAGGCTGGAAATCCATTCCGAGACGGATCTGACACCAAATTCACTGCTGGGTTAGATGCTAAGATCGGGATTACAAACGATCTGACCGTCGACCTCACTATCAATCCTGATTTCGGACAGGTGGATGCCGATCCCGGAGCCATCGCATTAGATGGTTTTGAATTGTTTTTTGAGGAGCGAAGACCTTTCTTTGTTGAAAATAAGAATATATTCGATTATCGATTTGGAGGTGCTCAGGATAATCTTTTCTTTTCCCGAAGAATTGGGCGAAGTCCGCAGGGATCGGTTTCCGACGAGACCGTAAATTATATTGATCAGCCGGACAACACGACCATTTTAGGGGCCGCCAAGTTCAGTGGGAAGACTAAGAATGGGTGGTCTATTGGAATATTGGAAAGTGTTACAGCTAAAGAATATGCCGATGCCGTTCACAGCAACGGTGATAAAAGTGAAACCCTGGTCGAACCGCTCACCAATTATCTAGTGAGTCGGGTGCAAAAGGACTTCAATGATCGGAATTCCTATATTGGAGGGATCTTCACCGCAACCCATAGAGATCTGGAAGATAATCTTTCCTTCTTGCGGAAAAATGCCTATTCTGGCGGATTGGACTTCAGACACAACTGGAACGATCGTAAATTTTACATTTTGGGTGATATTGTTTTTAGTAATGTTAATGGATCTAAGGAGGCCATTACTGCTACCCAAGAATCGATCGTACACCTGTTTCAACGGGTTGATGCTGGTCATGTAGAAGTCGACCCCAATAGAACCTCATTGACCGGAACAGGAGGCAAGCTGCAATTCGGAAAATCAGGAGGAGGAGACTGGCGATATTTACTTGGTGGAACCTGGAGATCTCCAGAATTGGAATTGAATGATATAGGTTTCTTAAGACAAGCCGATGATATTCGTCAATATGCTGAAGTAACACGATTGTTCACCAAACCCACAAGTTGGTATAGACAAATGCGATTTGAACTGGAACAATTCACCGCCTATGATTTTGAAGGGAACTACAATAGGATTCAATGGGAAGTTGAGGGAAATATAAATTACAAGAACAATTGGTGGACTGAATTTGGTGGTGCTCATAAACCCAGGATCTACATCAACACCTACCTTAGAGGAGGGCCGCGGTGGAGATTCTCTCAAGAGAATTTTTGGTATTTCTTTTCGGGGACCGATCAGAACAAAAAATTCTCTGCTACCATTGGTTATGTGAATTCAAGAGCGAAGCAAAATAATTTTTCCTTGGATCGATACGAGATTCGATTCAGATATCAACCCCTTAACGCATTAAGCATCTCTCTATCAACAGAATATGAAAGTAATCCCAATAAGACCCAGTACGTCACTCAACAGGATTATAATGGAACCATGCGATACATAACCAGTGAGATCGATCAGGAGACACTTTATGCCACCTTACGGGTGAATTATACCATCAATCCTGACCTGACGGTTCAGTTCTACGGGCAACCGTTTATCGCTACTGGAAAATACTCGAACTTCAATTATGTGAACGATCCTATAGCCAAGGACCTCAATGACCGGGTGAGCTGGTATCAGGACAATCAAATTTCATTTGAGGACGGGATCTACTCGGTGGATGAGAATCGCGATGGAATGACCGACTATAGTTTTGAAGATCCCGATTTTGCATTCGTCCAGTTTCGATCCAATTTGGTAGTGCGCTGGGAATACATTCCGGGCTCAGAAATATTTTTGGTCTGGTCTCAGGGCATAACAGGATTTGGTGATCCCAGCGACGATTTCGGTGGGATTATCGATAATCAGATTTTACGTCAGCAACCTGAAAACACATTCCTGATCAAGGCTACCTATCGATTTGTGCTATAGATAAAGTTGGTCTCACCGAATTTCGTGATGCGTTGAACCTCTTCAAGATCAATATGATTTTGCTTGGCAATTTCGTTTATTCTTTCAATATCGCAATCCTCTGACAGGATGATGAAGGTCTGGTTTTCATCAGAAAGAAATTGAGGCAGTTGAGAGAACAAGCGTTTGAAATAATCAAAATCCTTTCCACAGAACCATGCCTGCTCTTTTATATTCTTTGGATCCTTGGGGTAATATGGAGGATTGATGATGATATAGTCAAATGATCGCTCGTTCATTTTTTCAAATAGATCGGAATGGATCACCTCCACTTCAAGATCGTTCTTTATGGAAGCCTCTCTTAAATTTTTTAAGGCCACGTCATTAATATCAGAAGCAGTGATCGCGGCTCCTTTTTTACGTGCAAACAAGGAAATGATACCACTACCACAGCCCAATTCAAGCAAGGTTTTATTTTTCAGGTTCAAATCTGATATGAAATCAAATAATATCTTGGTGCTGAGGGTAAGCTGTGGAGGAAACACAGAGGGATCGACCATAACATGAATGCCCTTATATGAATATTTTCTGGGCTTGCTATAATAGAATTGCAATCCTTTGTTCAGAAAAGGTTTTGAAAAGGATTTTAAATATGCTTTGAGCCTACTCATTCTTCTTTTTGTCAGTTCGAGACTTTTTCATCATTCAGAATAAAATCCTTCTATTTCAGGTTGACGGTATTTCCAGATCTTATGCAGTGCTTTGATCTCATAAGGATATTTATAGAAACCACTTTTGTATCTAAAGTTGGAAATTCCTTTAATTATGGATCGCTTCAAACCAGTTACTCTAAAATCTGTAGCAGTGGGATAGTATCCGTTAAGTACAGTTTCAAAATTTTGGATCTTATCGACCATAGCAGGTGTTAACCATGGTGTCAATGGATTTTTCCGGAGATCGAAATTTTCCCATGATGGATCAAGCCAATCTTCCAACTTGTCAGGAAAACTGAATCCGGCATTTTGAATCTGCTCATACAACTCAGACCCTTCGGTAGCCACCGGACTGTAGAGATATATGATGATCTCTGCATTGGGATTCAGTTCTTTGATCTCTTTGATGAATTTGATATCCCAATCAATTTGTTCCATCACTTTCTTAGGGGTATCTGCCGGCATTCCCAGAACGAAAGAAAGCTCAGGAATGATATCTGCCTTTCCCATTCTGATCACAAAATCTTTGATCATTTGTCCGGTTTGAGTTCCCCCTTTATTCATTTGTTTCAATATATCATCATTACCGGTCTCCGCTCCAAGAAAGATCATTTTACATCCTGCCTCTCTCATCAATTTCAATTCCTCATCGCTGTATTTGTTAATGGTGTCGATCCGACCTTCTCCCCACCAGGAGATACCATCATCCAGTATCAGCTTTGAGAATTCCACCACGCGTTCTCGGGAAGTGAAAAAATTGTTATCATGAAATTCAATGGCTTCGATCTGATATCGATCTTTGAAATACGAAACGTCCTTATAGATATTTGATGCCGATCTTGCTTTCCAACGTCCTTCATAAACAGGGACTACCGCACAGAATGAACAGGTGAACGGACAACCAACACTTGAATGATAACTAAAGGTTTTCTTCCCAAGAAATGTTCTGTGCAAATAACTCTTCAGATCGTAGAACTGATTCAGATTTTCGTAGGGTAATCGAGGGAGCTTGTCCTGATCCAATAGAGGTTCTTTAGCAGTCTTTTTGATCGCTCCATTTTCATCTTTATAGATCAGGTTCTTTATTTCATTTAATTCAGTAAGATTTTTGGATTCTAAACATTCGATCAATGATGGAAAAGCGACATCACCCGGGCCATTTATGATATAATCGACATAATAGGCCTCTATGGAGACCTTATACTGATTGGAAGGAAAATAGCCTCCCCAGATCGTGACCGAATCAGGAAAGTTATCCTTTATTCTTTTAGTGAAGGGAATGGCCTGGCGAAGCTGTGGTCCTGGCATGACCGTACAACAAAAATAGCTGAATTCCCCTGATTCAAAATAGGATTCTATGACGCTCCATGGATCCCTTTCAAGGTTGCCATCAACAAACACAAATTCGAAACGTCCAAAAACGGAAGCCCCTACTTGAAGAATGGAATTAGGGATCCTTTGTTTAGAGTTGGCACTTTTAGGATTGAATAATAGAATTTTATTTTTCTCTTTCACTTCGTAAAATTATGTAATTTTATTCACTATTCTAAAAAGCTAAGCTTTATTTAATGGGGGAAAACGATAAGGAAAGGACTAAGTTGAAACTCACCTATATAAATTTTTTCTCTCAACCCAAGATTAAAGATCGGAATACCAAATTATTAAAATACAGTCCTTTTTTTGACTTTCTGTTTTTACTAAAGGACCGTTTTGAAATACAGGTAATAGACCATATAGGGATTTCAGAAACCTTTATGAAAGACGGTATACGATTTCACTATTTCAAAAAGAAAAACAATAAACAGTCATTTCCCTTTAAAGCATTTTTTCAATTAAGAAGAACACAACCCGATGTGGTGTATGTTCAAGGCCTATCCTATCCTCATTTTATTATCTTGATGAGATTGTTTTTAAAACCTTCAACAAGGATACTGGTACACGATCATGCAAATTCGATCCCTGTTAGATGGAAGTCCATGATCTTTAAAATGGCTGACTCTTTAATAGATAACTATTTCTTCACATCGAAATCATTAGCAAATTCCTGGATCAAAATGGGAATAATCTCATCCGATGAAAAGATAATTGAGTGTGTGGAGGGATCGACACAGTTTACATTCGATGATTCGATTAATAAAGATGAAAACTCCTTTTTATGGGTGGGGCGTCTGGATATTAATAAAGACCCCTTGACCGTTATAAGAGCTTTTTCTGATTATATAGAAATTAAACCAAATGCAAAACTGACCATGTTCTATGAGGACACTACTTTATTGAATGATATTGAAGTATTTCTCCATGAAAAAAAATTGGATAATAACATCCGATTAATGGGTGCCTTGCCCAATGAAAAACTTGAGTCATGGTATCAAAGGAGCACTTACTTCATACTTGGATCTCATAAGGAAGGAGGCCCTTTATCATTGATAGAAGCTATGGCATGTGGATGCATTCCGATTGTCACCAACATACCAGCATTTCAGGGTATGGTAGATCAGGGAGATTGTGGTTTCTTATTTGAACCCGGTGATGAATTGCAACTTGCTCAGATATTGAAAAAACTGGATGACATCGACCTGGAATCTATAAGGAAAAAAGTGTTGCATCGATTTGAAAAAGAATTGTCACACAAATCCATCGCTTCTAAGATCGAATATGCCTCTACACATTCAAGTAGATTGTGAAGAATTCTTTATAAATTGATTTAAGGTTTTTTGATAGACCTCAGTTGTAATTTGAATAATGTTCTGTTCTATGGGAATTTGCTTTGAGGTGGTCTTGAAAATTTCGCCTTTTGTTATATTCTCTGAAGAATCCCCCCAAACTTGTGTGAATCTTTGAAGGCTGTAATTTGAACTTAATGCTTCTGAAAGTCTTAGAAACCTTGAAAGGTTTGCCAAAGTAACTTCAGGATTCTCTATCAAATCCTCATATTTCATATAACACCAATTCTTAGCAGGTAAATGATTTGCTAACTGCCCAAGGTATTCCAGTCTCTCAATATAGAATTCAGAGATTGCTTCAATGCCCATTGGCTTCCCCTTTTTTTCTGAAAAGATCTTCCAACTCGAAAGGGAAGCTTCGGGTTCTCTAATTAAAAAGATCACCTTGATATTTTCATCTTTAAGCAGCTCTTTATTTGGGGTAATTGAATGATGATTGATTTGATTGGCAATGTAATCACAGGAACTGAATAATTGATTTGTCTTTCTTCGGATATCAAATTCTGCTTTCAATAATGTTCTCGAATCATAGTATTTTGTGAGGTATTCTCCAAAACCCAAGATCTCATTATTGGTTGTTAAAAGGTGCATTACCAAAGAACTTCCGCTTCGTGGATGGCCCATTAGAAATACCTGTTTTTGTTTCTTTTTTGACCTGAACAGACTCCAGATATAGAATAGTATTTCTTTAATGATGGTCTTCATTTAATTTTGAATAAAAAGATCGAAGTAATCACGTACTGTTGTTTCTATTCTTGGATACTCAGTTATATTTGGGCTGCTTGAATTTAAAAATTTTCTACACCCTTTATTGAAATCTTTTTCTGTGTTACAAATAAACCAATGCGCACTATTTTTGGCAATTCCAACTCTTCTTGAAACGATGTAGGTGTTGTTTGCTAATGCTTCTGCAAATACCATCCCAAAAGACTCATACTCACTGGGATGCAATAAAATCTTAGATTTAGCTAAATGCTCTTGGGTCTCTGCGTATGAAAGTGATCCTACTAATTTTATATTCTTTTCAAGTTCAAGATGATTGATCTGTTTCTCCAATTTTGATCTCAGTTTTCCATCACCTATGATCACAGCATTTATTCCCGGAAAATCATTTTTTAGCTGAGATATTGTATTAATGAATTCGGCATGATCCTTTAATGGGATCAGTGATCCAATGCCAATAATATCAATGGTCTTTTTTTCAGGAGGAGGCATTAAATTTGTGTCAATACCCCAGGGAATCAATTTGGATCTGACCTGATAGTTTTTATAGAAAAGATCTTGCTGGAATTTTGACACACTAACAAATTTCATCTCTTTCAATGGCAGTAATTTTGCATATCGATTTCCTTTCTTAGCATCCTGTCCCATTAGTGTTGTAATATGGTCGATGGAATTTCTCTTTGAAAATCGATGCCCTGCCAGGGAACATTCACCTAACCAGAAAGAATGGATTAGATCAATTGGATCGTTTTGATATATTATTCGAATCATTCTGGTTACTTTTTTATTTGAAAAGTAAGGAATCGACAGTCTATTTTGAAACCCCAAGGGATATACGTCAATATGATTCCACTCATAGGGTTTGGTTGTAAACGGATAATGTAGGGTTATAACACTTAACTTTATGCCTTCCTTCTTATTAAGAGCATTGCAATAGATCTGTAAAGCAGGGATACAGCGTGTATCCATTTCATTTAAGGGGAAGCCTGGAGTAATAAGGACAATATGTTTTTTTGATTTCATCATTGATCTTCAATCAAATATCAGTTGTCTGTACCATTTAGATTTTCCGAAGTGTATGATCGGTTATTTTATAGGTGTCCGTACATATTCGATCCAATATCGATGAGTGAGACACCAATACAGTTGCTATGTTTTGATCTTTTGAATATTCTTTTAAATAATTGAGAACAATTGCTTCCAGATCCTCATCCAATTGATTTGAAACCTCATCCAGTATCAATAATTGAGGTTTTGCATAAAGCGCTCTGATTAAAGCAATGCGTTGTTTCTGCCCCCCTGAGACGCTCAATGAATCATGCGATATTTGTGTATCTAAACCGTTCTCGAGATTTGAAACAAAGTCGGTTAGTTTGAAAGCGGTGATCAGGGTATCGATACTATCGTGATCTATTTTTGAGCTCTCCTCTCCCATAACAATATTGTTTAAAAGACTTCCTTGAAACAAAA
>JAHEHC010000136.1 GCA_024644805.1 Flavobacterium sp. | reverse complement strand
TGCAATCGCTTTGAGTGCTGTCGCCCGATACCCCAGATCATATTCACCCTGGCCCACTTCAGGGCCTTGATCCGTTTCTCTTCGGAATCGATGCTGTATACATTCCGGTTCACATCGGCGAACTTCTTCGATATCTTATTGGCCAGTTTTGCCAATACCTTTGTCGGGGCGATCCCCACACCCACCGGAAGGCCGGTGTACTGAAAGATGGCCTCTCTCATCTGGTGCCCGTAGGCGTCGAGTGAGACGTATTCCATTCCCGACAGGTCCACGAAGGCCTCATCGATGCTATAGATCTCGACTCTGGGGGAAAAATGGTGCAGGATATTCATGACCCGCTGTGACATCTCCCCGTACAGGGTATAGTTGGATGAGAACAAAGTGACCCGATTGGCAATAAGCTGCTTTTTGATCTTATGGACCGGCTCGAACATGGGAATATCCGATAAGGCCTTGGCTTCCTTATTGGCAGCGATGATACAGCCATCGTTATTGCTCAGTACCACCACCGGTTTTCCCCACAGATCAGGGCGAAAGACCTGCTCGCAGGAAGCGTAAAAACTATTGCAATCTACCAGAGCGATCATAAGGCATAATGAATGATATAACTGATGAGTCCCCAAACGACGATCTCATCGTCCGGACTGTCGTGCGGAATCCTGATCACCCTGAATTCCCCGTCCATCACAACGAGAGCCAGAGCATTCTTTCTCGGTTTCAATGAACGATCTATCAGCAGCACATCGTTATGCAGAATATTGTGGTAGGACAGCGCATCTCCATCGATCCGTACAAAGAATGTGGCATCCTGATTCGTGATCAACTCTTTGTGCAGGTCGATCCCAGGCTCCATATAATGGGTCGCCGGACTGGGAAATCCGGTTTGCTTGGATACTCCCGGACTATGCCTTTCTTTGACCTTATTGAGTTTTCCTGAGGAGAATAATTGCATATTCAAAATTATGGAATTTTTCCTATTTTATTTGGAATATTTCCATCTTTTTTGAATTTTTAACACTTAGCAATGAATTTGACACCTCTAAGTTTGATTTCTAAAATTAACTGTTAATAGAAAGAACAAAAGATTCTTTCATTTTACCTTTTTTGCGGTCCAGTCTATGTTGCCAGCACTGATTAAATTAAACGAGTCATTTGTAGTAAATTCAAACTGAACATCGAACCCCTTAAGAAAAAACGTATTCTCCGATTCGGGATATAATGTCACATTAGGCAATCCGGTACCTGAAAATTTCAATACGCCGTCACCTTTAACAATTTTATGCTTTCTACCATCCGAATCTAGCCAATCCCCAGTATATCTTTCCAAAACCTCATCAGACAGTTTCACAATTTCACGGGGAGTTACTCCCATTATGTAATTGATAATCGTTTCTCCTTCATCAAAAGCTTCTTTAATAATATTGCTATAAAGAAAAATCCCATTATCACCATTTGTCATAACTACAATACCCCGTTGAGATTTAGGCAAAATAAAAGACATAGACCACATTCCTGTATTTGAGCCTCCGTGTTCTATAGCATATTCACCATTAGGCAGGTCTTTTATAATTTCCCAGCCTAATCCCCTTGGTGCATGTTCGTTACCAGTTAATTTTGGGTTTAGCATATCATCATATAGATTTTGTGAAAGTCCAGCTCCATTCATAACATAAATTAAAAATTTGCAATAATCTTCGGGAGTAGAAAGTAGGTTGCCTGCGGCGTTTACACCTGTTTCAAAAGAAAAATTATAGTTATTTCCATTAGCATCATGGCCACGTGCAAGTCTAAGCGTATCAATACTTTCATTCCAATATTGAGTGTTTTCCATTCCAATTGGTTTAAAAATCAATGAGTCTAATAATTTTTCCAATGGTTTTTTAAACTTATTTTCCAATGCTTTCCTTAAATATTCAAAACCTTCTCCGGAGTAATGATATTGAGTTCCAGGTTCAAAATCGAAAGTAAGTTTTTTGGTGGGATGCCCAGATCTCCAATTTGTAAATCCCGTCTGATGGTTTAAAACATGTCGAGTAGTTAGTTTTTTGTGGCGGATATCATTAGCAACATCTGGGTCGACCCAATAATGAAATAAAGGTTCATCGAGTTTCCATTTACCCTCTTCTACTAATTTTAGAGTAAGCATTGTCACAACTGGTTTAGTCATGGATGCTATATTAAAAATTGAATTAACTTCTGCCGAAACACCTTTTTGAATCTCTCCAAATGCCTTAACATACTTGATTTTACCTTCTTCAATTATACCAATACTAACTGCTGGTACATTTTTATCTTCTAACCATGTCTGTACTTTATTCTCAAAGTTAAGATTTACTTTAGTAGTAACTTGTGCCTGTAAGTTTAACCCAATAAAAAGTATTGGAAATAATTTAATTAACAAGATTTGCCTTATCATAATTCTTTCAATAATAGTTTTACGATAAGACACAAAATCTATTGCTAAGGTTACAGGTTTCTTCCAAATGTTTACTAACTTCATTCTATAATTATCAATGAAACATTTTCAAAATTAGTACTTTTACCCACTAAACGATAAAAAATGTCGGCAGCAAAAAGAGAGTATAAGCGAATCACTACCAAGACCCTGGTAGATATGAAGAGCAAAGGCGAAAAGATATCTATGCTTACCGCCTACGATTATACCATGGCTAAAATAGTGGACTCTGCAGGTGTGGATGTCATTTTGGTGGGTGATTCTGCCTCGAATGTCATGGCGGGTCATGAGACCACATTACCGATCACACTGGATCAGATGATCTACCATGCCTCTTCGGTTGTACGTGGCATCACCAGAAGTTTGGTGGTAGTGGACCTGCCCTTTGGAACCTATCAGAGCGATCCGAAAGAAGCCTTGAGATCGGCCATTCGGATCATGAAAGAAAGCGGGGCCCATGCAGTCAAGATGGAAGGAGGTCATGAGATCAAAGAATCCATAAGAAGGATAATCAATGCAGGGATCCCGGTAATGGGACATTTGGGACTTACTCCGCAATCCATCTATAAATTCGGAACTTATACCGTACGTGCCAAAGAAGATCAAGAAGCCGATAAGTTAAAAAAAGATGCCTTACTACTGGAAAAAATAGGCTGTTTTTCTATCGTCATTGAGAAAGTACCCGCGACTTTGACCACTGAGGTGGCAAAAAGTCTTCAAATACCGATCATTGGTATCGGTGCCGGAAACGGTGCCGATGGACAAGTATTGGTCACCCATGACATGTTGGGTATGAACCATGAATTCAACCCTCGGTTCCTAAGACGGTATCTCGATCTCTCTGCAGAAATGACCGATGCCTTTCAAAAATACATCCAGGATGTAAAGAGCGGTGATTTTCCCAGTGATGAGGAGCAATATTGATCCCAATGGAATCAACAAAATTTTAATCTGTGCCATCAAAGATCATTTCAAATAAGGAAAATCTTCAAGTACTCTATGAGGACAACCATCTGATCGTCGTCAATAAACGCGTTGGGGATATCGTTCAGGGTGATAAAACTGGAGACCTCCCCCTCTCTGAGGTGGTCAAGCAATACATCGCTGAGAAATACAATAAACCCGGAGCCGTCTATCTGGGGGTGGTTCATCGATTGGACCGACCAACCAGTGGTGTTGTGGTATTTGCAAGAACCTCAAAGGCACTAAGCAGAATGAACAAGCTGTTTTCTGAAAGAGATTCAAAAAAGACCTACTGGGCGATGGTCAAGAACAAACCAACAAACACCTCGGGCACATTGGTCCATTATATGACCAGGAATCAGAAACAGAATAAATCCTATGCCTACCTGAAAGAGGTGCCAAACAGCAAAAGGGCCGAAATGGAATATAGGATACTAAAATCCCTGGACCGATACCATTTATTGGAGATCGATCTTAAAACCGGCAGACATCATCAGATCAGAGCACAGTTAACCGCAATAGGATGCCCGATAAAAGGGGATCTTAAATACGGCTCAGATCGAAGCAATCAGGATGGAGGCATTCATTTACATGCACGATCCATCGCATTTATCCATCCAGTAAAAAAAGAGGAACTTTCCGTTGTTGCATCACCGCCTAAAGACCCCTTATGGGACTGCTGTATTTGATTCATCTTATAAATAAAAAAGGGATGTCAGAAACATCCCCTCTTTAAAAACAACACTTAATCAATTAAAGTTTGACATCGTCAAGCTCTTCTTCCTCACCTTCCTTGTTCATCAGTTTGACCTCATCAAAATTCATTTCTTTGAATTGAGCGAACTGAGTTGCAGCATCACCAACAACAACGTATGCCATTCTTGATTCATCCAAATATTTGTTGGCCAATTGTTGATGTTGTTCCAATGTCATTTCTTTGATGGTCTTCTCCTCGTTCTCGATATAGTTTGCAGGCAGATCATAGGTGCTGATCTCCTGAAGCATACTCAATAATGAGGATTGAGTCTCAAAACGTCGTGCATTGGATTTGATCAGTGCATTTTTGGTGAATTCAAGGTCTGCTTCACTGATCCCATCTTTATACTTTTTGATCTCCTCTTTGAAGATCTGGACAGATTCCCCTGTGGTATTGGTCCTTACACTGGAGGAAGCTCTAAAAGTTCCCGGGATCTTACTTCCGCTGAAGCCGGTTCTGGCTCCATAGGTATACCCCTTCTCTTCCCTCAAGATCATATTTACATTTCCTGAAAAAGAACCCCCTAATTTATAATTCATCACTTCAGCTGGGTAGAAATCAGGATCGGTTCTTGGCATGGTGATATATCCTATATTGATCACGGATTGCTTGGCGTTTGGAATATCTACAAAATACAATGAAGCCTTATCCCTTTCATCTGGAATCGGGTAATTTGGAATGGTGACCTCTTTAGCTTCCCAACGATGGGTTAGGTTCTTGAGGCTGCTCAAGCTGCTGTCCTTATTGATGCTGCCCACAATATGGAAGGAACTTATTGAAGGTGAGAAGTTCTTATCATAGAATTCTTTCAGATCATCGATGGTTATCACTTCCACAGATGAAACGGTACCTCTTG
>JAHEHC010000135.1 GCA_024644805.1 Flavobacterium sp. | reverse complement strand
AGCTACTCAGGGAATAGACCCGGGCTATGACAGTAACCGATTGGCTACGGCCATATCGCTATACTCCCATCTATTGGATGGCACACAGCAATTGGGTATACAGACCCGAGAGGCTTTTGAAAGTGGCATTAAGGTTCCTATGGGCTTTGCCTCACAGGTGGATGCTGAGACCGAGTTTACGATCTCCATTGTCGATATCGCAGGAGAGCATCTTAGCTCTGCAACAGTGTATCTGTTCGATCACTTTGCCAATACCATTACCAATTTGACTCAGCAGGACTATACCTTCAAGAGTGATAAGGGTGAGTTCAACGAGCGGTTTACCGTTCTATTTGAAGAGGAGACCATTTTGGGTGATCATGACACCATACTGGAGCAGATCGCCATCTTCCCCAACCCAACACGGGATATCTTGAATATTGTATCTCCATTGGGCATAGACTGGGTTACGATCTATGATGTTAGAGGAAGAGAGGTCTTAAGCCGATCGTTCAACCATCAGGGAAGCTATCAAATCGATATGTCGATACTGGATACCGCCATGTACTTTGTGCAGATAGACACCGATCAAGGAACGATCACCAGGAAGATCACTAAAAAATAAAATCTTTAATTTATAAAACAAAAACCGTCTATTTATCAATAGGCGGTTTTTTTCTACCTGATCTTTAAATCTATTGATGAAAAGAGTTAATTATCTGATCAGAAATTGCTTATTTTGTTAGTAATACTAGCAGTACCATGAAAAATCTACTCTATACCTTCTTATTGGTTTTTATTTCCTGTACACGTAGTCATGAAACACCACACCTAGTGCAAGGAGATGCATTTGGTACTACCTACTCCATTAAATTTTATTCAGAGAATAAAATGAATATTGAAAAAGCTATTGATTCCATTGTTTATCAGATCAACAGATCGGTCAGCACCTATCAATCAAACAGTGTTATTTCCAAGGTCAATAATGGCGATTCAACTATAAAAGTGGATCAGATATTCATCGATAATTATACAATTTCCAAGGAAGTTCATAAAGTAAGTCAGGGGTATTTCGACCCTACTGTTGGAGTGCTTCGTAATGCCTATGGATTTGGTGATACGGATGCATTAAAGATCATGGATCAAAAGATATTGGATTCATTGATGGTTTTTGTGGGATTTGACAAGATCGAATTGACCGATGACAACACCATCAGGAAGGAGCATTCTCAGATCTATATTGATTTCAATGCTGTAGCTAAGGGATATGGGATCGATCGATTAGGGGATCTTTTGAAGGACCACGGGATTAGTAATTTTCTTATTGAATTGGGCGGTGAAATTTTAGCAAAAGGAATAAATTTGGAACTGAACAAAGAATGGTTGGTTGGTATAGAAAGTGTTGAATCTGATATTGATGATAGAGCTTATGTGACAAAGGTGGCCTTGTTAGATAGGGCCATGGCCTCTTCCGGAAATTATCGAAAATTCAGAATCGATCCAATAACAGGTGAAAAATATGTTCATACCATCAATCCATTGACCGGAAAAGCTGAAAAAAGCGATGTGACCAGTGCAACTGTATTGGCTTCAACCTGTGTCTATGCCGATGCTTATGCAACTGCATTCATGGCAATGGGATTGGAATTATCAAAAGAAGTACTCCGTGATCTGAAAGGTGTTGAGGTTTATTTGACCTACACCGATCAGGATATGAATCAGCAGGTATATATGACAAATGGATTTAAGTCTTATCTAAGAGAGTGATTTTTTACAAACCGGGATCAATTCACCTTTGGATAATCGATATCTATCGATCTCTTTATCATTCAATGATGCTGTTAAATCTTCTGCAATGACTTCAAAACCAATAGCTTTAAGTTTGTCGAAATAATCCATTCCGTAGACCCTTACATGATCATATTGCCCAAAGATCCTTCGGCGTTCTTTAGGATCTGTTATGCTATCATCCTCAAAGGTCTCACTTCGATCTTTATCATAGGGCACCTGTAGGATAGCTGTTCCATTATTTCTTAAGACCCTGTATAGCTCCTTCATGGCCTTTCTATCGTTTGGAATATGTTCCAATACATGATTGCAGATTATGAAATCAAATTCATTGTCAGAAAATGGAAGATCACATATGTCGGCTTTCACATCAGCAATTGGTGAATTGAGATCCGTCGTTACATATTCGATATTGGATAACTTTCTAAAGCGTTTATAAAATGCTTGTTCCGGAGCAAAATGCAATACCTTGATCTGATCAGAGAAGAATGAAGTACTATTTTTTAAATAGAGCCAAAAAAGGCGATGTCTTTCCAAAGAAAGGGTGCTTGGAGATAAAACATTCTCACGAACATTCTCATAACCATAGGGTAAAAACTTCCTGAATGTCCTACCATCAATAGGATCTTCATATTTATTGCCTTTTAAAAAAAACGCAATTAGTGGTCGTGTTAGCAAGCTCAATCTGATGAGGATAGGTCGAGGAATCAGGTTTAAAAAAAATTTAAAGATCTTTTGCATCCATCGAATGGTTATAATACACGTGATTGCTCCCTGAATTCATTTTCTTCGTCACTTTCAATTCCAAGTGCCTCATAGATATACCTAAATGTAGATAGTAATTCAGGTTTTCCATTGACCAATGCAACATTATGTTCGAAATGAGCACTTGGTTTTCTATCTTTTGTTAAGATGGTCCAGCCATCACTCAACTGTTCGATATGACGTGTCCCCAGATTGATCATAGGTTCTATAGCAACTGTCATTCCTTCAATGAATTTCTTTCCTCTTCCCCTTCTACCATAATTGGGCATTTCAGGATCTTCATGCATCTTTCTTCCCAATCCGTGTCCTACCAATTCACGGACCACACCATAACCATGTTTTTCACAGAATTGCTGTATAGCAAAGCCAACATCACCAACACGATTTCCCAGCTTGAACTCCCTGATACCCATATAGAGAGACTCCTTGGTAATTTTAAGTAATTCTTGTGTTTCAGGTTCGATCTCACCAACTGAGAAAGTATAGGCATGATCTCCATAGAAATCATTTTTCACCACACCACAGTCTATGGAAATAATATCACCATTCACTAATGGGGTGTCATTTGGAATTCCATGTACAACTTGAGCATTCGGGCTCATACACAGGGTGTTAGGAAAATCGTATAATCCCAGAAATCCTGGTGTGGCTTTGTGATCTCTGATGAATTCTTCAGCCAGTTTGTCCAGATGTAACGTTGTGACCCCCTCCTTGACCTCCTTGGCAAGCATACCCAGGGTCTTTGATACGATCAGAGCGCTTTCACGCATTAATTCTATTTCTTCTCTGGATTTAGCTATGATCATCTAACTGTTCTTTAGAAAAGAGAACCAAGGTTTCTTTTGTTTTGATAAATCGGTTTTGGCTGGTTTTTCCTCACCAATTAATAGCTGATAGATCTCACCCCAACCAATTAATCCGCCGATATTCCTGTCGTCGATGAACAGATCGGCATTGATCTTTCTGCTATAATTTGGGTCGAATTTCTCTTCCGGAAAACTCTTATTTGCTGCATAGAATTGAACCCCTCTTTCTTTACAATACCTGATGGCATCCTCTAATGAACGACCGCTTCTGTAGGTCCATAGAATGATACGATGACCCTTTTCCTGCAACTTTAACAAGGTCTCAAAAGCAAATAACTTTTCCTTGCCGATATTGGGATATTCATCTTCCACCAAAGTGCCATCAAAATCTACTGCTATGGTATAGGTTTCTGAATTCATTGCATTGAATAAAACGCAAAAATACAAAGAATATAAGTGTTTGTGTATTTATTCTTCGTAGGAGTGTTTATAGCCGGTTCCCCTTATAATAGCCAATAGGTCCTTTTCGAGGGATTCCTGAGCAAATTCAACATAACGCCCCAGCTCGACACCATCTTTGAAGACTATGATCGTAGGAACATATTCGATATCAAATCCCTTTTCAAGTCCGTCGGGCGTATCTTTATCATGAGATAAAGCGATCATTTCCAAATGATCGAAATTGAAATTGGCATTATCGAGTATCTTATACAAGGCCGGAATTTCACGCTGAGAATCGGTACAACAGGATCGCGTGAACACCTTGAAATGAATGTCCTTCAATAAGGGTGCTAATTCTTTTATACCGCTTTCATCAAGTATGTGTTCAGAATAAGAGGCTTTAAATAAGCTGTCCAACTCCATTTTCTTGAATCCGTTTCTATTCACTTTTCCAATTAGCATGACCCCTTCATCATGAATGGTGTCTGATACCATTTGATTCATATTTGGATCATTTGTTTCAATTGGTTCATCGGACTTAGAAATGGCATCCTTTTTTTGATCGATTTCATTTTTACAAGAGATAATGGTGAGGGTTGACAAAAGGAGAATAAAATATTTCATGATGATTATTTGATTAATGATTCTTGGTTCATGGTGTCGGGTTTATCAATACCCATCAAATGAAGTATTGTTGGAGATATATCTCCTAGGATTCCGTTATGTATCGATTTAATATCCTGATCGATCAATATGACCGGAACAGGATTCTTTGTATGTGCAGTATGTGGCGATCCGTCTGGATTCATCATGGTCTCACAATTACCATGATCGGCCAGTAAAATTATTGAATAATCATTTTCAATGGCTGTATGAATTACACTATTAACACAGGAGTCTACCGTTTCACAGGCTTTCACAGCTGCATCTAATACTCCTGTATGACCTACCATATCACCGTTAGCGAAATTCAAGCAAATAAAATCTGCTTTTTTGGTTCTGATCTCAGGAAGTATCTTATCTCTCACCTCAAATGCGCTCATTTCCGGTTGTAGGTCATAGGTCGCCACTTTTGGAGATGGACATAGGATTCTCTTTTCCCCGTCAAATGGAGTTTCTCTGCCACCTGAGAAGAAAAAAGTGACATGGGGGTATTTCTCGGTCTCAGCGATCCTGATCTGTTTCTTACCATGCCTCTCAAGTATTTCACCAAGTGAATCTCTAACATTCTCTTTATTGTAGATCACTTTAATTCCATTGAATGAAT
>JAHEHC010000037.1 GCA_024644805.1 Flavobacterium sp. | reverse complement strand
CTAACACTTAAGTTCATATCTTTTTGTTTGAAAACACAAATATCGGAGCATTTTCTTTAAAAATTATCGATATTTGTACCAAATTCTCAAAGCAGTCATGTATTGTCCCAAAAATCAGGAATAATGACAGATAAAAGTAAAACACTCGGCGAATTTATCATTAACAATCAAGGTGAATTCAAGTATTCCTCAGGAGAGCTTTCAAGATTGATCAACTCCATTCGATTAGCTGGAAAAGTGGTGAACCATGAGGTGAACAAAGCTGGTTTGGTCGATATTTTAGGATCTGCGGGTGATGAGAATGTTCAGGGTGAGGATCAGCAAAAATTGGATGTCTACGCCAATGATGTATTCATCAACACCTTGGTGAAACGAGAGATCGTGTGTGGAATTGCCAGTGAGGAAGAAGATGATTATATCTCGATCATTGGGAATAATAAAAAGAACGACAACAAATATGTTGTCTTGATGGATCCTTTGGATGGATCATCCAACATCGATGTGAATGTTTCAGTAGGTACTATATTTTCAATCTATCGCAGGGTCACTCCAGAAGGATCTCCGGTAACTTTGGAGGATTTTCTTCAACCCGGAAACAAGCAGGTCGCTGCCGGATATATTGTCTATGGAACTTCAACCATGCTGGTCTATACGACCGGTCATGGGGTGAACGGATTCACATTACTTCCTGCAATAGGCACTTACTATCTGTCCCATCCAAATATGAAGTTCCCAGAAAATGGAAATATCTATTCGGTGAATGAAGGGAATTACGTTCATTTCCCACAAGGGGTCAAGGATTATATAAAATACTGCCAAAAGGAAGAAGAAGACCGACCTTATACCTCAAGGTATATTGGTTCTCTGGTCTCCGATTTTCATCGGAACATGATCAAAGGAGGTATTTATATCTATCCAAATACTTCCCAAAATCCAAACGGAAAACTTCGATTGTTATACGAATGCAACCCCATGTCGTTTATAGCAGAGCAAGCTGGAGGAAGCGCCAGTAATGGGTTCGATAGAATATTAGACATACAACCCAACGAGTTGCATCAGCGAGTTCCTTTCTTCTGTGGGACTAAATCGATGGTGGAGAAAGCGGAGTCTTTTATGAAGAAGTATAAAAGTAGTCCTGCCGTTTAGATCATTATTTGTTCAGTCTTTTTTTCAACAAATACTTGTATTCATCAAGACTTAGTTTGCCTCTGTAGATATTTATCGATTCCCTTATCAACTCATTGGCATTCACATGATCGAAACCAAGTGCAATAGCATATTTCTTGATCAACAGAAATTCTTTGGAATCTATATCGTGATCTACAAAAATAATATCAAATAGGTCATGAATGCGTTCCAAACGTTCATCAACTGAATTGGAAGGCAGTATTGGGTATTTGCTCGGGTCCTTTAAAATACTTTCGAATTCGGAGCTCTCTACCCCAAGTTTTACAGCCAATCGCTTGATCAGTGCTTGTTCATCTTCATCGATATTCCCGTCAATAGATGCTATATTGACTATGGAAGCAAAATGACCCAAATTTCTGGAATGATACCCTTTCTTAAATAATTCGTAAAATGACATAGACCTAATTTTATAGTACAAATATAAAACTTAATGCCACTTATTTTATACCCCCCACTTATAAATATTCTATTTTTTATTGCTCCTACATTGCTACAATTGATATTAAAAAAATATATTTGCCACGATGAGCAAAGCTTTGGTTCATTCGCTTTTCAATAAGTCTTCGCAAACACGAAAACTGGGGGATCGAATTGCCCAGTCTCAACCAAAAACACATATTTCAGGACTCACAGGATCTGCTGTTTCCATGGTGATCGCCGAGATCTTCAAGCTTTCAGATCGACCATTTCTTCTGATATTCAACAACAAAGAAGAGGCGGCCTATCATCTAAACGACCTCGAATTGCTGTTGAATGATGACGAGGTACTATTCTACCCGGGGAGCTATCGAAGGCCTTATGAAATTGAAAGCACTGATAATGCCAATATATTGCTTAGGGCTGAAGTGCTTAACCGAATCAATTCAAGAAGAAAACCCGCTATAATCGTTACCTATCCCGATGCTCTTTTTGAAAAAGTGATCACCAGAAAAGAACTTGAAAGGAATACCTTGAAGATCAATTTAAAAGATCGGCTATCTATTGATTTTGTCAATGAGTTCTTATTCGAATACCATTTCAAACGTACCGATTTTGTAACTGAGCCCGGCGAATTCTCGGTTCGGGGTGGAATATTGGATGTGTTTTCTTTTAGCCATGACGAACCCTATCGAATCGAATTCTTCGGTGATGAGGTGGAAAGTATACGAACTTTCGATGTCGAAACCCAGCTTTCTACTGTTCCCGTAAAAAAGATCGCTATCATTCCCAATATGGAGAATAAATTACTGGAGGAGCAAAGAGCGGGATTTTTAAAATATATAGCGGCAAAGACCGTGATCCTTCTTAAAAATGAAGAAGCCCTTTATCACAAGATCGATAAATTATACCAGAAATCGATTGCGGTGTTCGATAATCTAAAAACCGAGGTTAGACGATTTGAACCCAAAGAACTTTTCTGCGATTCCGATCTGATTCAAGAGCATTTAAATGGTTTTACAAAGCTGATTTTGGATCATTCAGCTGGTAAAGATGGAGAAGATCATGAAATAATTGACTTCAGAACGACACCTCATCCCTCATTCAATAAACAATTCGATCTGCTTATAAACACATTGAATGACAACACCAGAAAGGGATATAAGAACCTGATATTCTGTAGCAGTGAACAGCAGGCCAAACGATTTCACGATATCTTCGAAGACCATCATCAACAAGTGGATCATTTCGAGACCATTGTGTTCTCAATATATTCCGGCTTTATCGACCATTTACAGAAACATGCCTGTTACACCGATCATCAGATCTTTGAGCGCTATCATAAGTTCCATCTTAAAAACGGGTATTCCAAAAAACAAGCCATTACATTAAAAGAACTTACCAATCTTGAAGTAGGTGATTATGTGACTCATATCGATCATGGGATCGGAAAATTCGGTGGACTTAAAAAGATTGATATCGAAGGGAAGAAACAAGAGGCAATCAAACTGATTTACGGAGAACGGGATATTTTATATTTAAGCATTCATTCATTACATAAGATCAGCAAATATAACGGTAAGGATGGAGCAGTTCCAAAACTGTATAAGCTGGGTAGTGGCGCCTGGAAAAAGCTCAAACAAAAGACCAAGAAAAGGGTCAAGGAGATCGCTTACGATCTGATCGCTTTATATGCAAAGAGACGAACCCAAAAAGGATTCTCTTACGATCCCGATTCCTACCTCCAATTCGAATTGGAGTCCTCATTTATCTATGAAGATACCCCAGACCAGATCTCTTCAACCGATGATGTGAAACGAGATATGGAAAGCGAGCGTCCAATGGATCGCTTGATCTGTGGAGATGTAGGTTTTGGCAAAACAGAAGTAGCCATAAGGGCTGCCTTTAAAGCGGTTGATAATGGCAAGCAGGTTGCCGTCTTGGTTCCAACAACCATTCTGGCCTTTCAACACTTCAGAACATTTACAGAACGTCTAAAGGACATGCCTGTATCTGTTGATTACCTGAATCGTTTTCGATCTACAAAACAACGGAATGATGTATTGGAAAAACTCAGCAATGGCAAATTGGATATTGTGATCGGCACCCATCAACTGGTCAATAAAGCGGTTGTTTTTAAGGACCTCGGACTTCTGATCATTGATGAGGAGCAGAAGTTCGGAGTTGCTGTAAAAGATAAATTAAAGACCATCAAGGAGAATGTGGACACACTGACATTAACGGCTACACCCATCCCCAGAACATTGCAATTCAGCCTTATGGCTGCACGGGATCTGTCAGTCATCAATACTCCTCCTCCAAATCGATACCCGATCGAGACTCAGGTCATTCGATTTTCTGAAGAGATCATTCGAGATGCGATTCGATATGAGATCTCAAGGGGTGGACAGGTATTCTTTGTGAATAACCGAATAGAGAATATCAAGGAAGTAGCTGGGTTGATACAGCGCTTGGTGCCCGATGCTAAAATTGGGATCGGTCACGGACAGATGGAAGGCCGGAAACTGGAATCGTTGATGTTGGCCTTTATGAACAATGAGTTTGATGTATTGGTTTCGACAACCATCATAGAAAGTGGCTTGGATGTCCCCAATGCCAATACCATATTTATAAATAATGCCAATAACTTTGGTCTATCCGATCTTCATCAAATGAGAGGTCGAGTGGGTCGAAGCAATAAGAAGGCGTTCTGTTATTTTATAACTCCTCACTATTCTGCGATGACTCCCGACGCAAGAAAACGGATCACTGCTGTGGAGCAATTCAGTGAATTGGGAAGTGGTTTCAATATTGCCATGAAGGATCTTGAGATCAGAGGAGCTGGTGATCTTTTGGGTGGTGAGCAAAGTGGGTTCATCAATGATATCGGGTTTGAGACCTATCAGAAGATCCTTTCAGAGGCTATCGATGAACTCAAAGAAAAAGAATTCAAGGAACTCTATGCAGGTACTGAACATGAAAAGAGATCATTTGTTAAAGAAACAACGATCGATACCGATTTTGAACTTTTGTTTCCGGATAATTATATAAACAATATCACCGAAAGGTTAAGTTTGTATAATAAGCTTAGCAGCCTGAATACCGAAGAGGAGCTTCATCAGTTTGAGATCGAATTGATCGATCGATTTGGTGCACTTCCAAAGCCTGCCCATGATCTTCTTAACAGTATCCGAATAAAATGGATCGCCATTGCAATGGGGCTCGAGCGGGTGATCATGAAAAAACAAAAGTTAGTGGGGTATTTTATCTCCGATCAGCAAAGCCCCTACTATCAAAGTGATGTCTTCTCAAGAGTGCTTCAATTTGTTCAGGAACATCCTGAACTGGTGACTATGAAAGAGAAGAATACCCGCAATGGATTACGCCTTATCGTGAGTTTCGACTCCATCAAGACGATCAATGATGCCCTGCGATCCATGGAGGCCTTTTCTGCATAAAAAAAGCTCATTTAGAAATGATAGAACGCATTTTTAAAATGCTCGATCTTTTCTGTTGAATTGTTTTTCAAAACTGAAATGACATCAAATCGTACCTCGACATCCAGATCGTTGGAGATCACATATTCGTTGGCTGCTTTGACCAAAAGTTTGATCTTGCCTTTAGTGATGAAATCCTGTGGGTCACCAAAATAATCGCTATTCCTGGTCTTGACCTCAACGATCACTAATATATTATCTATCTGAGCAATAATATCAATTTCGGCCTTATCATAGAAAAAATTACGTGAGCGTATTGCATATCCTTGCTCCGATAAATAATCGGCGGCCAATTGTTCTCCTATCTTTCCAAGTTCATTGTGATGGGCCATAATTTTAAGGATTAAATAGCAAACTTACCCCATCCTTCTCAACTTTCACATTAACCTTTCTACCCAGGATCATGGCCCTGTTGTCATGGATATGTCCAGCTGGAAATTGAAAACAGACCGGATAGTCATACTCTGAAACCGCATCAAGAATTATTTCCTCGGCCTGCTTTCCAAACGGAATGGTGTTGTCGTTCATTTGAGACATCCCGCCTACGATCAAACCGGCAAGATCATTCAACATGGAATTTCTTTTTAGATTATAGATCATTCGATCGATATGATACAAATATTCATCCAGATCTTCTATGAACAGTATTTTTCCTTTTGTTGAAATGGAGGATTCACTCCCGCACAAAGAATAGAGGATGGACAAATTTCCCCCTACCAACAATCCGGAAGCATTCCCCGGTCTATTGAGAAAGTATTCAGATCGTATTTCGATCTTATTATGTTCTCCAAAAAGTATTCCTCGCAATGATTCGGAGGTCTGTTTGGATCTCTTCTCAATTTCCAATGGCATTTGAGCATGGATCGTTTCTATTTTCATTAAATGTATATGGGAATGTAGAACGGTCACATCGCTGTATCCTATGATCCATTTGGGCTTCTTTACAAACCCGGAAAAATCCAATCGATCGATGATCCTTACAGTTCCATACCCTCCACGGGCACACCAAATGGCTTTAATATTCGGATCATCTAACATCTGTTGAAGATCCATTGTACGTGTCCGGTCCGATCCTGCAAATTGATGATCTTCAGCGCCAATGGTAGTGCCAAGCACACAATTTAGTCCCCAATCATGAATGAGGTCCAATGCAGGTTGAATCTCTTCCTTGCTTATTTTTCTGGCAGTCGATACAATGGCGATCGTATCACCTTGTTTCAGAAATGGAGGTGTTACCATAGTTTTTAGTTCAGATCATTGAAAGATAAATTTAAACCATTTTTGTTAAAATATATCCAATAAAACATATGTAACTAATTTTCAGTATATTTAGAAATCTCAAATCAAAAAAAATATTGCTATGGATACGATTATTACTCCATCCTGCAACGATTCTACATTAACTCCTTATATCCCATCCGGGCCAAATCCATGGAATACGATCAAGATCAATCATGTATTCAGGCGCTTGGGGTTTGGAGCCTCTCAAGATAGGGTTGACAATGCTCTGGCTTTGACCCCACAAGATTTTATCGATGATCTGGTGGATACCGCTTACAATCTTCCGGAGACCCCTGCTCCTTTTTGGGGGTATTATACTCTGAATGATTTTACCGATTATGAGACCGAGAATCCCGCCTATACTGAGGCCTGGAGATTGCAAACCGGAAACGATATCATTACGGAGGACCTGCGAGGCAGACTAGCCTTCTTTTGGATGAATCATTTTGTTACCGAATATGAGGTCTACGGGTATTCACCCTATCTGTTTCAGTACTACAATGTTTTGCAAACTCATGCTTTAGGTAACTTCAAGGATTTTGTTCACGCTATAGGAATCAATTCTACCATGTTGCTCTATTTGAATGGATTCCAAAACACCAATGTGGAACCCAATGAAAACTATGCCCGGGAATTGTACGAACTTTTCACCCTGGGTGAAGGTTCCGGATATACTCAGGAAGATATCGTAGAAACTTCCAAGGCTTTGACCGGATATAACCATTGGGATGAAATAGGAGGTCAGATCTATTTCGATGCCAGCACATTCTTAGATGGAGATAAGACCATATTTGGCCAAACTGGGAATTGGGGATATGACGATGTGATCGATATTCTTTTTCAGGAAAAGGCTAATGAGATTTCTTTCTTAATCTGTGAAAAGCTATATAAATTCTTTGTAAGCCCTGTTGTCGATGAAATGATCAAGACCAACATCATATTACCCCTGTCTCAAACATTCAGAGATAATAATTTCGAATTGGTGCCCGTATTGAAGGAGCTTTTCAAAAGCGAACATTTTTTCGACGAACGTGCACTGGGAGTAGTGATCAAAAGTCCCTATGATATCATTTTCAATTTCGTTAATGAGACCGAATTCTTCTATGACGATCAGATCATGAATGCCTTTATCTATTTTGCTGCGCTTTTTGGTCAGGAGATGTATGACCCTCTTGATGTTTCAGGATGGCAACGAGATGAGGATTGGATCAACACCTCAACATTGACAGGGAGATGGCAGTTTTTCGAATTGTATGTTGATTTTCTACTTACGAACGGCTATGAAGAATCATTGAGGAACCTTGCCAAGGACCTGTCCAATAACAGCATTGATCCTTATTACATCACCATGGTCATAATTGATCGATTGATGTCCAAGGAATTGTTCACTACTGAAGATTACGATACTGCCACCGATATATTTAAATGGGAAATTCCGCAGAACTACTACGACGAAGGAATCTGGAACCTGGATTGGCCAGAAGCCCCACTTCAGGTCTCCTTGTTACTGAAACATATCGCGACCATCCCGGAATTCCAATTAAAATAAAAAGCTATGAATCGAAATAAACCCTTCCCAAAACAAACAAAATCCGATCCTTCAATCGATCAGGATAAAAAAAGGATGCACGATCAGGAACACAGCATGTGGAACAGGAGATCGTTCATTCAAGCCCTGGGACTGGCGGGTGGAGGAAGCATGATGTTAGGTAATGCAGCCATTTCAGCTTCTTCTCCATCACCATTGTCTGTTGCTCTTTCACAAAGTGAGAATGATAATATTTTGGTGATCGTGAGACTCAGAGGTGGAAATGACGGATTGAATACCATCGTGCCGATCTATGATTATGGCACCTATGCCAATTTGCGTCCTACCATCAGACATAATCTAAACGATCTTATCAATTTAAGCCCCGATTTTGCAATACCCGATTATATGAGCAATTTAGAATCGGTTTGGGGAGATGGAAAAATGAAAGTGATCCATGGAGTAGGATATCCCGATCAAAATCTATCCCATTTCAGGTCGACCGATATCTGGGCTTCTACTGCCGACACTTATGTGGAACCTACCGGGTGGTGGGGTCGCTACTTTGAGGACCTATACCCTGATTATATAGTAAATCCTCCAGATATCCCTCCTGCTGTACAGATTGGAAGTCTGGGAAATTTGATCTTCAAAGGGACTGAGACCAACTATGCTTTTTCGGTAGCCAATCCGGATATCCTCCAGAATGTAGCAGAGAATGGAACCATTCACGATGTGGTAAATCTACCAGAATGTGTTTATGGTGATAAGCTTTTGTTTATGAGATCAACTGCCAATACGACTTTTTTATATTCCCAGGTGATCAATGATGCTTATTCCTCTTCAAATAACGATGTCAATTATACTCCGGGCGAGCTTGCCAATCAATTGGCTATAGTGGCCAGAATGATAAAAGGGGGCTTGGGGTCCAAGGTATATATGGTTTCATTAGGTAGTTTCGACACTCATGCTGAACAACCTGACAGCCATCAGGAACTTTTGGAAGATCTCTCCAATTCGATAAAAAGCTTCTACGACGATCTTGCTGCAACAGGTATGGACGATAAGGTGTTGTCCATGACCATATCAGAATTTGGCCGGCGTCCCTATGAAAATGGTTCTGAGGGGACCGATCATGGTGCTGCATCCCCGGTGATGCTATTTGGCACAGGTCTGAACGGAAGTGGATTTGTTGGCACCCATCCCGATCTTTCCATTTGGGATGACAATGACAATCTGATCCCATCGACCGACTTCAGAGATGTTTATTCCAGTGTCTTGACCGATTGGTTTTGTCTGGATCCTTCTGTGATCGACACAATAATGCTCAATGAGTCCTATGAGAATCTTGATCTTGGATTTTCCTGTGAGATCTTGGCTCAAGATGATTTCAGTGATTTCAACCGTCTTGCTCATGCACCTATTTACAAAAATGATCAACCTTTTATTGAATTACAGATGCCAAATACGGCCCATGTAGACATAAAATTATATGATATTCTTGGAAAGGAGATCGGCACCATTGCCAATGAGGTTTTGTTCCCGGGTCGTCATACCATCAATGTGAAATCCAATATAAAAACCCGGCTGGGCTTTGGTCAATATATCTATAGGATTTACGTGGGGGGTCAGTTTTACAGTAAGTCGATTATAATACGATAACAGTTCCTTTAATTCAATGGATTTGGGGACTCTCCGCTAAGTAGACTTTCTGTGATTTGTTGTCTTTTCCAAAGATAAAATCCTATTTTTGTGGTTTCTTTGAGCACCATGATAGATCATACCAAGCGTTATACCATAACAGCTGCCTTACCATACACCAATGGCCCGGTTCATATTGGTCATTTGGCAGGGGTTTATGTGCCATCCGATATCTATGCCCGTTTTCAACGTTTGCAGGGAAATGATGTCGCTTTTGTTTGTGGAAGTGACGAACATGGTGTTCCCATTACTTTGAAGGCCAAAAAAGAAGGGATCACCCCTCAGGAAGTGGTCGATAAATACCATGAAATAATTAAACGATCCTTTGAGGAATTTGGAATTTCCTTTGATAATTATTCCAGGACCTCAGCAAAGATCCATCATGAAACCGCCTCCGAATTCTTTAAAAAATTATATCAGGAAGATAAGTTCATCGAGAAGGTGACCGAACAGTTCTACGACGATAAGGCCCATCAATTCCTGGCCGATCGATTTATAGTTGGCACCTGTCCGAAATGTGGTCATGATGAAAGCTACGGAGACCAATGTGAAAATTGTGGCACCTCTCATAATGCCACCGATCTGATCAATCCCAAAAGTGCTATTACCGGTGCTACTCCAAAACTGAAAGAAACCAAACACTGGTTCCTGCCCCTCGATCAGTATGAGAATTGGTTGAAGGAATGGATCTTGGATTCTCATAAAGACGATTGGAAAGTCAATGTATATGGGCAATGCAAATCCTGGATCGTGGATGGCCTGAAACCAAGAGCAGTGACCCGCGATCTGGACTGGGGAATTCCCGTTCCGGCTGAAGGAGCTGAAGGAAAGGTGCTTTACGTCTGGTTCGATGCTCCAATTGGGTATATCTCATCTACCAAGGAATGGGCCGATGAGAAGGGAAAGGACTGGAAACCTTATTGGAAAGATAAGGAAACAAAATTGATCCATTTCATCGGAAAAGACAATATCGTTTTCCACTGCATCATCTTTCCAAGTATGCTAAAAGCAGAAGGAAGTTATATACTCCCCGAGAATGTCCCTGCAAATGAGTTTTTGAATTTGGAAGGAAATAAGATCTCTACCAGTAAGAACTGGGCGGTATGGCTTCATGAGTACCTGGAAGATTTTCCCGGACAACAGGATGTATTGCGATATGTGCTCACGGCCAATGCGCCTGAGACCAAAGACAACGATTTTACCTGGAGTGATTTCCAAGCCAGAAATAATAATGAACTGGTTGCCATCTTCGGTAATTTCATCAATCGGGTTATCGTTCTAACCCACAAGTATTATGATGGTATTGTGCCCGATTCAATTGAATTAACAGACTCTGACAGAAAAACCTTGTATGAACTTCAACGGTCTCCTGAACTAATATCGGAATCAATAGAGCGATACCGTTTTAGAGAAGCAATGTCCTTGTTGATAAATGTCGCCCGATTGGGAAATCAATATTTAGCTGAGGAGGAACCCTGGAAGACCATCAAGACCGATGAAGATAGAACTCAAACGGTCATGTTCGTTGCGCTACAGGTCGCTTCAGCTTTGGCCGTTCTTAGTGAACCCTTCTTACCATTTACTTCGGATAGGTTGAAAAACATGTTGTGTTTCTCCGATCTGAAATCCGTTCCGGTATGGAGTGATGTACAAAATGAAGCGACTCTTTTACCTTCAGGCCACCAGATCGGAAAAGGAGAGCTGCTGTTCAGCAAGATCGAAGACGAACAGATACAACGCCAATTGGAAAAACTCGAAGCGACAAAAAAAGAGAATGAACATGGCGACACCAACTTAATACCTCAAAAAGACATGATCAATTTTGATGATTTTACCAAGCTCGATATGCGAGTGGGGACCATTCTGGAGGCTGAAAAAATGCCTAAGACCAAAAAGCTGCTGGTCTTAAAAGTAGATACCGGCTTAGATGTTCGTACCATCGTTTCAGGAATTGCAGAGAGTTTCACTCCGGAAGAAGTGGTGGGTAAAAAAGTGACTGTTTTGATCAATCTGGCTCCCAGAGCATTAAGAGGGGTCGAAAGTGAAGGAATGATTCTGATGACCGAAAAATCGGATGGGAAACTGGTCTTTCTGAATCCGGATGAAGATGGGGTGAATAATGGAATGACGATTAGTTGATCTATAAGTAATAAATGTTGATTCTTTAAAGTTGAAATCTTTTAAATCTTTATTTCTAATAACATCTCTTTGTCTGGCACAGTCCGTGTTCTCACAAAATGAAGTTGTTTCCTTTCCAGATTATTTCACCTTGCGATTGGGGATCAGCAATTCGTTCAATTCCTATGAAATTACCAATGAAATAGATCAGGGGAAAATACTCATTTCGCCAAATCAAGAAATTACCTCCACCTTTACATTCCTATTTCGATCGTTGGAAATTGATATTGGATTTGCACCAAAATTTTTGAATAGCAACGACGATAATGACAAAAAGGGTGACTCTAAATTATTTGTTTTGAACCTTAGAAGCTATTTGGGGAAATGGATGCAAAGCATCGATATTTATTCTACAAAGGGGTTTTATGTTTCAAAGGCAAGTTTTGATCTTCCCGAAGGTGATTATATCACGCTTCCGGACTTAAAATCCTTTAAAATTGGAGGGAGTACTTCGTATATCCTAAATGATTCCTTTTCGTTTAGGGCCATTTCGTTTCAAAATGAATGGCAACGAAAAAGTGCAGGTAGTTTCATCCCAAGACTTGCGTACTATTTTACAAAGATCAAGGATGGTTCGAATGGGGAAAGTTCAGAATTTTTTGATATCGCAATTGGGCCATCGTATCATTATAATTGGGTCATTCATGAGAATTTCATTTTTTCTTTGGGAGGATTCGCGGGTATAGGAGCAAATTTTTCAAAATCCAGATATGAAGATAGCTCCTATAATAAGAAATTCAATAGTATGGCTTATGACCTTGCCGGTCGTGTTTCGATCGGGTATAATTCTGATAGGTTCTATACCGGAATAACAAACACCTATAATTTGTTTTTCTATCATGAGGATCATTCAACAGGTATTGAAGATGAGCAAATCTTTTTTGAATTCTATCTGGGATATCGTTTAAATGCCCCTAAAGGGTGGATTAGAACTGCTCAAAAAGTAAATCAAAAACTGGGGATTGAAGAAGAAGAGAAAGAATAGAATTTATTACTTTCCTATACCTTTCTAACACTGATGATCTTGGTCGGACAGGCCTTTGAGGCCATATCGCAGGAATCAAGGATGGATTCATCAGATGACTTGATGGTAAAGAAACCTTTTTTTTCTGTGGAATGCAATAGTACCGCCTTACCGTCCTTTCTAGACATCTGAAATTGTGAAGGAGCCATTTCTACACAGTAATTACATCCGATACATTTCTTTCGCTGCAGCGTAACGACTACCATAGTTTTGTACTATTAATTCTTTACGATCTTATACAATTTATCCGATAATCGAATTCTGAAATCCAGAGGTATGGTACAAGAATCACCTTTTTGAGCTTTTTCCAAACGTTCGTCATTGACCATCATTTCGGTGAGTTCCAATTCCTCTACTCCTGTTGTGGGACCTGTTATTAAAATAGTATCCCCTAAAGAGAGGTCATAGGCTTCGATCTTGAATTCAGCGATCTTGGTCTTCGGAAAATAATGCATCCCCTTCCCAATGTATACTTTTTTCTGGGTGGCTTTGGATCCGTCAACATCACTCCATTCTCCCAATTTCTGTCCCAGGTAATAGCCGCTCCAAAAACCACGGTTATAAACCTTCTCCAATTCTGTCATCCAATCTTTAACCCGATCCTGAGAATAGGAACCGTCATAATTGGCATCAATGGCTTCTCGATAGGTCTTGATCACTTTAGCCACATATTCAGGGGCTCTACCTCGTCCTTCTATCTTTAACACCTTTACCCCATTTTCGATGATCTGATCCAGAAAATCGATGGTACACAGGTCTTGAGGAGACATCATATATTCATTATCCAACTCGATCTCAAATCCGGTTTCCTGATCGGTAACGGTATATTTCTTTCTGCAGTTCTGTTTGCAAGCACCTCTATTGGCAGATGAATTATGAGAATGTAAGCTCAAGTAACATTTTCCGGAAACGGCCATGCATAAAGCACCGTGACCAAAAATCTCGATCTCTACCAGATTTCCGGATGGTCCTTTGATCGCTTCCTTTTCGATCTGATTGACGATCTTTTTAACCTGTCTTAAGCTAAGTTCTCTGCTTAACACCATAGTGTCGGCAAACATCGCATAGAATTTGACGGTTTCGATGTTGGTAATGTTGATCTGGGTCGAGATGTGGATCTCCATATCGATTTGACGGGCATACGCTATGACCGCCTGATCCATAGCGATCACCGCTGTGATATTGGCTTCTTTAGCAGCATCCAACACCGTTTTGATGATCGTTAGATCATGATCATAAACTATGGTGTTCAATGTAAGATAGGTCCTCACCTTTTTGGCCTCACAACGCTTCACGATCTCAGGAAGATCCTCAATGGTAAAATTAATGCTGGCACGGGCTCGCATGTTCAATTGTTCGACCCCAAAATAAACAGAATCTGCACCATTGTCTATGGCGGCCTGTAATGATTCAAAGCTTCCTGCGGGAGCCATTAACTCTATTTTACCTGATTCGGTCATAAATAATTATAAAAACTGGCCTGCAAAGATAAGAATGTGAATGGGTTATTTGAATTATTTATATATAATTTACTCGTTATACCATTCGACAAATTGTTACTTTTGTATACGAAACCGACACCTTTAAATGATCATTGATGTTTTAGAAAAGGGCTCATTTTTTAGAGATATCCCTTATCTAATTTTATTAATGATCTTTTTTTTATTAGTCATCACAAATTGCTTGACAACAAGATATAATTATATTCATGAAAATTGATAATTTCTTGTATGAGATCATTCGTAATGTGTTAGATTCATTTATTTTAAACATGATGAAGCAAATAAAATTAATTATGATTAGACCTTTTCTGTTTTTTATACTAATAGTTCTAAACACATCCATTCTTTCAGCACAACAATTTGACCTTTCAGCAGAGCTGAAACCGCGTTATGAGAACAGGTATGGCTTCCAAACACTTCGTAATAAAGGTGAGAGAGCCGGTAATTTTGTTTCGCAACGAACTCGATTGACTTTTAATTTCAGTCAGAAAAAACTCAGATTCAAGGCGTCTCTTCAGAATGTCAGGGTTTGGGGAGATGTAGGCACACTGTCTACCGATGATAGTGCCATGGCGCTTCATGAAGCCTGGGCAGAAGCGGTTCTCTCAGAGAAATTTGTCTTGAGGTTAGGCCGTCAGGAGATCGCCTACGATGATCAAAGGATCTTTGGTGTTGCAGATTGGGCACAACAAGCAAGGAGCCACGATGCACTTCTATTCAAATATACTCCCAACACCAAAAATCGTATAGATGTGGGTGTCGCCTATAATGCAGACAAGCAATCCAATCTGGATGCTCTTTACAGCAACGCGGCGGGATACAAAACATTCCAGTATGTATGGTATCATGGAGATTTCAATAACTTTGGACTTAGCTTCCTGTTATTGAATACGGGTATAGAATATCTGGAGGAGGATGGTGAAAACAATGAATCAGAAGATAAGACCATAGATTTCATGCAAACCCTAGGGCCGAGAATAACTTACAAATCTGGTAGTTTCAATGCCAACGCGGCCACGTATCTTCAGACTGGTAAATCATTGAACGCCGATGTGAACGCTTATTACCTTGCAGGAAATATTGGTTATGATATAAATACTGTATTTGAAATAGGTGCCGGTGTTGAATATTTTTCCGGTAAGGACATGGACGATACCAGTACGGATATCAATTCCTTTGCCCCATTATTTGGAACCAACCATAAATTCAACGGTTGGATGGACTATTTCTATGTAGGTAACCACAGCGGAAATGTAGGTCTTATCGATATCAATACAGTTGTTTCCTATAAAAAGAATAGATTCTCTGCCAAGGTATTACCTCACTTCTTCTTAGCTCCCGGAAAAGTGATCGACGGATCCGGAGAAGAAATGGATAGCGGCCTGGGAACAGAAATTGACTTTGCAGTAGGTTATGAGATCAACAAATCGATCACCTTGAACGCCGGATACTCCAGAATGTTCGCAACCGAAACCATGGAGGTAATCAAAGGAGGAAATAAAGATGTGAATAACAGTTGGGCTTGGGTGATGTTTGTCTTTAAACCGAAACTGTTTTCAAATAAGTCTGATCAATAATCATCTGTTCAAAAGGGTCTAAAGTATTCTAATAACCGTTTCCCTATCTTCAAAAAAAGCGTTATGTTTGTAGGGATATAACGCTAAGAAATGATTCCTGTAGAAGAAGCCATAAAAAGAGTACAATTTCATGTTGAACCTCTTAATTCGGTCCTTGTAAAAAAAACCTTCGATTCTGGTGGATGGGTCTTGGCTGAATCTATTCAATCTCCAATTAATATGCCACCCTTTCGGCAATCGGCCATGGATGGATATGCTGTCCACAGACACGATAAGCTTAACTACAAACTCATCGGAGAGGTGAAGGCAGGAGATGATCATCACCCTGAATTGAAATCAGGGGAAGCTGTTCGAATCTTTACTGGAGCAGCCGTTCCGGATACTGCCGATGCGGTGGTGATCCAG
>JAHEHC010000134.1 GCA_024644805.1 Flavobacterium sp. | reverse complement strand
CATTGTATTATTTAAAAAATAAATAGGTATTATGGTCTCATCAAGACCCTAACCTACCCCTTTAAACACCTATAAATAAACCATTGCTTTCCAAGAAAAGAAAAAGGGCACCGAATTGATGCCCGAATTGCACACCTTTAACAAAAAATGGGCACCTTTTTTGCTCCCTTTTTTGGTCTAAAAGACACCTTTTTTGGTAGATTTACCCCAAAACAAAAAAAGCCTCTCCGTTAAGGAAAAGCTTCTCATTGGTTAACTACATTAACCTTGACACGTTTCCGTGTCACAACACAACTTCTTAGGTTGCGGTCTGGACGAGACTCGAACTCGCGACCCCCTGCGTGACAGGCAGGTATTCTAACCAACTGAACTACCAGACCGTTTTTATTTAATTGGTTTATTAGTGTCATTTGTCTTTGTGACAGGCAGTCCCGAGTTCTCGGGATAACCAACTGAACTACCAGACCAATTATCTATTAAACTATTATAAAAATCACTATTTCTCTGTTTCTTAAGAAATCGTTCTCTTTTAATAGCTTCTTTTCTTGTGCTATATTTTTCAAAATAAACAACCTTCCAGGGTTTCTTTCTACTTGTATATTTTGATAATCCGAGATTATGGTATTCTATTCGTTTATTCAGATCATTAGTCTGACCAATATAAAACGAACTGTCAACCTCACTCATGAGTATATAGACAAAAAACATTTTTTTAAGAACTTGCTTTCTGGTGACAGTCAGTCCCGAGTACTCGGGATAACCAACTGAACTACCAGACCGTAGTATTCATTATTTCAATATGGACAATGCTTGTCCGCCGAAGCAAACTACAATTGCCTAGGCGGGGGCAAATATAGCACCATTTTTAGTTGTAACAAATAAATTATTATAAAAAATAAACTGCCCGATTACGTGTCAATTAAGCAGTTATATTTCCTGTTCATTTCTTTTGCTTGTCCAAAAGAAACGAACTAAAAAAAATGACACTTTTCCCAGGAATTTTTTGGTTATGCCAAAAACCGAATACAAAACTTTGCGGAATCCTTCCACGGATTCCTGAATCTCAAAGCTTTTGTATCTATATTCTTCGGAAAAGAAACCCAAATTAAAAGTTCGAAGTAACCTGAAAACAATTCACAACTCACGAATCACAATTTCTACCCTCCAAACTTATGGCGCTCGATCAAATAAGTGGTCAAAATAGTCGTGAAATCACCCTGTATATCTACCGGAACATACTTTATCCGGTACTGTCCGCATTGCAGTTTTAAAGCTCTGAAATACGCTTCGATAGCCTCTTCATAGTTCTCCTTGATATTCTCGGCATACAGATCGATATGCTCACCAGTCTCTACATCAACAAAGCGTCTGGGCTTGTTCGAAAATCCAAATTCTATCTCCTTGTCCCGGTCATATACATGGAACAGGATCACCTCATGCTTATTGTACTTCAAATGCTGTAAAGCCTCAAATAATTTCTTGGCCTCCAGATCGCTTTGGAACATATCGGTGAATAAGAACACCATCGACCTTCGCTTCAGTTTGTCGGCGATCTCATGCAAATAGGTATAGGTCTTGGTCCCTTTTTCTTTTTTGGTCTGGATCAGGACCCTGTTCAGTTTATCCAATAGCATCTGATGATGGCGTTCACTTCCTTTTTCTGAAGAAAAATATTCGTAGACATCACTATAAATACTCAATCCCACAGCATCCCTCTGGCGTTTCAAAAGGTCCATGATAGCAGCAGATGCCAACACCGAGAAACTGATCTTGTTCAGGGAATTGATATTGTACTCCTTGATCGCAGGATAATGCATGGAAGAACTGTTATCGATGATCAGATGACACCGAAGATTGGTCTCCTCCTCATATCGTTTGGTGAATAATTTGTCGGTTCGTGCATAGAGCTTCCAATCGATGTGCTTGGTGCTTTCCCCCTGATTGTAGATCTTATGTTCAGCAAATTCGGCAGAAAATCCGTGAAACGGACTCTTATGCAGACCGGAAATAAATCCTTCCACTACTTGATGTGCCAGCAATTCCAGGTTCTTAAACCCAATGATCTCGTTTATTTCCTTCTGAATATCCATTGCCCTAAAATAGAAAAGGTCTGCCTAACAGACAAACCTTTAACTATTCAATATGCTTAAATTTCTAATTAAGTAGAGAATCCAATGCTTCAGCATATACATTCTTAGGAGCAACACCCACTTGTCTTCCAACTACTTCTCCATTTTGGAATACCAAAACAGTTGGGATGTTTCTCACTCCGTACTTAGCGGCAAACTGCTGATTGGCATCAACATCTACTTTACCAACTACGGCCTTTCCGTTATAATCGTTACTTAATTCTTCGATGATGGGTCCTACCATTCGGCAAGGTCCGCACCAAGCTGCCCAAAAATCTACTAATACCGGTTTATCACTTTTTAATACGGTGTCTTCAAAATTCGCGTCTGTTATTTCTAATGCCATAATAATTATTTTTTGTTATGCAAAGGTAGTCAAAAATTACACCAAACCTTACACCCGTTGTATTAGAAAACACAATACCACCATCATCAATTTTTATAGTTATACTGTCTATTTTTCAATTCAGCCTGAATCTCAGTTCTTGTTCCTCAAGAGCGGTCAGAAGTTCTTTTGATATCTTTACCTTCTGGGTTCTACTCGGCATGGTGAGCTTTAATTTATCCTCCATCTCATAGATCACAAATTGCAATTGTTTGTCGCCTTTGTGTTTCCGTAACATTTTTTTTAAAGTGGCTATTCTTTTCTTTTGAATTCCTTCTATAGGCAATTGAATGGTTAGTTTTTTGGCCTGTTTGTCCATCACATCCTGAAGCATCTGCATACCCGAATATTGCAATCGTGGAGCCCCTTTCTTTCCGGTTTCACGATCTACCCAGCCTTCTCGAACAAATGCCCTCACATAGATAAAGGAGTTGGGCACCAGAAAATGTCTGAATTTCAAGTATTCCTCTCCAAATATTTTGAATTCGAAACTGTCGTCATAATCCTCTACCGTGAATAAGGCCCAACCTTTTCCTTTCTTGGACTCCCTATGCTGAACATCTCCCACTATTCCCCCAAAACACAACTCCCGATTTAAATAATTCTCCAAATCATAGAAGTCAGACACCTTGCAATTACAGAAGGCATTCAATTCGGTTTGATAATCATCCAATGGATGACCTGAGATATAGATCCCAACCACCTCTTTTTCCAATTTCAACTTTTTCATGGTTCCCCATTCATCACATGGTGGCACCTCGGGTTCCGGTATCTGTACCTCACTGGATTCACCAAACAGACTGACCTGAGATGAGTTCTGAGATTCCTGAAATCTCGATGCATATCGCAGTACCTTCTCAATGAATAGATTTCCTTGTTCGTCGGGATGGAAATACTGTGCCCTATGGGCATTGAAACTGTCGAATCCGCCAGCTAAGGCCAATCCTTCAAAGGCCTTCTTGTTGGCTGCTCTAAGATCGATCCGCTTGGCCAGATCGAACACCGATTTGTATTTACCTTTTTTCCGTTCTTCAACGATGGTGTTCACAGCATTACCTCCCACACCTTTGACAGCTCCCATTCCAAAACGAATGGCTCCCTCATCATTCACCGTGAACTTGTAGTAGGATTCGTTAACATCGGGTCCGAGGACCTCCAGTCCCATTCGTTTGCACTCTTCCATGAAAAAGGTCACCTGCTTGATGTCATTCATATTATTGGATAGCACAGCAGCCATATATTCGGCCGGATAATGGGCTTTCAAATAGGCTGTCTGATAGGCGATCCAGGCATAACAGGTAGAGTGGGATTTGTTGAAAGCATAACTGGCGAATGCCTCCCAGTCCTTCCATATCTTCTCCAACTTCTCCGGATCGTGACCCTTTGCCTCGGCATTGGAGATAAATTTTGGTTTCATCTTGTCAAGCACCAATTTTTGCTTCTTACCCATAGCCTTTCTAAGTACATCGGCTTCACCTTTGGTGAAATCGGCCAATTTTTGGGACAATAGCATCACTTGCTCCTGATAGACGGTGATCCCATAGGTCTCCTTGAGGATCTCCTCCATGACCGGAAGATCATATTTGATGTCCTCTTCCCCGTTCTTTCTTCTGATAAAACTGGGGATGTATTCCAATGGCCCCGGTCGGTACAGGGCGTTCATAGCAATAAGGTCTGCAAATGAATTGGGTTTCAGTTCCTTCAGGTATTTTTGCATTCCAGCCGATTCATACTGAAATATCCCTACGGTCTCTCCGTGCTGAAACAATTCAAATGTCCTTCCATCGTCCAGATCGAATTTGTCGGGATCCAGAGTCACTCCATGTTTCAGCTTTACCAATTTGACCGAATCCTTGATCAGGGTCAATGTTTTAAGTCCGAGGAAATCCATTTTCAACAGTCCGGCGCTTTCTACCACCGAGTTGTCGAATTGAGTCACATACAGGTCGGAGTCCTTGGCGGTAGCTATGGGCACATGATTGGTGATATCGTCCGGAGTTATGATCACCCCACAGGCATGAATACCGGTATTTCTCACCGATCCTTCCAGTATCTTGGCCTGTTTGATCGTTTCAGCCTCGAGATCTTCACCTTCAGAGAGATTCAATAGTTCATTGAGCTTTGGAATTTCATCACTTCTGAAATGATTTCTGAGTTCCGATTCCTCCATGCCGAATATCTTGTTCAATTTGGTCATGTTGGGGATCAATTTTGCAATACGATCAGCATCATTTAAAGGCAGGTCCAAGACTCTGGCGGTGTCCCTGATCGACGATTTTGCTGCCATGGTGCCGTAGGTGATGATCTGTGCCACCTGATTGCTACCGTATTTTTGGATCACGTAATCCATCACCTTACCACGACCTTCATCATCGAAATCGATATCGATATCCGGCATACTGATCCGATCCGGATTCAGGAATCGCTCAAAGAGCAGGTCGTATTCGATCGGATCGATATTGGTGATCTCAAGACAATAAGCGACCGCACTACCAGCTGCCGAACCTCTTCCGGGTCCAACAGAGACTCCCATTTTCCTCGCTTCACTGATAAAGTCCTGTACGATCAGGAAATACCCCGGATAACC
>JAHEHC010000036.1 GCA_024644805.1 Flavobacterium sp. | reverse complement strand
TAAACGATTCCACTTTTTCCATCATTCTTTTTGATGAATCGTATGATGTCCTCATCCACACTCTTGGTCTTGGGTCTTACCTCATAGTAGAGGTTTGGTCTATTAAAAGAGGCCTTAAAGGTGTTGGCATCTTGAATACCGAGATTCTTTAGAATATCTTCCTGAACCTTTGGAGTCGCTGTAGCAGTGAGTCCAATGATGGGTATATTATCTCCAATACGATCGATGATGCTCCTTAGGTTTCTGTATTCCGGTCTGAAATCATGCCCCCATTCACTGATGCAGTGAGCCTCATCAATAGCCACGAAAGAAATTCTCACTGAATTTAAAAATTCTATATTCTCTTTTTTGGTCAAGGATTCAGGAGCTACATATAAGAGTTTTGTAATTCCATGGGTCATATCACTCTTTACCTTTTTGACCTGGGTCTTATTGAGTGAGGAATTAAGTACATGGGCAATTCCCTCTTCTGAGGATATCGCTCTAAGGGCATCCACCTGATTTTTCATCAATGCGATCAATGGTGATACGACAATGGCTGTTCCCGATTCCATCAGGGCAGGCAATTGAAAGCATAATGACTTTCCACCGCCCGTTGGCATGATCACGAAGGTATTGTGTTTGTTCAAAACACTCTTAATAACCTCTTCCTGAAGACCTTTGAATTTTGAGAACCCAAAGAACTTCTTTAAAACATCATACATATTCTCTATGGACAAACTAGTCTGCAATATGATTTTATACTAAGGTTAGGGAAATTAAAATTGTAATAACTAAGGAACAATTGTAATTTTGCAACCAATTTAACAAAACTGTATCTTATTACTAATAACAGAAATTCAAATAATAAATCATTTGATATCTAAAGATAGTAATTTCTGAAATAGTTACAAATAAAAAAATGTTATCGGTTTGAACAAGCAAGATCAAATAATCACAGTAGCAAAAAAAACAATCGAAACTGAAAGTGAGGCCATTGCGAACCTGGCGTCTCTGGTTAACCATGAGTTTGCTGCTGCAGTTGAATATATATATAATTCGGATGGCAGAGTAATCATAACCGGTATTGGAAAGAGTGCCATTATAGCGACGAAGATCGTTGCCACTTTAAATTCGACTGGGACTCCTGCAATTTTCATGCATGCGGCAGATGCTATTCATGGAGATCTTGGAACCATTTTAGAGCACGATACCGTGATCTGTATCTCTAAGAGTGGAAACACTCCGGAAATTAAAGTTCTGGTACCCTTGATCAAAGTAAGAGGCAATAAGATCATAGCGATCACATCGAACGGAGATTCATTTTTAAGGAAACAAGCCGATTTCGTTCTGAATGCTTTCGTTGAAAAAGAGGCCTGCCCCAATAACCTGGCGCCTACTACCAGCACAACAGCTCAGCTTGTTATTGGTGATGCTTTGGCTATGTGCCTGTTGGATCTGAGAGGCTTTTCCAGTAAGGATTTTGCCAAATTCCATCCTGGAGGTTCTTTAGGCAAGAAATTGTATCTGAGGGTGAGCGATCTTACCGAACTCAATGAAAAACCACAGGTTCATCCCGATACCGATGTCAAGGATGTGATTGTTGAGATCACCGAAAAATTATTGGGTGTTACTGCTGTTGTGGAGAACAATAAAATTGTTGGGATCATTACCGATGGTGATCTCCGTAGAATGCTTACCAAAGCCGATAATTTTACAGGATTGACCGCCAAGGACATCATGACTAAAAATCCGAAAACGATATCTTATAGAGCAATGGCTGTCGAAGCTATTGAATTAATGGATAAATTTGACATCACGCAATTACTCTGTGACGATAACGGATGTTATTGTGGAGTAGTTCATATTCACAACCTTACTAAAGAAGGCGTGATCTAATATGGTCAAAAATCTAAAAGAGAAGAATCCTGAAAAAGAAATGTCGTTCCTCGACCATCTTGAAGAACTAAGATGGCATCTCATACGTTCGACTTTTGCCATTGTCCTATTTGGTACAATTGCATTTATCGCAAAAGATTTTATCTTCGATGTTATTCTATTTGGACCTAAAAAGGCCGATTTTCCCACATACAAATTACTCTGCAATATTGCGAGAAATATCGGATTCAAGGATAGTTTCTGTTTTTCCGAACTACCATTCAGAATTCAAAGTAGAACCATGGCCGGTCAGTTTTCAGCTCATATCTGGACTTCGATCACTGCAGGATTTATATTGGCTTTTCCCTATGTTCTTTTTGAACTATGGAAATTTATCAGCCCGGGACTTAGAGACAAGGAACGAAAATCTTCAAAGGGTTTCATCCTGATAGCCTCCTTTTTATTCTTTATTGGTGTTCTATTCGGTTATTATGTAGTCACTCCATTATCCATTAACTTTTTGGGATCCTATCAAGTGAGTCAGGAAGTATTCAATGATTTTGACCTGAGCAGTTATATCTCTTTGGTCAGAGCTTCTGCATTGGCCAGTGGATTGATTTTTGAGCTCCCCATTGTCATTTACATTCTTACCAAGGTCGGATTGGTGACCCCGGAAATTCTCCGGAAGTACAGGAAATTTGCCTTGGTCATTGTTCTGATAATCTCAGCAATTATAACCCCTCCGGATATAGCCAGTCAGGTTATTGTGACCATTCCTGTTGTTATTTTATATGAGGTTAGTATCTTCATTTCAAAAGGCGTGATCCGAAGGCAGAACAAGAGGGAATTAAAGAAAAACAAAACCTAAATCATTGTATTATTTGAGTACTATATTCAAGGTTAACATTTTGTTATTTTAAAGTCCAATATGATATTTATTTGTACTTTGGACGAAGCAATTATCAATTTATATTATTGTCTATGAAGCTAAAAGCTGAAGACCTTACGAAATCCTATAAAGGCCGTGAAGTGGTCAAAAATGTGACTGTTGAGGTCGAGCAAGGTGAGATCGTTGGATTATTGGGACCGAATGGTGCCGGAAAAACGACTTGTTTTTACATGATCGTGGGACTGATCAAACCCAATGGAGGTAAAATATTTTTAGACAATAATGAAATTACCAAATACCCTATGTACAAAAGGGCTCAAAACGGTATTGGGTATCTTGCACAGGAAGCGTCTGTATTCAGAAAGTTAAGTGTAGAAGATAATATATTGAGTGTTCTTCAGCTAACATCACTCAGTAAAAACGAGCAAAAAGAGAAAATGGAAAGTCTTATCGATGAGTTTGGTCTAGGCCATATCCGTAAGAATAGAGGGGATCTATTGAGTGGTGGTGAGCGTAGAAGGACAGAGATCGCAAGAGCATTGGCTACCGATCCACATTTTATCTTACTGGATGAACCCTTTGCCGGAGTCGATCCAGTTGCAGTAGAAGATATTCAGCGCATAGTTGCCCGTTTGACCACTAAGAATATCGGAATTCTGATCACCGACCATAACGTTCAGGAAACATTGGCAATTACTGATCGGACCTATTTGATGTTTGAAGGAAGCATCCTTAAACATGGTATCCCAGAAGAATTAGCCAATGACGAAATGGTTCGTAAGGTATACCTGGGTCAAAACTTTGAACTTCGTAAGAAAAAACTAAAAATCTGATGTTTTTTAGAGGACCTCTTTCGCAAATTTTGTAACAAAATTCGAATTGACTCGTCATACTTTCATTCTAACCTTAATCATTGGATAGTGCAGCAAATACTTACACTAACAAATCTCACCAAGAAATTCGGACCCATTACGGCAGTCGATAATTTATCGATAACCATTAAAAAAGGAAACGTATATGGCATCCTCGGACCCAACGGAAGCGGTAAATCGACCACCTTGGGAATTGTATTGAACGTAGTTAACAGAACAGATGGAAATTTTCATTGGTTTGACGGATCGGGATCGACCCATGACGCCTTAAAGAAAGTCGGGGCCATCATCGAACGTCCCAATTTCTATCCCTACATGACTGCTGCACAGAACTTGAATCTCGTATGTAAGATCAAAGGAGTGACCACCGAAAAAGTGGACGAAAAACTGGATCTGGTCGGTCTGCTCGAAAGAAAAGATTATAAATTCAGGACCTTCTCATTGGGAATGAAACAGCGTTTGGCTATAGCATCAGCCTTGTTGAATGACCCGGAGATCCTGATACTTGACGAACCTACGAATGGACTAGATCCTGAAGGAATTCATCAGATCAGGGAGATCATAAAGAAGATCGCAGCCAGTGGGACTACCATTCTTTTGGCTTCACACATTCTCGATGAAGTGGAAAAGGTATGTTCTCATGTGGTCATTTTGAGAAAGGGAAAGAGCCTGTATTCAGGAAGTGTGGAGAATATGAATGCCAGTCATGGATTCTTCACCTTGAAGTGCGTCGATTTGGAAAAACTTAAATCATGCCTTGAAGGACATGACAAATTTGGTGAGATCAAATCTGAAGGCGATCAACTTGTTGCTTACTTAAAGGAACCATTGGACGGCTCCGATCTGAACCGATACCTGTTTGAGAAAGGAATTCATCTTTCCTATATGGTACACAGAAAAGAAAGCCTTGAAGAACAATTCCTTGAAATTACCAAAAACCTGAACTGACCATGATCCGATTATTAACCATAGAACTCCATAAATTAAAGTATAACAAATCGGCCAAGGTCATTTCGTTGGTGTATTTTATACTGATTACCTTTATAGCCCTAATAGCTTCTATTGAATTCAAGTTTGGGGGTATCAATTTCAGAATTGCAGATCAGGGTATATTCAATTTTCCATTTATTTGGCATTTCAATACCTGGGTAGCGGCGATACTGAAACTTTTCCTTGCCATAGTCATTGTTTCGATGATGGCCAATGAATACAGCCACAGGACCTTAAAACAGAACCTGATCGACGGATTGAGTAAAAGGGAATTCGTGCTTTCAAAATTCCTAACAGTAATTGCATTTGCGGTCATATCTACTATATTTGTATTTATTGTTTCCTTGATTCTTGGACTAAGCTTCTCTGATTACAATGAGATCGGAATCGTTTTCAGTGATCTTGAATATTTGTTTGCTTATTTCATCAAATTGATAGGTTTCTTCTCATTTTGTTTATTCCTTGGAGTTCTGGTCAAACGATCGGCATTCGCACTTGGATTTCTACTTATCTGGAGCATTGCAGAAAATATTATCTACGGACTATTAAAATGGAAATTCTTCAAGGGTACTGATATTGCTGAATCGGTTACGCAATTTTTTCCTTTGGCCTCCATGTCAAATCTGATAAAAGAACCCTTTACCCGTTTAGGAGCTGTACAATCTGCTGCCAATCAGCTGGGTGAGAGCTTCGATAAGAACTATGATGTTCAGGCTCTTACGGTGTTTATTGTTCTTATTTGGACCGCTCTTTTCATCTATTGGTCCTACTTAATTCTCAAAAAGAGAGATCTTTAGACATTCTTTGCGTAAAATGAATTAGAGCCAATACAATATTTCGTATATTGAAATAAAAATTGGTATGGGGTTCTTTCAGAAAAGTATTCTAACTCTTCTTTTAATCATATCTTCAAATCATTATTCGCAAGATATCTCCTTATATCAGCAATTTAATGGTCAGTACGACTATCTGGCCTTTGGCAATACCTTAAATGAGATCGAAAACGGATTGGGCAATATTTGTACAGTACTATCTGAAAGCAGTGCCGACCTAATACTCCAAACCGATCAGCAGTTGATCGCTGCATACCTATACTGGGCAGGTTCCGGGGCAGGTGATTTTGAGGTTACATTGAATGAAACTGCTATAACTGCAGAAAGAACTTTCAGTTACCAATTAAATCCCAATAATATCTATTTTGCAGCATTCGCCGACATCACCGATCTTATATCTGCAAACGGCAATGGAACCTATACTTTAAAAGACCTTATTCCCGACACCAGCTCTCAATATTGTCCACCTCCAGATGGGAACAGCACTTATTTTGGCGGGTGGGCCGTTACGGTTATTTATGAAGATGCTTCTCTTCCATTGAATCAAGTAAATATTTTTGATGGTTTGGATAGTGTGTCTCAAGTAGATAATGAGATCACAATTACTTTGGACAATCTCTATGTACTGGATAATATAGGGGCTAAAATAGGATTTTTAGCCTGGGAAGGAGATGCTGCACTTGCCAATAATGAAACCCTGTTGGTCAATGGAAATCTGATCAGTAATCCACCGTTGAACCCAGAAGATAACGCGTTCAATGGCACCAATAGTTTCACGAATTCCAGTGAGTTGTACAATATGGATATCGATTTCTACAATATCGAAGAACATATAAACCCGGGAGATACCAGTGCAACCATAACATTAACGTCCAACCAGGATCTGGTCATGGTAAACAATATCATCACGGTTCTCAATACAGAACTACCGGACGCCACTATTGTGTTGGATTCGATCATTGGTGGAACTGAATGTGGAAACAGAAATATCGATATCGGCTACACGGTCTATAATAGTAACAGCACCGCCGTTTTACCAGCCAATACCCCCATCGCATTTTATGCCAATACAACACTTATCGGACAATCAGAAACTACAATAGAAATCCCAATCGATGGTTCAGAAAGCGCTACTATATCGGTTACCATACCTCAAAATATCCCTCCAGACTTTTTGTTAAAAGCATTTGTGGATGATGATGGTACTGGTATGGGAATAATTGATGAGATCAATGAGGATAATAATGAATACATCATGGAATTCTCTTTGTTGATCTATCCCGTTACAGATGGACTGGAAGATCTGGAGCTGTGTGATGTTTTGGGAATTGAACTCTTCGATCTAACGCTGGCAACTGAAATGATCGATCCCGAAAATTCTATCACCTACCATATAACTGAAGATGATGCGGAAAGTAATGAGAATCCGATTGCTGATCCTGAGAACTATGAGAATACCACAAATCCGCAGACCATATATATCCGAGTGGAAAATGGTGATTGTCATGTTGTGGATTACTTCCAAATTGAGGTCATTATTTGCCCTCTGCCAGATGCTACGATAAGCATAGATAATGAATTGTACGCCTGCCGACAACGGGAACTGGCGATCGAATATACCGTATATAATACCGATGGATCCGGACCCCTTCCATCAGGGACTCCAATAGCCTTCTATGCAGACGATCAACTAATCGGGCAAGACCAAACCGATGGGATAATTATAGCTGGTGGATCTGCAACTAATTTCATTGAGATCACAATTCCTGAAGGCATCCCTGACATTTTTTATCTAATGGCTGTGGTCGATGATATTGGTAATGGCAATGGTATTGTTGAAGAGCTCGATGAATTCAACAATGACTTTGAAGTAATGGTTGAATTTGGAAGTATCCCCCCTATCGAACCACTACCCGATCTTGTTGCGTGTGATCAGGGTTTTGATAGTGCTTTTTTTGATCTTACCATCCAAAATGAGTTGATATCGACCAATGATGATGATCTAATACAGTATTTCACATCAGAAGAAAATGCAAGAGCAAATATAGATCCAATATCAGATCCAGGTGCTTTTCAGAATACCAGCGACCCACAGGAGATCTTTGTAAGATTGGAGAATGAGATTTGTTTTACCATTTCTTCTTTTCTAATTGGCACTGAGAATTGTGAGCCATTCATACCCCAGGGGTTCTCACCAAACGGGGATGGAATAAATGATGAGTTTGAGATCAGTGGACTCTTGAACGTTTTTCCAGACTTTGAATTGTTGATCTACAGCCGTGAGGGTAATTTGATCTATAGAGGTTATCAGGAGGATGGTTTTTGGGATGGTATTACAAACGAAGGACTTCTATTTGATGGCAATCCCGTTCCAACTGGACTTTATTATTATGTGCTACAACTAAATGACCCACAATTTCCTGAGGCATTTATCAGTTTTGTGTATATCAATTATTAGTCCTTAAAAACAAAATGTGTAAATTCAACCAAAATTCAAAAACAATTATCCCTAACAATAATTTGTAGGCTAAAAAGTTATATTTTTACTGAAAATTTTTGATTAATGAAGTATATATACGGTTTGGCATTGATGTGTTGCCTGGTTTTCTGGAGCTCTTGTAGAAATGATTTTGAAAGTGTTCCAAGTACAGGAAATTTAGAGTTCTCAAAAGATACAGTGTATCTTGACACCATCTTCACCAATATTGGATCCAGCACCTATAACCTCAAGGTCTATAACAGAAGTGATGAGGATATCAATATTCCAACCATACGATTGGCTGAGGGAGAATCCTCAAATTATCGTTTGAATGTAGATGGGATTCCTGGTAAGACCTTTGAAGATATTCAGATCCTGTCCAACGACAGTATTTTTGTTTTTATTGAAACAACCATCGATATCGAAAATTACCCCAATCCGGAGAATGCTTTTCTCTATACCGATAAGATCCTATTTGACACCGGCGGAAATCAGCAGGATGTCGATCTGGTAACACTGGTCCAGGATGCTATTTTTCTTTTTCCCGAACAGTATAGTGACGGGACTATTGAGACCCTTAATCTCGGTATGAATGAGGATGGAGAGGATATCCTGATAGAGGGATTCTTCCTCGAAGATGATGAATTGAATTTTACCAATGAAAAACCCTATGTGATCTATGGCTATGCTGCTGTAGCTCTAGATAAGACTTTAACGATCGATGCCGGAGCCAGAGTTCATTTCCATGCCAACAGTGGGATCTTGGTAGCTGATGGTGGTTCCATGAAAGTGAATGGGGAACGAAGTGTCGATCCATTATTGCTTGAAAATGAAGTAATCTTTGAGGGAGATCGCCTGGAACCTGATTTCTCAGATGTGCCAGGACAATGGGGAACCATATGGCTCACCCAGGGTAGCACCGACCATGAATTCAGTTTTACGACCATCAAGAACTCGGTAGTGGGTATCCTAATGGATAGCAATGACGGTGATCGAACTCTCACGATGAAGAATGTTCAGATATACAATAGTTCGAATGTAGGACTCTTGGCCCGAACCGGGGATGTGTATGGAGAGAATATGGTCATTAACAATAGCGGTCAGGTATCTTTGGCCTGTTCCCTAGGCGGAAAATATGTTTTCAATCATTCAACTTTTGGGAATTACTGGAATAATAGTTTCAGATTATTCCCTGCTGTCATTATCGATAATGCATTGCAGATCAGTGAAAACGAGACTGTAGTTGCGGACCTGATCCAGGCCGATTTCACCAATTGCATCATCTATGGAAATGAAAGCAGAGAATTGGGATTGATCGAAGATCAATCAGCAGCTTTTAATTTCAACTTTAAGAATTGTCTGATCCGTTTTGAGGATCCCAATGGAGATTTCAATGATGATCCCAACTATAACTTCATGAATTCCAATTTATATTCTGCTTGTGTGCTCAATATTGACCCTGTTTTTCAGGACACAGAGTTTAACAATTTGAATATTGAGACTGGAACATCAGGAGCAGATGGAATTGGTTTAGGGGGTGTTCTGCCTTTTGAGGATCTGAACGGAACCATGAGAAATGCTTCCAATCCCGATGCAGGAGCTTATGAAAGTACAGTATTCCCAACTGATGACTAAAATTGATGGATCGATGATCATCAACTGAAAATCCCATTTAACACCATTTTTTTAGCCGATCAATTTTAATAATTGAATAACGGTCTACCTGCCATCAGGTCTTTTACCTTTATCGCAATCGATTCTAAAACTGAATCATCATTATGATTGTTGATAACCTCATCGATCAGATCGACTACAATCATCATATGGCTCTCAACGAGTCCACGGGTTGTGACGGCCGGAGTACCAACTCTGATACCACTGGTAACAAAAGGAGATTTATCATCGAATGGTACCATATTCTTATTCACAGTGATATTGGCCTTTCCAAGAGCTTCTTCAGCATCTTTTCCGCTAATTCCCTTATTGCGTAGATCGATTAGCAACATATGATTGTCGGTTCCTCCGGATATAACATCATATTCCTTTTGCATAAAAGCCTTTGCCAACAACTGGGCATTCTTCTTTACCTGAACCATATAATGTAAGAAATCGTCACTAAGAGCCTCACTAAATGCAATCGCTTTGGCTGCAATGATGTGTTCCAGAGGTCCCCCCTGATTTCCTGGGAAAATAGCTGCATTGAGCAACATAGACATCTTTTTCAAATTGCCGTTCTTTAATTTTAGACCGAACGGGTTATCAAAATCTTTACCCATCATGATCATTCCTCCTCGAGGGCCTCGCAAGGTCTTATGGGTTGTTGTCGTAACCACGTGGCAATGAGGCAACGGGTCACCAATGATCCCTTTGGCTATTAAGCCGGCAGGATGAGCAATATCGGCCAACAAGATAGCTCCAACTTCATCGGCGATCGCTCTGAATCGTTTGTAATCGAATTCACGGGAATAGGCAGAGGCCCCTGCTATGATCATCTTTGGACGTTCTTTATGTGCGATCTCCTCTACAACATCATAATCGATCAGACCCGTTGACTTTTCAACACCATAGAAGAGAGGTTTGTACAATTTTCCGGAAAAATTGACCGGAGAACCATGGGTGAGATGACCACCATGGGAAAGATCAAATCCCAAAAATGGATCGCCTGGATTCAAGCACGCTGAAAATACGGCTGTATTGGCTTGGGAACCACTATGAGGCTGAACATTAACATACTCAGCATTGAAAAGGGTCTTGGCTCTCTCAATAGCTATATTCTCTACTTCATCGACGATCTCACACCCCCCATAATAGCGCTTTCCGGGGTATCCTTCAGCATATTTATTGGTTAATACCGATCCTGCCGCCTCTCTAACCTGATCACTTACAAAATTTTCTGAAGCGATGAGTTCTAGACCATTTATTTGTCTGTTTTCTTCCGCCTGTATGAGTTCAAATATCTGCTCGTCTCTTTGCATGATTTTTTGTTGAAAAATTATTCGTCAAAAATAGTAAATCCATTCCTTTAGTATTAGTAAAATTATATCTTTGATCAAGAATTTACTAACATTAAATTTACAATATGCCACTCACAGCAAATGATCCAACACGTAAATCTTGGATAGACATTCCATCTCATTCCCATTTCCCCATTCAGAATATTCCTTTTGGTGTTTTTTTAACCCGAGATGACATCATTACCATAGGAACGCGTATAGGTGATTACGCTATTGATCTTGGCGCTTTACATCAATTGGGATATTTTAAAGGGATCGATCTGACCGATGATATCTTTTTACAAGACACCTTGAATGATTTCATCAGTGATGGCAGAAAGACCTGGAGATTGGTCAGAAATAGGATCTCAGATATTTTCTTAGAGGATAATCCAGTTCTTCGTGATCATGCCGAACATAGAAAACAGGTCTTGTTCACCATGAATGAAATTGAAATGCAACTTCCTGTAACGGTCTATGATTATACAGATTTCTATGCGAGTAAGGAACATGCCACCAATGTAGGGTCATTGTTCAGGGATCCTGAAAATGCATTATTGCCCAACTGGCTCCATATACCAATAGGCTATCATGGAAGGTGCTCATCGATCATTCCATCGGGAACTCCTGTCAGACGCCCTGTTGGACAAAGTAAGCCCGGGGAAGATGGTGTGCCTGGATTTGGGCCATCAAAACTCCTGGACTTTGAACTGGAAATGGCATTCATCACAACTGATGCTAATAATCTTGGTCAACGTGTGAAGATCGATGAGGCTGAAGATTATATTTTTGGATTGGTGCTGTTCAATGATTGGAGTGCACGTGATCTTCAAGCCTGGGAATATGTTCCATTGGGACCATTCCTTGGAAAGAACTTTGCTTCTACCATCTCGCCTTGGATCGTCACTCTTGATGCCTTAGAACCGTTCAGAACCAGTGGTCCTGAACAGATACCAACACCACTACCCTATCTGCAGCAAGGATCCAACATGAATATTGATATCAAATTGCAAGTGGGTATTCAACCCGAAAATGCTGAAGAAACCATAGTGAGCAGATCCAATTTCAAATATATGTATTGGTCTATGGCACAACAGCTAACACATCACACTGTAAATGGATGTAATGTAAGATCGGGTGACATGATGGGAAGCGGTACCATTTCAGGTCCTACTAAAGATTCTTACGGTTCTATGTTGGAACTGAGCTGGAGGGGCCAAAATCCTATAACATTGAAGGATGGTTCTCAAAGAAAATTCATCAACGATCATGATACGGTCATTATGAGGGCTTATTGTGAAAAAGATGGACTTAGATTGGGGTTTGGAAAATGTACTGGGAAGATACTTCCGGCCAGAGAATAGATCTTTGGCATCACTATTGTAATTTATCTGATAACAAATTAAGCTCATTATGAAAAAGCTATGGGTATATTTAATATTAGGATTTTTACTGACAGGTTGCAATAGTGTAAAGCGAAATCAAAAATTCATATCTCAGGGAAACTACGATAAGGCCATTGAGATCGCAGTAAAAAAAATTCAGAAGAACAGAAACTCTGATAAGGTCGACACACACATACTGCTCCTGGAGGAGGCTTTCAAAAAAGCAGTTAATGAAGATCTACAACACATTGCATTTCTTGAAAAAGACAATAAGATCTTTCACACAAGAGAATTGTATTATTTAAATTACGGCCTTGAAGAGAGACAAACCCTACTGCGTCCATTGTTACCACTATATATCGGATCATTAGGCAGAAATGCAAAATTACCTATAGTAGATTATAGCGATCAGATCTTAGAATCTCGCAATGAATATCTGACCTTTCTATATGATGAAGGACATCGTCTGATGAGCCATGATAACACTATGGATTACAGAAAAGCATATACCGTTTATTGTGAAATAATCGATATTCATCCAAATTACAAGGACAGTAAAAGGCTGATGGATGATTCCCATTTTCTGGGGACTGATTTTATAATGGTATCGCTACAGAATGATACCTTTCAGATCATTCCCTATCAGTTGGAAAGGGATCTGCTCAACTTCAACACCTATGGGTTGGATGATTTCTGGACCGAGTACCATAGCGAGCTCCAAAATGGAATTCAATACAATTTTGAGATTCTGCTGAATTTCAGGACCATTGACTTTTCTCCGGAACGAATTTCAGAAAAGGAATATCACAGAGAAAAGGAGATCAAGACCGGTTGGGAATACAAAAGAGACCGCAATGGTAATATAGTACATGATGATAATGGCGATCCAATTAAGATCGATACTTATGAAACAGTATCAGCCGACATAATAATAACCACACAGACCAAATCTGTTTTCGTAGGAGGAGATGTTATCTATAGAGATCTTCAAAAGAACAGGGATATGAATCGACATCCATTGGCCAGTGAGTTTATTTTCGAGCATGCTTTTGCAACCTATTATGGCGATAAAAGAGCTTTGACTGACCAGGATCGAATCTTGATCGTCAATCGGTTTGTTCATTTTCCAAATGATGCCCAAATGCTTTTGGATGCCGCTGAAGATGTTAAGTTGCAACTCAAAGAAATTCTAAAAGACCATTCAATACGACCTTAGCTCTTAGGCGTCAATAGATCCAAATTCATTGAGTTTTTCAGCGTCGATCATATAGTGCGAAGCATGATGGATCACTTCACCATCTTTTATCACAATAATTTGAGGACTTTCATGAACAATTCCAAATCGAATGGACAGTTCATTTGAAAGTTCTCTATAACTGAAAATATCGAGGTAGAACAACTTGGCAGACTCTTCATTTAAGGCATATTTCCGTATAAAATCCTTTAATACCATTCTACTGATCCCACATCGGGTGGAGTGCTTAAAAATGATCATGATCCTCCCGTTTGATTCTTTGATAATGGAATCCAATTGATCCAATCTGTTCAGATCGATCCAAGGCAGTTCTTTATCATCCAGCTTTGATGAAGAAAACCAACTGAAAAATAAATTTAGATAAGCCATGGTCTTTTATTTCTAATCGTAAAATTATAAAACGACTTTATTTTGTAGCGTAACATGTGTTACACTAATCCGTTTTTAATTTTTTCCATCCGACATTTTGTCTATGAAACTCGTTGTTTTTCAGACATTTTGTCTTTTATTCGGTTTGGTTCAAAAATTGAAATATGTTCTAAAAAATAATACTATGAATTTCAATAATTATACTATAAAATCGCAAGAAGTCTTACAACAGGCACAGCAACTTGCACAAGGCATGGAACATCAGCAGATCGAAAATGAGCATATACTCAAAGCTATCTTCGAAATTGATGAAAATGCTACTCCATTCATATTGAAGAAACTCAATGTGAATGTGGACATGTTCAAACAAATACTTAACAAGCAACTGGAATCTTTCCCTAAGGTTTCCGGTGGTGAGATCATGTTATCAAGGGAGGCGGGGAAAACCCTGAACGATGCCAGTATCACAGCTAAGAAAATGAAAGATGAATATGTGTCAATCGAACATTTGTTATTGGCTATATTCAAATCGAAAAGCACGATCTCTCAGAGCCTGAAAGACCTTGGTGTAACTGAAAAGGGGCTAAGAACAGCCATAGATGAACTGCGCAAAGGAAATAGAGTGACCTCGCAGAGTGCTGAAGACACCTACAATTCCTTAAATAAATATGCAAGGAATTTAAATCAATTGGCTTCAGATGGAAAATTGGATCCGGTCATTGGACGAGATGAGGAGATCAGAAGGATTCTACAGATCCTTTCCAGACGAACCAAGAACAATCCGATGCTGGTTGGCGAACCCGGGACCGGGAAAACCGCTATAGCAGAAGGATTGGCGCACCGTATCATTGCCGGGGATATTCCTGAAAACCTGAAGGACAAACAGATATTCTCATTGGATATGGGAGCATTGATCGCCGGTGCAAAATTCAAAGGTGAGTTTGAAGAGCGTCTGAAAGCTGTGATCAAGGAAGTAACGTCGAGCGATGGCAATATCGTTCTATTCATCGATGAGATCCACACACTGGTTGGAGCTGGTGGCGGTCAAGGAGCTATGGATGCAGCCAACATATTGAAACCGGCATTGGCCAGAGGCGAATTAAGAGCGATTGGAGCCACTACCCTGGATGAGTATCAAAAATATTTTGAAAAGGATAAAGCATTGGAACGCCGATTCCAAAAGGTTATGGTTAATGAACCAGATACCGAAAGTGCTATCTCGATCCTAAGGGGTATCAAAGAAAAATATGAGACCCATCATAAAGTAAGGATCAAGGACAATGCGATCATTTCTGCTGTAGAGTTGTCTCAACGATATATCACTAACAGATTCTTGCCTGATAAGGCTATTGATCTCATGGATGAAGCTGCTGCAAAATTGCGTATGGAGATCAATTCAAAACCGGAAGAGTTGGATGTGATGGACAGAAAGATCATGCAACTTGAAATTGAAATTGAAGCCATTAAGAGAGAAAAGGACGAACAAAAGCTAAAATCTCTTCAATCGGATCTGGCCAATTTAAAGGAGGAAAGAAATGCGATTCACGCAAAATGGAAAAGTGAAAAAGAAATTGTGGATGCGATTCAAAATATCAAGAAAGATATCGAAGAATACAAACTGGAAGCTGAAAAAGCCGAGAGAGATGGAAATTTTGGTCGTGTTGCCGAATTGCGCTATGGGAAGATCAAAGAAGCTCATGAGGCGCTATCTGACCTTGAAAAGAAACTCGCGGAAGATCAAAAAGGGGGCAATCTGATCAAAGAAGAAGTTACCAATGAGGACATCGCTGAGGTGGTTGCAAAATGGACCGGCATACCAGTTTCAAAGATGCTTCAAAGCGATCGTGAAAAGCTATTAAAACTGGAGGATGATCTTCATAAGCGGGTCATAGGTCAGGATGAGGCTATTACCGCTGTCAGTGATGCCATTCGCAGAAGTCGGGCTGGCTTACAAGATGAAAAGAAACCCATTGGGACTTTCCTGTTCTTAGGAACTACCGGTGTGGGTAAGACCGAATTGGCCAAGGCCCTCGCTGAATACATGTTCGATGATGAAAATGCCATGACCCGGATCGATATGAGTGAATATCAGGAGCGACATAGTGTGAGTCGATTGGTTGGAGCGCCTCCCGGTTATATTGGTTATGATGAAGGTGGACAATTAACCGAGGCGGTACGACGCAAACCCTATTCTGTAATCCTTTTGGATGAAATTGAAAAGGCCCATCCCGACACCTTCAATATATTGTTGCAAGTGCTGGATGAGGGTCGATTGACAGATAATAAAGGGCGTGTAGCTGATTTCAAGAACACCGTGATCATTATGACCAGCAACATGGGAAGTCATATCATACAAGAAAAGTTTGATTCCCTCAAGGATATTGATACCGCCATGGAAAGTGCCAAAATAGAGGTCACCGGTTTATTGAAACAAACTGTTAGACCTGAGTTCCTAAATAGGATTGATGATATCATCATGTTCACTCCATTGTCCAGAGACGACATTAAAAAGATCGTCGGACTGCAACTTAAAGGTGTGACAAAGATGCTGGCAAAACAACATATTGCACTTGATGCAACTGAAGAGGCCATT
>JAHEHC010000133.1 GCA_024644805.1 Flavobacterium sp. | reverse complement strand
CAGCATTGACAGTTCCTAGAGGAGTCGCAGCTCCTGTAGCAGTATCAACAGAAGCAAACTGGTTGGTTCCACCACCTGTATAGGCAGCCATATATAAAATATCGGTATCCGGATCAAAGTCAGCATCCTGTGCAAAATTTATATCAATTCCCAGTGGACCGACCAATGTCCCTACACCGTCAATAAGACTGATTGAATACAAATTATCATCTGATATATCTGCCATAAATGCATTTCCAGCACTATCAATGGCTAACCAGATTCCTAAAGCATTTCCAGTATCTCCCAAAGGGGTCATAGTTCCAGTGGATGTATCTATAGTATAAATATAGGTTTCCGCAGCATCAGTACTGGATGCATACATGGTGCCATCGGCTTCATTCCATGCTAATCCGGTAGTTGTATGTCCAACAATTAATCCTGTCAATGGACCAACAATGGTTTCTGCTCCTGTTCCTTGATCTATTGTTAACAATGATAATGTATCAAAGTCCAATGCATAAAGAACTCCATTATCGTCAAGGTCTCCAGCAAATATAGCAGTAGGTGTATTATTAATTACGGCTAGATCATACGGTCCGTCTACAGAGAAAGTTCCGAAATCACCACTGGTACAAAAACCAACATCTTTAGCCCAAACTGTTGAAGGGCCTCCGCCTCCGCCTCCGCCTCCGGAAGTAGACAATATTTCCACATCCCATCCTGTGTAGTTTACAACGGTGGTTGCGTAAAATTCAAAAGTTAAATATCCTGAAGTACCTGTAAATACGGTTGATCCATGAGATGCGATCATACCTGCAAGATCATCAACACTATCGTTGATACCACCGGCAGAGTTATCCCAAAGGATCGTACCTGATGTATCGGCACTGTCATAGATCCTTAACCAATCCCAATCCAGGAATACTTCAAATTCTAGAAAGTCTATTTCAGTTGCACCGTCCAACGTAGATAATGTTGTACAACCACAATCTGGATAATTCCCTCCTGGTCCTCCCGGATCAAAGAAGTGATCTCCAACACTCACTACAAATGTTTCAGTTGCACCTGCTGTTGGAATATGATCTGCCATTGCATTTCTGTTAGCATTAGAAAAATGCCTTTTCAGAATTTGCAGCTCTCTCGCTGTGAAATACTCAGTAATATCTCCTGATTTAGCACCAAGATTATTATATCTTTCCAAAAGATCTTCTATTGGTACTACTTCTTCAGATCTTTCCCGGTTCGAATTTGCCAATATTTCCATATCAACCAAATACTGTGGAGAATCTCCTCCTGAAATAATTGGACTCACAGTTACAACATTAATAGATTCTTTTTTTTGCTGAACTCTATTGGCAGGATTTGTGTCAGCAAGAGGAGAACTTAATACATCTCCTTTTAAAATCGGACTGACTTGCAAAACTTTAACAGGTTCATTTTGTTGCATTACCTTATCGGGGTTATTCTCAACCCATGATGTCCATGAGGTTTCTTGCTGGCTAAATCCAATAGCCGAAACAAGAAAAGCAACAATTAAAATAATTTTTCTCATGATTAATATTTTTGTTAGTTTATAATCTAATAAATGTACCCAAAAATTAGAGTATAAGCAAAATATAATCGATAAGAATTAGAATTATCCGATAAACTTACTAACATTAAAAAAATCAATGAAATAATTTGTTGAAAGTGTGTTAAATACTACTATTTTGAAGATTTTAAATAAGCATTGAAAAGTAAATTATTCCTGTGATAATTCTGGATGAGTTATTTTGTAAAGGTCAAGATTCTTAAAATCAAAATACTCCATATAATGAAGTTTTTCCTGATTCTCAGATCGGATCAGATCGATAAATATCCTTGCAGAATTTGAAAAATGATCATCTCGTTGGCCATTGATAACCAATAGATATCCCATAATGATATTACCAGCCATTTCCACCAGCCTTCTTGAATGAAAATCCAATAATTCGCTATTTTGGATCTCGGTGATCTTAGCTGAGATCTTCTCAAAGTCAGAGGTTAGTTCCTGTAGTATTTTCTGTAGTTCACTATTCTCTTCATTCACCTGAGAATCATAGTGTTTGATCTGCTCCAGATAGACCCCCGTTGTCACTCCTTTGATAGCAGCAACTGCCTGCAATTGAGTGGTGCCCTCATAGATCGAGGTGATCCGGGCATCCCTGTAGATCCGTTCTATTGGAAAATCCTTCATAAAGCCAGTTCCCCCATGGATCTGCAATGAATCGTAGGCAATGCTGTTACAGGCTTCACTGGCAGTCAATTTTATAAGTGGTGTGAATACATTGGATAACTTGGCATAGTGTTTCATCTCCATGCGCTCCTCCTTTTCCAATGAGCGCTCGCGCATCACATCCTCATAGGCCTTTGTGATATCAACATACAGGGTGGTCTCATACAGTAACGATCTCAACGCATCGATCCTTACTTTCATATTGGTGATCATTTCATAGACCGCAGGAAATTTAACAATGATCTTTCCAAACTGAGCTCGTTCCTCCGCATATTTCAATGCTTCTCTATAAGCTGCATCGGCTAAACCAACCGACTGAGCTCCTACACCCAGTCGTGCAGAATTCATCAAGGCCATCACATATTTTATCAATCCAAACCGTTCTTTTCCTACCAATTCGGCAGGAGCATCCTTAAATACCAATTCACAGGTGGGTGATCCTTTGATCCCCAGCTTTTTTTCAAGGTGACGCACCTGAACTGCGTGATCGTTCCTATCGTAGATGAACATAGAAAGGCCTCTGGCATCACTGGTATTCTCCTCTGAGCGAGCCAAGACCAACGATATATCGGCATCTCCATTGGTGATGAACCGTTTAACCCCATTGAGTTTCCAAATCTGCTCTTTCTCATCGAAGGTAGCCTTAAGTTTCACAGACTGAAGATCGGACCCTGCATCGGGTTCGGTCAATACCATGGCAGCAGTCGCCCCATCCCGATTGAAACGGGGAAGGTATTTTTCCCTTTGTTCTTCTGAACCGAACTCATAGATCGTCTCAGCACAATCCTGTAAACCCCAGATGTTAGCAAATCCGGCATCGGCCCTAGCTACCATTTCAGCGGCCATGACATAGGGCAACATCGGAAAATTCAATCCTTCATATTTTCTGGGCAATGCCATCCCGATCAATCCCGCATCATACAGTGCCTTATAATCGATGGTAGTACCGGAAGCATACTGAACCTCGTTGTTGGTCAATATTGGTCCTTCCAGATCGACTCCCTCAGCATTAGCAGCAATGGTCTCAGCACATATTCCACCAACTATCTCCAATACTTTTTCATACGAATCGATGGCATCATCATGATTTTGGGGTGCATAATCATATTCATTAGACTCTTCAAAATCACGTTCTTTCAATGCCACTATTTTTGACACTAAAGGATGATTCAAATGAAATTTAAAATCGGGGGTATCGTTATAAAAATTATCCATGTTCTTTATTATTTTGCATTCTTCTTATAATACTTGATCATCTTGGGGACTACATCAGCGAGATCTCCTTCGATCACATAATCGGCTATTTTATTGATGGGTGCCTCAGGGTCATTGTTGATCGAAATGATCATGGAAGCATCCTGCATTCCTGCCCTATGTTGGATCGCACCGGAAATTCCGGCTGCTATATACAGTTTTGGTCTCACGGTGGTTCCGGTCTGACCAATCTGTCGGTCGTGATCAATAAATCCGGCATCTACAGCTGCTCTGGATCCTCCTACTTCACCGCCTAATAATTCGGCAAGATCCTTTAGTAGTTGAAAATTCTCCTTAGAACCCACCCCATATCCACCTGCTACGATGATCGGTGCTTCTTTGAGATTAACACCCGACTCCTCTATATGCCGTTCGATGATCTCCACGACAAAATCTTCATCTTTCACCATGGTATCGACAGGGATCTCAACTACTTCAGAAACATATTTTTCATCAAAGATCTCTTTTCTCATTACTCCTTCTCTAACCGTTGCCATTTGTGGATGCATGTCCCAATTAATGATATTGGCCATGATACTTCCGCCGAATGCCGGACGTATCGCGTATAATAGGTCTTTATATTCTTGTTGACCCTTTTTATCAAAATGGTCACCAATATCCAGTATGGTGCAATCGGCAGTAAGTCCGCAATTCATGACCGATGCGATTCTGGGAGCAAGATCCCTCCCAATTGATGTGGCTCCAAATAATACAATTTGAGGATCTTCCTTTTTTAAAATAGCGGTAGCCAATGCTGTATGAGGAAGTGTCCTATAAGGTTCCAGTCTTTCATCGTCTGCAACAAATATTCTATCCACTCCATAGGGTGCTATCTGTTCATGGATCTTCGATAGGTCTTTTCCAAATATCATGGCCTCCAGATTGCAACCCAATTTTTGGGTCAATCGCTTCCCGGCCGATAATAGCTCCTGACTTATTTCTGCTACTTTTTGATTTTCAACTTCACAATAGACACATACACTTTTCATAAAATTCTCCTGTTTTTTGGTTAACCAATGGTGTGTTGTTCGATCAGTTCTTTGATCATCATTTCAATATCTTCGTCCGAATCACTGAGAACTTTAGCCTCATTGGCGGTTAAGACAATACTTTCAACACTCTTGACCTTTGTTGGGGACCCTGAAAGTCCGATCTTTTCAATTTCAGCCCCAACATCTTCGACACTCCATTCAGGTATGGTCAAATAAGGCCTCTTTTCATGTAATTGGAGGATCATTTCATCGGTTGATCTGGATTTCAATTCGGTCTTCGTTCTGGCATATTTATATTTCATCACCTTTTTGGCATGTTTCGATCTGCAGGATTGGGATGAGCCATGAACAGTAAGTAAACAAGGAAATGGGGATGATAAGGTCTCCACCCCTTTTTCCAATCTTCTTCGTGCTACGATCCGATCATCATTGATCTCGACGATCTCTTCCACATAAGTGATCTGCGGGATGTTTAACTTTTCAGCACTTTGAGGCCCTACCTGTGCAGTATCTCCATCAATGGCCTGTAGTCCTCCAATGATCAGATCGAATGGTGCCAACTTCTGAATCCCTTTGACCAAGGTATAGCTTGTTGCCAGGGTATCGGAACCACCAAATCGCTTATCGGAGATCATAAATCCTTTATCCGCTCCACGATAATAACCCTCTCTGATAATATCGGCAGCTCTTTTCGGTCCCATTGTAAGAACATTGACCTCAG
>JAHEHC010000132.1 GCA_024644805.1 Flavobacterium sp. | reverse complement strand
CTGAATCCTGTTGAAGTGGCGGTTAGAGGAGATACCATCGATTTCGAGATCAGGATCCATGAGGGAAAAATGGCCTATTTCGATCACGTAACCGTAATTGGAAACGACAAGACCAACGACCATGTGATCTACAGAGAGCTGCGTACCCGACCCGGACAAAAATACAGCAAGAGAAATGTGGTGAGGACCATCAGGGAATTGGGTCAATTAGGTTTCTTTGATGCGGAACAACTTACACCTAACTTCAAAAATGTGGATCCCAATAACGGAACCCTGGACATCGAATATTCTGTTGTTGAAAAAGGGTCCAGTCAGATCGAGCTTCAAGGTGGATTTGGTGGAGGCGGTTTCGTGGGTACCTTAGGCTTGTCATTCAATAACTTTTCCCTGAGGAATATTTTTAACGGCGAAGCATATAAGCCACTACCGATGGGTGATGGACAGCGTCTATCATTAAGAGCTCAGGCAAGTAGTTTCTATCAAACTTATAGTCTGTCTTTGGTAGAACCGTGGTTGGGTGGGAAAAAACCCATACAATTGAGCACCTCCTTTTCTCATACTGTTCAGTATTTCTACGATTTCAGGGAAAGGAAGGCCGATAAGGACAGGCGTTTTTTAATTTCAGGGGCTTCCGTTGGATTGGCCAAAAGATTGAAGTGGCCGGATGATTATTTCACCTTCTCAAATGCGGTGAGTTTCCAACATTATAATCTGCAGAATTACAATACCGGTCTATTTACTTTCGGTGATGGTTCGTCAAATAACCTGGCATATACTATTGGTCTGAGCAGAAATAATACTGCTACAAACCCCATTTTTCCAACTCAGGGATCGGAATTTAGTGTATCTGCAAAATTGACCTTCCCCTATTCTGCGGTAAACAATGTTGATTATAATGCATTGATTAATGAGAGAGACGGACTTGATCCGACCGATGTTGATGATGCAGAACGGATATCTGAGATCGACCAGCAACGATTTAACTGGTTGGAATATTATAAGATCAAGTTTAAAGGGACCTGGTATACCAAAATAGTCGATAATCTTGTACTGCGTACGAATGCCGAATTCGGATTTTTAGGTGCCTATAACAACGATCGGGGTATCCCTCCTTTCGAACGGTTTTTTGTTGGTGGAGATGGATTGGGATCCTTTAGTCTGGACGGTCGGGAAGTGATCCAACTTAGAGGATATCCAAATCAATCACTGTCGACCATTGATGGAAATAACATTTACAATAAATATTCGTTAGAAGTAAGATACCCGGTAACTCTGAAGCAGTTAGCCTCTATTTATGTGTTGACGTTTATTGAAGGAGGAGCCGGTTATGATGGATTCAGAAATTACAATCCATTTAGTATAAATAGGTCTGCTGGAGTAGGATTACGTATATTTATGCCAGCATTCGGTCTGTTGGGAATTGATTTTGCTTATGGATTTGATCCAATTTTAGGTGGAATTGAACCAAATGGATGGGAGACTCATTTTATAATAGGACAACAATTTTAAACATTTGGCACGATATTTTCTTAAACTACAACCAATAATTATGAAAACTAGAAACTTTATTTTTATCGCCCTTACTGTTTTCTGCTTTGCCTTGTCTGCAAACGCTCAGAGAGGTGTTCGAATTGGCTATATCGATATGGAATACATTCTGGAAAATGTTCCTGAATATCGGGAAGCTGCTACTCAATTAGATGGAAAGGTCCAGCGTTGGAAACAGGATATAGAAAAGAAAAACAATGAGATCGAATTGATGAAACTCAATCTAAGTAATGAACGAGTTTTACTTACCAAAGAGCTTATCGATGAGCGTGAGGAAGAGATCACTTTCCTAGAAGATGAATTGATCCAATACCAACAAGCTCGTTTCGGTCCCAATGGTGATCTGGACATTCAACGAAGGCAACTGGTCCAACCAATACAGGATCAGGTTTTCAATATCGTCCAGGAAGTAGCCGAGAATAAGAAATACGATTTCATATTCGACAAGTCTGCTGATATTGTAATGCTCTTCGCAGCTAAAAGAAATGATATCAGTGATATTGTTCTGAGAAGTATCAATCGTGCCGCAAAAAGAGAACAGACCAACTCGAAAAGAGAAAAGAAAGAGCTTGAACGACGTGAAGAACTAACCATGGAAGAGGATAATGAGGTCACCGAGCGAGAGCAAGCCATCGAGGATAAAAAAGAAGAACGTGAAAAGATCATGGAGGAACGTAAACGTGTACGTGACTCGATAAGAGCAGCAAAAAAAGCCGAATACGAGGAAAGGAGACAAAGACTGTTGGAAGAACGTCAAAAAAGGAAAGACTCCATCATCAATGCAAGAAACAATGCAAACAATGGTGGTACACCTAATGAAGAAGATGATGGAGAGAACAATGATGGCGAAGGAGATGGAAATTAATATTTTAATTTAAATAATTTATAACACAAAAAACAAATACGATTACAATGAAAAAATTAAAATCACTATTCATTGCTTTATTACTTTTTGTAGGAGCTTCAGGTGTTGCAACTGCACAATCAAATATTGCTCATATAGACACACAAGCCCTTATTGAAGCTATGCCTGAGATGAAGGCTGCTCAGAGTCAGTTAGAGAAACTTCAGAAGACCTACGATACTGAGATCAAGACCCTGATGAAAGAAGTTGAGACCAAAGCACAGCAGTACGGAAATGAACAGGATAGTAAAACCGAAGAGGAGAATATTAAAAGAGTTCAAGAAATCCAAGGTATGCAATCCAATATCGCTGCTTATAGAGAACAGGCATTAAAAGATCTCCAACAAAAAGAGGTCGATCTATTCCAGCCTATTTTAGATAAGGCTAAAGCTGCCATTGAAAAAGTTGGAAGAGCACAAGGATTTCAATATGTGATTGATTCATCCGCAGGTAATGGAGTCCTTCTTGCAGAAGGTACAGACCTTCTTCCTGCTGTAAAAAAGGAATTGGGTATTTAAGTCGACCCCCTTATAAAAATTTATCTGAAACTGCTCTCCAAATTGGGGAGCAGTTTTTATTTTTACACCTATGGCATCTAATCTTCCTATTGGCATTTTTGACTCCGGAGTTGGAGGCACCTCAATTTGGAAAGAAATTGAAGATCTGCTTCCCTATGAGAATACGATCTACTTAGCGGATAGTCAGAATGCTCCCTATGGGAATAGATCGGTCGATGAGATCATTTCACTATGTATCAAAAATACCGAACTACTACTTGATCTGAACTGTAAAATAATCGTTGTTGCCTGTAATACTGCCACTACCAATGCTATTAGCTACTTGAGGGATAATTATCAGGTTCCCTTTATTGGTATCGAGCCCGCAATCAAGCCAGCGGCCCTGATGACCAATTCGAATAGTATTGGGATACTTGCCACAAGAGGAACGTTGAACAGTCAGTTGTTTTCCACAACATCAAAAGAACATACACAAGGTATAAAAATCACTGAAGTGATCGGAGAAGGTCTGGTACAATTAATTGAGCAAGGTAATATAGACAGCCAAGAAATGACCGATCTGTTAAAGAGCTATCTAAAACCCATGTTGGATGCAGAAATAGATCATCTGGTCCTGGGATGCAGCCATTATCCCTATTTGATTCCAAAACTGAGAGAACTTCTACCCAACAGGATACAAATCATCGATTCCGGAGAGGCCGTAGCAAGGCAAACCAAGAACATACTCGATAAAAATCGACTATTGAATAATGAAAAAATCACTCCTTACCATCAATTCTATAGCAATAGTACTACTTCAGTAATACATGAACTATTAATGGATCACGCCAACAGCATTCGTGTTGAGCAAAAGGAATTCTAATTATTTAAAGAAATCAAGTAGTTCTTTTTTAGTGAATGTTAATTTCATCGTCGAATATAAGAAAGGGAAATCAACAAAAGAAATACAGAAATACAGAAATACGTAGAAGTAAAAAGGAATGAGAGAGAGAACATTCAAACTGAAATAGCTAAGTTGAATAAACAAAGAAGGGATTACTTAGCAAAGCATAAAGATGATTCTACAAACGAACTGGAAAGTGCTATGATTCAGGCCTTGAAGAAACAGGCAGAAAAGAAAAACTATATCTGGAACTAACAAGAACAACAAGAACTAAAAAAAGCCCATAATGGGTTTTTTTAGTTTATAGCTGGACATTTACAATCATAGGGTTCTTCCCTGCCTCCCAAGAAATTATATCCAAGGGTGATCTGATGAAAACCTCCATTATCAAATTTTACATTTCCTATCTGATAAGAATAGGTATAGGCAAATACTAATTTCTTATAATTGATCCCAATAACTGGAGTCACATACTGTAGTTTTTGGTCTTTGATCTCGGTTCCATCTAAATATTCAGATCCATCAAAACTTCTTCTGTAGGAGATCCCTCCCCAGAGGTCTCCAAAATCCATTTCGCGATAGGCCTTAAAATTGACGTCAATTGCTTGTTCACCGGTCCTTTCTGAGAACTGGAACATCATTGATGGCTCGTAGATCCAGGTAGTGGAGTAATCCCCAATAGCATATGCAGCCGAAAAGATATAGCGCCTTTGGTTGTTATTCTCCAGTTTGTCGGTGTAAATATCCCTGTTCTGAAAAATGAGATTCTTCACGGTGAAATGCCCTGAAAACTCCAGGAAATTATAAGACACACCGGCATCTACATTGAAATAAGAACTGCTTTGAATGATCCCGGCAATAATGGGATCGAAATCGTTGGGATCAAATTCGGTTTCATCCAGATTGGATTGCATTAGTCCAACATTTATTCCAAATGAAAGCTGATTCAGATCGGCATCGCTACGTGAAAAACGAATATGGTGAGCATAGGTTAGATACCCTCCTAACTGTGAATGGTAACCGTTTCTATCTCCAAACACAATTGCACCCACTCCAGACCGTTCACCCAATCTTGTATTGTAGCTCAATGTCTGCAGGTTTGGAGCTTCATCCTGATCAAACCATTGCTGGCGGGCAGTCAATCGAATCTGATTATGAGTAGCTGCACCAGCCATTGATGGATGCAATAAATACAGATTATCAGCAAAATAATCGGAATATATCGGTATACCATCTTGAGATATTGCAACCTGAGTTAGCAACAGAAGTAGGATTAAGTAGATTTTTTTAATTTTCATAGTCTTTGAATCTATCGTTTTAGGGTAAAATGCCCTTTGAATAGTTTTGAGGTCTGGTTATCGGTGGTGTATTCCACCCTAAACCAATAATCACTCGATGGCAACGGATTACCATTATAAGTGCCATCCCAGCCCTCGCCCA
>JAHEHC010000003.1 GCA_024644805.1 Flavobacterium sp. | reverse complement strand
TTATAGAACAGTTGGAAAAAAGGATGCCCGAACTTGAAATAGTGAGAGTGGATGAACGATTTACCAGTAAGATGGCCTTTCAGACTATGATCGATAGCGGATTGAAGAAACAACAAAGAAGAAACAAAGCCATGATCGATGAGATCAGTGCAACAATTATATTACAGGATTATCTTTATAGTATAAAATGATTTTACCAATATTAGCATATGGAGACCCCATTCTCAGGAAGAAGGGAAAAGAGATCGATGAGAGTTACCCCGATCTGGACATATTATTGGAGAATATGTTTGAGACCATGTACCAATCATTGGGAATTGGTCTTGCAGCACCTCAAATAGGACTTCCGATCCGTTTATTCATAGTCGATGCTACTCCTTTTGAGGATGATGATACCCTATCGGAGGAAGAACGTAAATTCCTGAGTACCTTTAAGCAGGTTTTCATCAATGCAAAGATCATTAATGAATATGACGATGAGTGGGCATTCAATGAGGGCTGTCTCAGTATTCCTGATATCAGGGAAGATGTTTTCAGAAATGCCACGATCAAGATCGAATTCCAGGACGAGAATTTCAAGAAACATGTAAAAGAATTCAACGGAATAGCTGCCAGGATCATTCAACACGAATACGATCATATTGAGGGGGTCTTGTTCACCGATAAGCTATCCCCACTAAAGAGGAGATTGTTAAAAGGAAAGCTTGATAATATCTCTAAGGGAAAGATCGATGTCGACTATCGAATGAGGTTTCCAAAGGCCAGTAAAAAAAGACACGTTAAATAATAGCCCAAATACAGCGAATTAATCTATGAGTTTAGAAAAAATATTATCTATTTCAGGTAAGCCCGGATTGTATCACTTGAAAAATCAGACCCGAAATGGGTTTTTAGCAGAATCCTTGCTGGATGGTAAGAAGATCAGTGTCAATTCAAGACACAATATGAGTCTGTTATCTGAAATTGCGATCTACTCCCTGACTGAAGAAGTCCCGCTTCGAAAAGTGTTTGCTAAGATCTATGAAAAAGAGAATGGTGGAGAAGCGATTAATCATAAAGTGTCTAAGGACGAGCTTGAAGAGTATTTTTTCAATGTGATGCCCGATTATGATGAAGACCGTGTATACGCCAGCGATATTAAGAAGGTCATTCAATGGTATAACTTATTGAATAAGAATGGGTATACCGATTTTTCAGAGGAAGAGACCGAAGAAGATAAACAAGAATAAAATAGAATGAATCTTCCATTTATTCTTTCAGTATGAATTCAAGATCGCAACAACTTAAAGCATTAGACCGGTTACTTACCATTATGGATGAGTTGCGGCAACAATGCCCCTGGGATCGAAAACAAACCAACGAATCTTTGAGGCACCTGACCATAGAAGAAACCTATGAATTAGGAGAGGCCATTCTTGAAAATGATCCTGCCGAGATCAAGAATGAATTGGGAGATCTTTTGTTGCATATCTTTTTCTATTCAAAGATCGGTAGTGAAACCAATGATTTTGATATAGCAGATGTTGCCAATGATATCAGTGAAAAACTGATATCCCGCCATCCTCATATCTATGGTGATGTGACTGTTTCAGATGAAGAGGAGGTGAAACAGAATTGGGAGAATATCAAATTAAAAGAAGGAAAGAAAAGCGTCTTGGAAGGAGTGCCCATGTCCCTTCCAGCTATGGTCAAGGCTAACCGCATACAGGATAAGGTTGCAGGAGTCGGATTTGATTGGGAAGAACCGCATCAGGTCTTCGAAAAGTTAAAAGAGGAATTGGGTGAATTACAGCATGAGATCAAAGAAGGTAATCAAAAGAAGATCGAAAGTGAGTTTGGAGATGTTCTTTTTTCGATGATCAACTATGCTCGGTTTCTAAAGATCGATCCGGAGATCGCTTTAGAGAGGACCAACAAAAAGTTTATCGACCGCTTCAAATATCTGGAATCTAAAGCTAAGGAAATGAATAAATCCTTAAAGGAAATGACCTTGGCTGAAATGGACGTCTATTGGGAAGAGGCAAAGAAAAAATAGATAAACCCCATCCATCTGGTATTATACGGTTATTCTATACTTTTTCTTAGCTTCCTGATCTTCTTAAGTTTAGCCTTCCAAACTTCAAGATCTTCTTTATGTTTATTGATGTTCTTATTCACGTCCATTACCAATGGGTTATCATCATCGACATGCTGAAAGAAACCTAAATTATTCTCCAATTGCCTGATCTCATCCTTAGATTCATTGATCTTCTTATTGATAAAGATCTCTTCCTTTTGGATCTTTTGGCCGTCATCTTTGGAATCGTAGGAGCTTAACCTATTCTCAAATTTAATGAGTTCAGCATCTTTCTTATCAAGATCCATTTTATTGAATAGACCATCCAATACCTTATTGAATTTCTGTTCAATATTTTTCTTATTGTAGGGTACGCGACCAATGGATTTCCATTCGTTTATCTTTTCCTTGATGGTTTCTATATCATCATCGGTGTTTCCTTTTAACTTCAGTGAGGAAACTGCTTTGAGAAAATCTTCTTTTTTGTTGAAGTGTTCGATCTCCTCTTTATTGGATTCATCTTTGCGAGCACTCAAGCGATCGAAATAGAAATTGCAAGCCCCTTTGAATTGCTTCCAGATGGTATCGCTGTCCTTTCTTGGAACATGACCAATTTTTTTCCAATCATTCTGAATTTTCTTCATCAATGGGGTAACAACTTCATGATCGTCACTTTCCTTATTCTCTTCTGCTATCTTGATCAATTCAAGTTTTTTCTCTAGATTGATGTGTTGTTCTTTTTTCTGGTCTTTATAGAATGTATTCTTGGATTTATTGAAATCCCTTGTAACCTCTTTGAATGAGCTCCATAACTCCTTATTCTTAGATCTCGGTACTCTTCCAATGGAGAAAAACTGATCTCTGAGACCTTGAACCTTTTTAATTGATTTTTGCCAGGATTGGTGGGTGGGCTTGGTATGTTCAGCAATGGAGGAGATTTCTTCGATCAATTTCTCTTTTTTTACAAAATTGTCTTCAAAAACCTGCTCCATGTCTTTCAAGTATTCATGTCTTTTATCATGAATGACCTTTGTTGCGGCGCTGAATCTATTCCAGATATCTTCTCTATATTCTTTAGCTACAGGACCGATCTCTTCCTTCCACAATCTGTGTAATTGCTGCAATTCACGGAATGCCTTGTTGATATTCTCTTCATCCTTTAGACTTTCTGCACGATCGATGAGCTTTAATTTTTCTTCGAGATTGTGCTTGAAATCCAGATCCCTGAATTTTCTGTTCAAATGAAGAAAATCATAGAAATTCTCAACATGATGACGGTAGGTGTTCCAAACAATATTGTATTTATCTCTGGGTATTGGTCCGCATTCAAACCATTTCTCCTGAATTTCTTTGAAATGTTTGTAGGTACTGTTTATATTCTCCTCGACATTAAGAAGGCTCTTTAATTCTTCTATTAATTCCAATCGCTTCTCAAGATTTGCCTTAAGGTCTTTTGAAAGATCCTGATAATAACTTGAACGCTTTTCCTTATATTCTTTAAATACAGTATTGAATTCCTTTTTTAAAGGCAAAGAAAATTTATAATCATCAATATTTCCGCCATCTTCAATGAATTTTTCCTGATCCTTTTTCTTGATAGCCTTTACGGCATTATTGAATTCGGTGCGGATCTCTTCTACTTGATTCTTGATCTTTTGAATGGGATTCGATTCGATCAACGATCTTAATTCTCCTATAAGTTCATCCGGTGATAACTTTTTGTAGTCCTTTAAAATAGCAGCCTCTTTAGCTCCAAAAGGATGTTCGGTTTCTTTATCTTCTGTAGTTTTTGTAACCCCATCAGGTTCTTTCTCTTTTGGGGGTTCAGATGTGTTATTTGAGTCAAGTTCAGCTTCCGGTTCTTCGGTGGAAGTGTGCTCTTCAGTGGATTCGACTTGATCACTAACTTGAGTTTCTTCTACATTTCCATTTTCTTGCTCCTCAGTACTTTTTTCATTTTCCTGATTCTCAGATTCTTCTTTTTCTATTTCACTATTTTTTTCAGACATATCTTTCAATGTTAAGGTTCGGTCCAGACAAGCTGGTAATCATGGTTCAATATACTAACAACTCAGCAATTAGCAAAGTGTGAGAAGTATTTTTAAGATTTAGGTTTGTTATTTTGTATTCCAGATCTTCCAGGACTTTTCGGCTTGGTAGATCAACATCTTATGCCCATTGCTAACCCTGGCTCCCTGGATCATGCCAATTTCCATAAACTCGGTCACCTGGGGATTGTAGGTAAGATCAAATAACAAGTGGTCTTTACCGACATATTTATAGGGGATATGCGGATACTCATGAATATTTGGATAGGTTCCCAAAGGGGTGCAGTTCACGATCAGATGATGACTCGATATGATATCCTCATCCAATTGATTGTAGGTGATCGTGGTATTGGTTTCTTTTCTGGAAACCACCAAAGTTTCAAAATCCATCATCTTCAGAACGAAATGAACGGCCTTGCTGGAACCCCCATTACCTAAAATGATCGCTTTTTTATTCAAGATCGGAAAATAATCTGCAATGGCCTTAGCAAATCCATAATGGTCGGTATTATACCCGATAAGACGTTTCTTTTTATCGACCTTGATCGTATTAACAGCTCCTATCGCCATAGATTCCTTATCAATAACATCAAGGAATGGGATCACACTTTCTTTATATGGAATGGTCACATTCAAGCCCATCAGCTTCTTGTTGTTCTCAAGAATAGTATGGATCTCATTGATATGGGCTATATCAAAGATTTTGTATTTTGCTTTCCTATTCTCTTTTTTGAACTTTTCATTGAAGTAGTCCTTAGAGAATGTGTACCCTATATTCTTACCAATAAGACCATATTTAGCCATATTATTTTTTGAATTTATATTGATACCAATCCAATGCCAACAAAATTAAAATTCCTACAAAAATAAAAAAAATAACAAGTGCAAAATCAACACCAAAATCGCTGGGATAATAACGCTCATAATTATGAATGATCTCTCTACCGTTAGCATCATAGACAATATTACCGAATCGATCGAGTTCGAAGACCTTCTTTTTCCAGGGCCAGACCACGCCCAATGAGCCGGTGATAAAACCTATAAGTATGGCATAAGTGGTTCTCTTGTATTTTTTCAACAGAAAGCCAAGGAATTGAGATAGTGTTACCAATCCGGCTACTGATCCCAACGTAAAGACCACCAAGACCTTTATTAATCTGATCCTTGAAGGGTCGTCAACGAAATCAAAATTCCAGCGGATAATATCAGAGATGGTATCGAATAATGCATTGACAGAATCGACAAGCAATAAGACATAATTGCCCATTAGGATCAATATAAATGATCCCGATAGACCGGGGAGGGTCATCCCTGAAACCCCTATGATTCCGCAGAAGAATACAAAGAAGAGATTGTCATTCTCAGTTGCAGGTTCTAAAAAACTTATACTGATCCCGGCGATGATGCCAAGGGTCAGGAATAAGATATACTTTCTATTCCAGCCTTTAAATTCTTTTGCCATGTGATATACCGATCCGATGATCATCCCAAAAAAGGTACTCCAAACATAGAGCTCAAAATGAATAAGAAAATAATCAAGAATCTTGGAGACGCTGAAATAACTGATTATCATTCCGAGAAAGAGCAATGTCAAGAATTGACCATTGACATACTGATAGAAACTTTTAAAGCCTCTATTGAATAAAAGGGCTAAGGCCTTTCTATTGATCTTTTGTAAGGAATAGATAAACTCCTCATAGAATCCAACAACAAATGCGACCACACCACCGGAAACCCCTGGAACCTTATTGGCAGCCCCCATGGCCAGTCCTTTGAAAACAAGCCAAACTTTATCAGAAAATTTCCTAACTACAGCCATTTATTCTTTTTTAGCCAATGATATCCTTTCCAGTAAAAAAATGGTCAAAAATCCCAGTACCATAAATAGCAAAGCATAGACTATCTGAGGATCCTCAATATATTGACCGGGAAATATGCTTTTCTCAAGGAAAGGGACTTGTTCTCCGTGGTGATTGGTCCTAAATTCAAGAACCTCTTTCCAGGGCCAGATCTTATTCAATGCTCCGATCATAAATCCGGTGAGTATAGCAAGAATGGTATTCTTATGATGGTGGAACATCCAGTTAAGGATCTTAGAGAATATCTTGATACCAAAAACGGCTCCGATCAAAAACACACTGATCTTCAAAAAAGCTTGTGAGAACTGCTCCCAATTAAAATTGGTGATCCCATCACTCAGCTGGGTGATCACCTCCATTATGGATTGGTATGCTCCAATTATCAGTAAAATGAAGGCACCGGATATTCCCGGTAATATCATTGCAATGATAGCGATGAAACCCGCAAAGAACAAGAACCAGGTATCGTCTGGGGTTCCAAGAGGCTCTGCCAGAGTGATGAAATAGGAGGCGATTGAGGCCAATAGTATCGAAAGCCAGGTTAGCAGCTTCCATGTGCTTATCTGTTTTCCAACATAAATGATACTGGCGATAACCAGACCAAAGAAAAAGGACCATACAAAAACGGGATGATCTCGTAATAACTGAGTGATCAATTTTGCCAATGAAAGAATACTGATGACGATTCCCAATAGAAGCGCAAGAAGGAAATTCAGATTATAATATTTCCAGGCGCTGATGAACCCCTCTTTTTTCCAGACCTTAAAAAAATTTAGATCAAACCTATGAATGGTTTCGATCAATTCCTCATAAATACCTGCAATGAAGGCAATGGTACCACCTGAAACCCCAGGAACAACATCTGCTGCTCCCATGGCCATTCCTTTAAAAGTTATGATGAGGTATTGTAATAAATTGCGTGAGGTCATGGGTCTTTCTCTAAAACCCAAAAATACAAAATTAAAGAGATGGATTTTTGTGTTTCTGAATTATTTCCTGTACCGATTCATTTTCAATGATCTCCGGAAATAACTCCTCAATGATCAATATATATTCTGCATCCAACTTCAAGGCATTTTTGAGGTGGAATTCTCCTTTTCTGAAATCATTATTATTGAAGAACAACCCGGCGAGACGAAATTCGATCTCTGCACATTCCGGGTAAAATTCTGCTGCTTGAAACAAGTTATTGGTTGCTGCATTATACTCTCCCAGTTGGATCAGAATATCGTTTCTCGACAACCAGGTCTCCAATTCGTAATTTCCCAATTCAAGAGTTCTTCTGAATCCGTGCTCTGCTTCTTCAAAAAGACTCAGCTTCTGATTGATCTTGGCATATCGCTTCCAGTAGAGAACGTTCTCACTATCTATATTGATCGCCTTGTCAATATAATACAAGGCCTTTTGATAATTCTTCTTTTTGTAATAGAAATCAGTGATTGCGATCCAGCCTTTATCCAGCAATGCATCTTCTTCAACACATTTATTGAAGAATTGAATGGCCAATTCATCACAGCCCAATCTTTCGTAACATTTTCCAATTCGTAGTAATGCAAAGGAAGTCGGGTCATCCAGACCCAATGAAATGGTATAACTGTCTATGGCCTCATTGTAGCGTTTAAGCTTCTCCAGTACCTTTCCTTTTTCTAAATAGGCTCCTATGAAACGATCATCACTAATGATAGCAAAATCGAAAGCCGCCAGCGCTTTATTGAAGTCTTTCAAAACAAAATACTGTTTACCCAATTGATGCCAGGCCACTTCACAATAGGGTTTGCTGTTGAGGAATTCGTTGAGATACTCAATTGCAGCTTCATGCTGCTCTAAATATTCAAAACAATATATTATATTATACAATGCCGAGAAATCTTCTTTGTCCTGTTCCAGGCATTTCATGAAATAGTATTTGGAATTCTCGAAATCTTCCAGGAAAAGATATTCCATCCCCAATAGCGACAAAACATCCGATTCATCGTTGGTGATCTTCAATGCCTGTTCCAAAAGCTTTATGGCCTCCTCATGATTGTCTCTTCGCGAAAGTATATTCGCTTTTTGTATATAGACCTCTTCATTGGATTGTTCGATATGGAAAAGTTTATCCAATAACTCATCTGCGATATCAAGCTTATTTTCAAACACATAGATTTCAACTTGGAATAGTTTCAGATTGGTAGAGGTTGGGTGTTGCTCTAATCCGAGTTTGGTTGCTTTTTTGGCCAGAGCGATCTTACCGTTTTCAAGATAATAATGAATGATCTCTTCGAATTCATTGGAGTCGAAGAAAAGCACACTGTTGGTCTTAAGCATGGATTCGAAGCGGGAAAGAGAGAAATTGTTATGCTCGTTAGGGCTTGATTGCATTCGCGGGATTTAACGGTTTCTTCTTATTTTAAAGATAAGAATGTCCATGTAGGTTCAATAGTTATGCCGGTATTGTTGTTAACGAACTTATTAACACAAAATTAGGCTTTAACCCTTTTTATTACAGCTATTTAGAGTGGTTGTCATGTTTGGAAATACCGTCCAGGATATGTAGGAGAATAGTACAGCCTTCATCAATTTCATCCTCTGATATTGTTAATGGAGGGGTGATACGTACCGCTTTTGGCTCAAATAATAACCAAAACAATAGCAATCCATCTTCTTTACATTTAAGGATGACCTCCGTTGCGATATCTTCATTTTCAAAGATCATAGCCAGCATCAACCCTTTTCCTCTGATCTCCTTGATCAATGGATGTTGAAGACGGTCTCTGAATATTTTTTCTTTGACCAGGGTTCTGTCTATCAGATCATTTTCAGTCAATACTTTTAATGTCGAAAGAGCTGCTGCTGCAATTACAGGGTGACCACCGAAAGTCGTTATATGGCCAAGTTTGGGATGATCCTTTAAATTGGACATCAACCGCTGAGATGAAGTAAATGCTCCAATTGGCATTCCCCCACCCATTCCTTTTCCAATGACCAAAATATCTGGAACTATGTCATAATGCTCAAAGCCAAATAGCTTGCCGGTCCTTCCAAATCCGGGTTGTATCTCATCAAGAATCAGAAGAGCACCGACCTCATCACATCGTGATCTGACCTTCTTCAAATAATCATTCGCTGGTAGTATGAAACCCGCTCCACCTTGTATGGTTTCCAATACTACTGCAGCAGTTTCACCGGTTATTTTTTTAAGATCTGGTTCATTATTGAATTTTATGGACCTACATTCCGGGATCAAAGGCTCAAAAGGGTTCCTTCTTTCATCGGATCCCATAATACTCATCGATCCCATGGTATTGCCGTGATAGGCTTTTTCGGCGTAAAGAATCTCTTTTCTGCCGGTAGACCTTCTGGCCAGTTTTAAAGACCCTTCAATGGCTTCAGTTCCACTGTTGGTAAGATAAGTGGTTGTTAATGGATCGGGTAGGAGAGATGCGAGTAGTTTGGTAAGTTGAACAGCAGAATCCATAACAAATTCGCCATAGACCATAACATGTAGGTAATTATCCAGTTGGCTCTTTATAGCCTGAATGACCTTTGGATGACAATGTCCAAGTGTACAGGCAGAAACACCGGCGATAAAATCCAAATATCTTTTCTTGGATGTATCAAAGATATAGGAACCTTTGGCTTTTGCGACTTCTATTGCCAGAGGATGCTGTGTGGTTTGAGCTTGATATTTGAGAAAATCGTCTTGCATCAGCGATCTTTTTCGGGTGGAATTCCTTCTTCTTCCTCCTCTGGGTCATTTTTAAAATTCTCCGGTTTGAGCTTTGATGCTTCTGGAATATTCAATTCATCTTCTGGGATATCATCAAAGAAATTACCTTCATCTTCAGGCAGGGATATTCCTTTTATCTTAGTGAGTACTGGTACCGGTTTCCCTTTGAACAGATCATCTACTTTCAATAAACGCTCATCTCCTCTCCAAATAAATCCATTGAGCAATCGTTCTGGTTCTGGAAATTGAGATGGAGGATATACTTTTCCCTTTGCTTGATTGATAAATCGAATTCCTGTAATCATATTATTTTTCAAGTACATCTGAATTGAACTGCTGAGAGTGGAATTGATACCAACCAGTTTCTCCTTTTCATCCCTGGAATAAAAAACCACTTGGGTATTCCTAACGATATTTACCGTATCCAATTCATTATTGGTGAACAGACCGATGAGCCGTTCGCCCTTTACCTGATTATATCCTGCACTATCCTTTTGTACCAGAAAAGCATTGTTAAAGACCTTCAGGGTATCGAGCTTGTCGGTTTGTTTATTGGATAATATATGGATGGTATCTCCGGTCATCTGATTCTCACCACTCCAAAGTATGGGTCTGTTCAGTAACTTAGTGATCCCGATCATCTCATTCAAATAGATGGAATCGCATTTTCCACTCGTGGGTTCTTCTCCTTCCAATCCTCTTTTGAACATTCGGGCCCTGTAGAATCCCTTTATGATCCTTTGTTCGTCCTTTCCGGTAACTCGTAATGTGTCGGCATGGATGTAGATCGAGTCGTTATCCCTTAGCGTAATAGCAACAGCTCTTTTTGTTATGAAGACCGAGTCCATTTCTTTGAAAACCTCGGCATAATGACCTTTGATCAAGGTCTTATTTACCGTATCGAGTACTCTGATATTATTAGTGGCTGAAGCAAAACTATTAGTTCGATCGAAATAGATACTATCACCATATAGGATCCGATTATTATAATCAACCCTCGAATTCTTTACAAAATACCCAATATTGGACCGGGTATCGTAGTATCCTCTCTCACAATACACTGTACTGGACTCACTTTTAATGGTCGAACTTCCGTATAAATATGCACCTCCTGACTCCGAATAAAAGTCCAATTGTTGCGAATTCACGGTGTACTTTGGATTTCTGATTACAACATTGGAAATGAATTGATATTTTTTGGTCTTTGCAAAATACCTTCCGATCCTACTGGTCAGTACACTTGCGGTATCTCTAACTGTACCTCCGGTTCTATAATATGCTTGCTGTTTGACCCTATCGAAGTATAAGGTATCTGTTTTTAAAGTGGTTTTTGGTTCTTTTAGAGTGACGTCACCGCTGGCAAATGCAAATTGTGTATTGCCATTATATTCGGCGTACTTGCTATTCATGGTCACAGAATCACCTTGTGAGATACGGACTTTTCCATAGGCTTTCACAAAATTATCCTTCAAATAGACGAAGGCTTGATCGCACCACATCTCCACCCCTTCGTGAACGATGTAAACTTGTCCAGATCGATCTTTGGTATAGATGATGGCATCCGGGAATTCAGGTTTTTTTTCCAGATAGCCTGATTTGATATTGACCAGAGTCTTTTCCTTGGATTCACCATCTGTAACCTGCGAGAAAGAGATATTCCCGCAGAATATGAAGCATAAGACAACTATGTATAGTCTGTTTCTCAATAAATAGGTTTTATTATAGAGATAACGAATATACCAAAGATAAGGTATTTATCGATGGATGGTTTGTGTTCTATCTGGACCTACTGAAACGATCTTTATAGGTACTTCCAACTCTTTTTCAAGGAATGAGATATAATCATTCAATGTTTGCGGAATTTGCGAAGCATCGGTCATTGTTGTCAGATCATCTTTCCAGCCCTTCATTTCAGTATAGATGGGTGTTACATTCTCCTCTTCAATATTGTATGGAAGATGTTCGATCACCTTTCCTTTGTATTTATAAGAAGTACAGACCTTAAGTTTATCAAATCCACTGAGTACGTCGCCCTTCATCATCATCAATTGGGTCACTCCGTTAATTTGAACGGCATATTTCAATGCGACTAGATCCAACCATCCGCATCGTCTTGGTCGACCTGTTGTTGCACCAAATTCATTTCCAACACGGCCCATGGTCTCACCATAGGAGTCAAATAGCTCGGTAGGGAAGGGTCCACTACCTACACGCGTTGTATAGGCTTTGAAAATTCCAAAAACCTCATTGATCCTGCTTGGTGATACTCCAAGTCCGGTACAGGCACCTGCCGCAGTAGTATTGGATGAGGTAACATAGGGGTAGGTCCCGAAATCGATATCGAGGAGGGATCCTTGAGCACCTTCAGCCAGGATGGTCTTACCTTCTTTTTGAGCTTGATGTAAGAATTCCTCACTATCGATGAAGGTATAGGATTGCAATATTTCTAAAGCCTCAAAGAATTCAGTTTCCAATTCACTAAGATCAAATTCAATTTCTGAATGGTAAAAATCGATCATGCTCACATGCTTGTTCGCCAGGGCCCGATATTTTTTCTTCCAGTCCTTCATTTCAAGATCACCGACACGAATTCCATTTCTTCCAGTTTTATCCATGTAGGTAGGGCCTATTCCTTTTAAGGTCGATCCGATCTTGGCTTTCCCTTTTGATGCTTCCGAAGCCGCATCCAACAATCTATGGGTAGGAAGTATAAGATGGGCTTTTCTTGAGACCACCAAATTCTTTTTTAGGTCGATACCATATTTTGAAAGGCTTTCAAGTTCTTTTCTGAAGATCACGGGATCGATCACGACACCATTTCCAACCAGATTGATCGTATTATCATGAAAAATCCCACTTGGAATGGTATGTAACACATGTTTTATTCCATCAAACTCAAGTGTATGACCGGCATTTGGGCCTCCTTGAAAACGGGCAATTATATCATAGTTCTTGGTGAGGACATCAACGATTTTACCTTTACCTTCATCTCCCCATTGTAATCCTAGTAGTAAGTCTACTGCCATAAAGTTTAAGAATTTCCCCGTTTTTTTCCGGGTGTTTTTTTGTTTGCGTAAAAATAGAGCGAATGATTAATAATTTCAATATTAAAAACGTCTTCTATTGTTTTTTTAATGGATTCAATTCTTGGGTCACAGAATTCGATCACTTCCCCATTGGAAAGGATAACATGATCGTGCTGTTTATCGAAATAGCATTTCTCATAATGAGCCTGATTTTTCCCAAATTGATGTTTACGAACCAATCCACATTCCAGCAATAATTCGATTGTATTATAAAGCGTAGCCCTGCTCACCCTATAATTTTTATTCTTCATATTGATATACAACGATTCAATGTCAAAATGATCATTATGGTCGTATACTTCTTGAAGAATAGCAAACCGTTCAGGTGTTTTTCTATGTCCTTTTTCCTCGAGATAGGTAGTGAAGACATTCTTGACTATGGCCTGACTATTTTGGTTGATATCTTGATTCATATGAAGTTACAAAATTACTCAATTAAACTCTGGTTACTTTATCGATACCACTAATTTTTTTAAGATTTTTTATCAAGTTAGTCAGGATGCTCTTATTTTGAACCACAACGGTTACTTTACCAGTAAAAACCCCATCATCACTCTCAAAAAGAACACTTTTCATATTGATCCCCAGGTTGTTTGAAATGACCTTGGTAACCTCATTGACCAATCCCATGGTATCGATACCGGAAAGATTGATCTCGGCTTTGAATCCATCTTGCGAAGAATCGATCCATTTGGCCTTTAAGATCCTATAGCTATAATTGCTTTGTAATTGCAAAGCATTTGGGCAGTTCTTTTTATGGACCTTGATCCCATCCGAAACGGTTATAAACCCGAAAACATCATCACCAGATATGGGGTTACAACAAGCGGCGAGCTTGTAATCCAGTTTTTCTTGCTCCTTTCCAAACACCAATGAATCGTATTTTGAAGTGAGCTCGTCCTTATTCAACTCTTCAGGTCGTTCTGTTTTTCTAATCCTGTTCTTGAAGAAGCTGACAAATGCATTGTTCCTAGATGATGCAAAGTCCTTTAATTTGGTATTGTCAATGATACCTGCTCCAACACGATAGAAAAGATCCAAACTGGTCCTGAGCTTAAAGTAGACAACCAGTTGGTTTATGGTTTTTTCATCTAAAGTGATCTTAAGTGATTTTAGTTTCCTGGCCAAGATCACTTTTCCGTCATCGGCGATCTTTTTCTTTTCGAGTTTCAAAGAAGATTTGATCTTCGAACGAGCTCTCCCTGTTGTTGCATAATCCAACCAGTTTGCCGTGGGTTTTGCTTTTTCGGATGTTATGATCTCCACCTGATCACCACTTTTAAGTTGGTTGCTTAATGGAACCAGTTTTCCATTCACTTTGGTTCCTCGTGTGTGCAATCCAACTTCCGTATGTACATGAAATGCAAAATCCAAAGCCGTACTTCCTTTTGGTAAGGAATACAGATCACCCATTGGAGAGAAGACGAATATCTCTTTTGCATAGAGATTCAACTTGAACTCCTCTACAAAGTCTACTGCACTGATCTCAGAATTCTCCAATGTTTCCTGTAGTTTATTTAGCCATGTCTCCAAGGTCTGATCGTCTTTTTCCTTGTTTTTATAGCGGTAGTGGGCTGCAAATCCCTTCTCGGCGATCTCATTCATTCTTTCACTTCTGATCTGAACCTCTACCCATCTTCCTTTTGGTCCCATAACCGTAATATGTAGTGCTTCATAACCGGTCGATTTTGGTGATGATATCCAGTCCCTCAATCGAGTGGGGTTTGGTCTGAAATGATCGGTAACGATCGAATAGATTTTCCAGGCAAGGAATTTTTCATTTTCAGCATCACTTTTATAGATGATCCTGACGGCAAACTTATCATAGACCTCCTCAAAACTCACATTTTGAATAAGCATCTTCCTTCTGATCGAAAAGATGGATTTAGGTCGGCCTTTGATATCATAGTTCAGTTTTTCAGCATCCAATGAACCTTTTATTATACTGTTAAAGGAATCGATATAGGCATCCTGTTCCTCTTTACTCTCTTTAATTTTACTTAGAATATCTTCATATACGTTTGGCTCGGTATATTTCAATCCCAGATCTTCCAATTCGGTCTTGATATTATACATACCTATTCTATGTGCAAGAGGAGCGTAGATATACAAGGTTTCTGAGGCGATCTTGACCTGCTTATTGGGCGGCATGGAATCCATGGTCTGCATATTGTGCAAACGATCGGCTATTTTAATGATGATCACCCTGACATCTTCATTCAATGTGAGCAACATTTTCCTGAAATTCTCTGCTTGTAAGGATACGTTCTTATCGGTAGACATGGAAGAGATCTTGGTAAGTCCATCAACAATTCGAGCGACGGTCTCTCCAAATAGTTGCTCTATATCGGCAAGCGAATAAGTCGAATCTTCAACCACATCGTGCAAGAGGGCAGATACAATAGAAGTAGCATCCAGTCCAATCTCAGAAGCAACGATCTTTGCAACTGCAATGGGATGGAATACATAAGCTTCACCAGATTTCCTACGCTGTTCCTTATGAGCATCTACTGCAACATCAAAAGCACTACGGATCATCTTTTTATCCTCTTTACTTAGGGTCCGATAACTTATACGCAGGAGTTCCTTATACTGTTTTTTAAGCTCTTTCTTTTCCGCTTCTAAAACTTCATCTGTCATAATTTAAAAGTAATATATACCTTCGGAAGATACAAGTATTTGTAGGAAGGAGTTTCTATATGAAAAAATGTCCAGCCCTAATGAGCGCCTATTTATGATATAAATTCCTATATCGCTGTAATAATGTAGGGTGTGAATAATGGGCAATAACATAATAGGGATGCGGTGTGAGATTGCTCAAATTGTTCTTGGAAAGTTTCTTCAAAGCGGAAACCAGTGGAGATGCATCATAGGTGGATCTTGCATAATCATCGGCCTGATATTCAAATTTTCTGGAGATATAATTCATCAAAAGACCGGTTAGTTCTGAAATAGGACTATACAAAACTCCAAATGCTATGAGACCGATATGAAAGGAAGGTTCAGAAACATTTAATGCTTCTGAAAGCATTGAATTTCCAATAAGTAAGGACAATACCCAAAGTGTAAAACCAGTGGTGGCTATAGAAGCTATCAGGTTAAAAATGATGTGTTTTTTCTTATAATGACCCACTTCATGAGCCAATACTGCAACGATCTCTTCTTCGTCCAGATCATTGATGAGCGTATCATACAGGGTAATTCTTTTTTCCTTTCCAAAGCCTGAAAAATAGGCATTGGCTTTGGTACTCCGTTTCGATCCATCGATCACAAAAACCTTATCCAGTTTAAATCCAACCTTAGTGGTATAGGCTTCAATCTTTGAACGTAAAGACCCCTCATCCAAAGGTGTTTGTTTGTTAAAGATCGGCACGATCAATTTGGCATAGAACAAATTCATAAAGAAAATAAAAAGGGTAATGATACCCCATGCCCACAGCCAAAAGGCGTCTCCTGTTGTTTTATAGAACCAAATGATCGCTGCAAGCAATCCACCACCAATTATGGCAGTCATGAACCATCCCTTGATCTTATCCAATATAAAGGTCTTTCGGGAAGTTTTATTGAATCCGTATTTTTCTTCAATGACAAAGGTGTGATAATAATTAAAAGGGGTGCCTAAAAGATCACTTGCAAACATGATGATCCCGAAGAATATCAATGCTATTAAGATCGTATTATCAGAATAGGATCGGGCGATAGAATCTACCCAAGAAAAACCATCAAAGAAGAAAAAGGCCAATGTGGCAGCTAGGGAGATACTTGATGTGAGAACTCCAAAACGATAGTTTTCCAATTTGTATTTCTGAGACTTTATATAATCGTGTTCATCATAAACATCGACAAGTTCTGATGGTATTGGATCCTTATAATGCTTTGAGTTCAAATGATCCAACACCTTATCAATGAAAAAGTTCAGGATCAAGATTCCAATAATGATATAAAACAAGGTAGTTGGGGTCATCTGAGTATCGAATTAGGTTCTATTTCCTTTGCCGCTTGGCCTCAAATATAAGAATTCCAGCAGCTACAGAAACATTCATTGAATCTATTTCTCCATGCATCGGGATTTTGATGTTCTGATCACTTTCTTTAAGCCAGTTGGATGATAATCCGGTCGATTCTGTTCCAACTACAATGGCAGCTCCTTGCGTAAAATCACATTCAGTGTAGGGAATTGAAGCCTGTAAGGTGGCACAAAATATCGAGACCTGAATTTTTTTTAGGTATTCGATGATCGCTGATGTAGAACCTGCAGCAATGGAATTGGTGAATAGACAACCCACACTGCTTCTGATGATATTCGGATTGTATAGATCGGTCAGTGGATCGGCAATGATCACAGCATCCAGTCCGGCAGCATCAGCAGTTCGTAATAAAGCACCTATATTTCCTGGTTTCTCGGGTGCCTCAGCTACTAATATCAGAGGATTTGCACTTAAGTTAAGATGCTCCAAATTCAGTTCTTTTGCCTCTGATATTGCAATGACCCCTTCCGTGGAATCCCGGTAGGCGATCTTTTGATAGACCTCATGATTAATTATAATGACCTCTGTGTCCTCGCTTTTCTTTAATGAATTCAGCTGCTCTTCGGAGATGATCTCTGGATTGAATAATAAGGTCTTGATCTCATAACCTCCCTGTATAGCAAGTTCGATCTCACGCCTTCCTTCTATGACAAATAATCCGGTTTTCCTTCTTTCCCTGGATTTTTCCTGAAGGTGGATCAATTTTTTAATCAGTGAATTATGTACACTGGATATTTCCTTGTTCATCTTGAAATTTCAATCATTCTTCTGTTTCGTATTTTTTGGTATAGCGCCTCCAAAGCTCGGTTTGATGAGTCTCTAAAGATATTTCCCTTCCATCTATGAAAGCATGGGTCAATAAATTACTTCGAACATCCAAAGCATCTCCTTCAGATATAAAAAGAGTGGCACTCTTACCTTTCTCCAACGAACCATACTCTTTGTCAATTCCCAGGATCTTGGCCGCATTCAATGTGATAAGTTGCAATGCCACCTCCTTATCAAGTCCTTGACCTACCACCTGACCAGCATAGAATGGAAGGTTTCGGGTATTCATACGCTCCATCTGTCCGCTGGTTTGCAATGCCACCAGCACCCCTTTATCTACCAGCATTTTGGGTAGTTTAAAGGTCTGATCGTAATCATGATCCTCATTAGTTGGTATAGTGTGGACCCGTCTCACCAATACTGGGATATTATTTTTAACAAGAAGATCGGCAACCTTATAGGATTCGTAGGCTCCCACTAGAACCAATTCCATGACACCATTCTCTTTCAGTAAATGTACGGCATCGATGATCTCCTTTTCTCCATTGACATGAACAAATAATTTCTTTGAACCGTCGAACAATCCCTGCATGGCCTCAAAAGATTCATTTTTTGAATTCGAGCTTGCTTTTCCAAACGATCGGGCATTCATAATAAATGAACTGATCTTATCCAACTGTTCCTGATAATCCTTGTTGGGATGGAAACCTCGTGATTCTCCTTCCCACCAACGGCCTCTTCTAAAGGTGCTGGGCCAATTCAAGTGAACCCCATCATCCTCTTTGATTAGGGCATCTTCCCAATTCCATGCATCCAACTGAACGACCGATGAGGTTCCTGAAATAACTCCACTACGAGGTGTTATCTGACCAATTAGCACCCCGTTTGGCCGTAATGATTCAATTACCTGGGATTCGGCATTATAGGCAATGATACTGCGGATGTGAGGATTCATGGATCCAATTTCATCAAAATCCCTTGTTGCTCTTACCGCTCCAATCTCAGCCAAGCCTAAGGTTGTGTTAGGTGCTATAAAACCGGGGTATACATGCATGCCATCAGCATTGATGATCTTGCCTTTATAGGGTATCATGGTCTTTACATCGGTTACAATACTGATCTTACCATTCTCAAAGATGATCACACTTTTTTCAATCACAGTACCATCACCAATATGTGCAGTAGCACCAACAATGGTCACCGCTTCATTTTGTGCATCAGCCGGAGTTTGCTGTCCAAGGATAGTCAAATGAGATCCAATTATAAATAATAAAAGAAATTTTTGAATATAATTCATGGCTGATTAGTTTAGGGTTTCACATTTGAATACTTGACGTTCCTTCCTCTTGGGAGACTGGGTCTTATTCCCCTTATTCTTTTCGTTAAGCATCATCTTTATTAACTTGTTTCGCTCTGTCTTTATCTCACTTCTCTTCATCGCATCATTCTCGATATCAAAGTAAATAGCACCTTCTATCATGGTCTTATCTGCCTTTGCATACATCGATAGAGGATGATCATTCCATAAGACAAGATCGGCATCCTTTCCTACTTTTATACTGCCGATCCTATTATCAAGGTGAAGCAGTTTTGCTGGATTTATGGTGACCAACTTCCAGGCTTCCTCTTCCGACATTCCTCCATATTTAACGGCTTTAGCAGCTTCCTGATTCAACCTTCTGGACATCTCATCATCATCACTATTGATGGCTACAACTACACCTTGATTGGCCATTATCGCCGCGTTGTAAGGAATCGCATCCTTGACCTCGTATTTATAGGCCCACCAATCACTGAATGAAGAAGCACCAACTCCGTGATCTTTCATTTTGTCGGCCACTTTATAGCCTTCCAGGATATGAGTGAACGTATTGACCCTGAAATTGAAACTTTCAGCCACTTTCATCAACATATTGATCTCACTCTGAACATAGGAATGACAGGTTATGAAGCGTTCACCCCTGAGAATTTCAGCCAGGACTTCCATTTCCTCATCATATCGAAAAGGTTTTCCACTATTCTTTATCTTATCATATTCTTTAGCTCTATTGAAGTAATTGACATATAACTGCTCGACACCCATTCGGGTCTGTGGGAACCTGTTGAAACTTTGCCAATTTGATTGTTTCACATTCTCTCCCAAGGCGAATTTGATGAACTTAGGCCTATTCTTTATAAGCAATCCGTCGGCATCTTCACCCCATTTTAATTTGATTATCGCAGATCGTCCACCAATTGGATTTGATGAACCATGCAGTATTTGCATAGCAGTTACCCCTCCAGCTAAATTCCTATAGATCCCGATGTCTTCAAAATCAATGATATCTTCAACGGTCACCTCTGCTGATGAATTTTGACCACTTTCATTTCCGCCTCCGGTCATTCCAATATGGGTGTGTTCATCAATGATCCCTGCCGTTAGATGTTTTCCTGTTGCATCGATGATCACAGCGCCAGAAGCATTCAGATCTTTACCGACCTTGGATATTTTACCATTTGCAACCAGGACATCTGTTCTTTCCAGAATACCATCAGCCTCCCCGGTCCAAACAGTTGCATTTTTAAAAAGGGTATTCTGTTGCTTGGGAAGTGTGCTGTTACCATAGCCTACATTTGGAAAGGTGACTGGAACGACTTCCGAATTTGCTTCTTTTGGGTTATCATCGGACTTATTTTCAGAGTCAGCAGGGCTCTCCATGACTGCTACGAAAGTGCTTTCCAATCCATTGGGTAGGATCAGTTTTCCGCTGAACCCCGTTGATTCAGGTTTGATTATTCCTGTTGCCTGAAAGGACTCGTTTGTTTCCTTGTTGCTGAAATTCAAAGTGATCCAGTTATCGCTATAGGATATTTTGGTATTGAGAGATACCGTATCCAATTTGATCTCAGCTTTCGGTTTACTTTTACCAGTGATCTTAAGTGAATAGTTCTTCCCTCCGGCGTTGAGCCTGTAATTGCCACTAAGATCGACCTGATGCATATCATTGATAACGTTCTTTTTTCCCTGAACCCAGTTTTCATACAGTACGGTCTCCGTGTCAAACAGATCTCCTGAAGTGATCAAAAAGTTTGCATAGTGGTCTTTTTTCAGGGAGCCTATCAGGTCGCTTTTTCCCAGCATATTTGCAGGTATTGTTGTGAGTGATTCCAATGCCGAGGTCTTATCAAATCCATACGATATGGCTTTCAATAAATTGCTCCTGAACTCAGATGTTTTTTTAAGTTTGTGAGTTGTTAGCGCAAATGTGATATCATGTTCCGATAGTACCTTAGGATTGGTCGGAGCCTGATTCCAATTTCTCATTTGTTCCAGGGTCAGATAATTGGCAGCATATGGATTGCTAACATCATAGGCATTGGGAAAATCCAAAGGAATGATGAACCTGGACTTGGTGTCTTTTATGTTCTTTATTACTTCATATTCATCACCCCCACCAATTATGATATAATCGATGTCGAACAGGTCACCCAAACGATCCACTCTGATGTCGTTACCTTTATTTCCGGCCTCGAAGAATGGGACAAGATCCTTATTTGCGATCATAGCCTCTAGAGAGAGGTCCTTGGAATTTGATAAGCCTTTTGAATACCAATCCAAATCATAATTCAACTGACGGATCAGCGCCATGCTACCCATCAACGATGATGGATAGGATTGTCTGCTGGTGACACTTTTACTGAATGAAAAGAATTGTCCCGATCGATCTTCGATGATTCGTTCCGAATTGTTGGCATTGTCATTCAAGGCTACCAGTAACCCGGTACCCCGGGCAATTCCATCCATTATATGGGTATTGATCACTCCAAAACCAAGATCTCTGAGCTCTTTGGCTTTTTTATCTGTGTACTTGAATTTATCAATGGCATTATTCCCGGGTAGGATATGATCGTTCCAATAATATCCATTCCGTTTCGAATCCCATTGAGGACCGGTTCCTTTTGCCTTTTCAGGTGTATCGACCCCAAATGACGAGTAAACATCTATAAAAGAGGGATAAATTGATTTTCCTTCCAGATCGATGACGATCGAATTGTTTGGAATTTCTATCGAATTTCCAACTTCAACGACTTTGCCATTCTGAATGAGTAGTATGCCATTTTCGACTTTCTGCCTGGGAGTGATATGAATTGTTGCATTGGTGAAGGCAGTATAATTTTCGTTCTTTTCCTTAACACTGTTGTTCTTAGGGAAATGCTCCTGGGCATTTATTCCAAAGGATATAAAGAACACCAGAAGGAAGGTAAAAATTTTATTCATGTTATAATGGTAGATTTAATTCTATTTAAAAGTAATAATGCTTAAAGTTATTTTAGATATAGTATTCTTATTTAACATTTGATGTTGAATTATTATATAGGATTCTCCTCTAAATAATTGACCACTAAAGCGACCATATAACTATAGCTCATGATCCCCTTTGATTGATTGTTGGCCTTTAAGAACTGATCCCAGAACGCCTTGGAAAGACTTTCGAAAGGATTCTTGTAGCTTTCCCAAAAATCCCTCATTTCCTTATAACTTTTCAATATTCCCGGATTGACCGACTCCAAGATCTGGTGATAGGTGTCAATATCTCTTCTGGCGATCTCGTTGATACAATAGCGCAGTACGAATATATATCCTGTATATTGAATATAAAGGTCATCATTGTTAATGGTGGCTAACATGGCCAGAAAATTAGCCTCGTTCTCAGCAGCATAACCCAATTGATGAGCTTGTTCATGACAACTTACTACAGGAAATTTATAGGTTTTGATCTTATTGTTGACCTGTGCTTCACCTGTAAATGGATTGTAATAACCAGAATATCCCATATAAGTCAGTCCAAGACTCCAGCCACTTTTCTTTATACTCTTAGGAGAATATTTTAGATAGGGGTATTTTTCTGAAAGGTTTTGATACCCAACATCCGATCTCTCAAAGATCTCTTTTTGGGTATAGGGGAGTTCTACCTTCACCGTATCATGGAATCCCAGTGAACGGTGCAGGGCATTCGATTTCTCAATGAGCTTATGTGTGGTCTCAATGAGTTCTTCAGTAGTATAATCAGTTTCCAATTCCAAGGTCTTGTGTAAGGGCACCCGATAATAGTTTAAGCCCCATAACAATAGAAATACAGCGTAAACAACCGATAGAGTCGCTGCAATATCAATAAACAGGCGAGCAGGTTCTTTGGTCAGGCGTCTAAAATTCTTATAGACCCATCGCAATGCAAATAGGGCTATCGATAAATAGAAAATATCGCCCACAGAAAAAGGGACCCAACCCAAAAGAAATCGAAATATCCTTGACAAGAAAGGGAATATACCCTGACTATAATAGGTCTCTATAAATTCTGGAAAATTTTTAACAACTTGTAATACAACAACTTGAATTGGTAAAAAAATAGCAAGAATTAGTTTTGTTCGTCGCGGCATCTTCAAACATACAAAGAATTCTATTTATAATTTTTAGTCTATCATTAAAACCTTAATTTTGTGTCTATAAAAAAATAGATCAATGAGCGATACAATTAGAAACCTGAAACCTAAGAATCTTTGGACCAATTTTGCCGATTTAAATGAGGTGCCAAGAGGTTCAAAAAAAGAAGAGCAAGTCATTATTTTCATGAAGGATTTTGGCAAGAAACTTGGTCTGGAAACAATGGAAGATGAAGTAGGGAATGTCATTATACGCAAACCAGCAACTCCCGGAATGGAGAATAGAAAATCGGTAGTGTTGCAGTCCCACCTGGATATGGTTCACCAAAAGAATAATGATACCAATTTCGATTTTGACACCCAAGGGATAGATATGGTTGTTGATGGAGATTGGGTTAAGGCAAAAGGAACCACTTTGGGAGCCGATAATGGTTTGGGAGTTGCATCCATCATGGCGATCCTGGAAAGTAAGGATATACAACATCCCGCTATTGAGGCTTTATTTACTATTGATGAGGAAACAGGAATGACCGGAGCCATGGGATTAAAAGGAGGGGTTCTTCATGGTGATATCTTATTGAATCTGGATACCGAAGAAGATGATGAAATTGGAGTTGGATGTGCTGGAGGAATTGATATTACTGCCGAAACCAATTACGCAACAATGAGAGCACCTGATAATTCACTTGGATATGTTCTTAAAGTAAAAGGTCTGAATGGAGGACATAGTGGAATGGATATCATCAAAGGACTTGGAAATGCGAATAAGATCATGAATCGGATATTGTATGCGATCATGGACCAATGCCATATTGCAGAATTACACGGGGGAAGTTTAAGGAATGCCATTCCAAGAGAGAGTAGGGTGCATCTGGCTGTAGATAAGAATAAGGTCGATCAACTAAAGAAAGTCATAGAAAAGGTTTCATCTGAGATCCACAATGAATACAAATTATTAGATGGAGACCTGAAAATCTCATTTGAAAAGCAAGAGGATAGTCCGGATGAAGTGATCTCAATGGAAGATCAAATTAGATTCATAAAGGTTATTTATGCTGCCCATAATGGGGTGTTCAGAATGAGTCCTGCAATTACCGATCTGGTGGAGACTTCCAACAATATTGCAAAGGTGCACTTGGAGCATGGAAAGATAAAAGTGGAATGCTTGACCCGATCGTCTGTTGAATCCTCAAAGATGGATCTGGCCTATACCTTACGATCTGCATTTGAACTTGCAGGATTCAAAGTGGCGTTTTCAGGAAGCTATCCAGGATGGGAGCCTGATATGGATAGCTCTATTTTAAAGGTCATGGATGACCTGTATTTGAAAATGAATGGGAATAGAGCCAATGTTGCTGCCTGTCATGCAGGTCTGGAATGTGGTATCTTGGGACAGAATTATCCTGGAATGGAGATGATCTCATTCGGTCCAACGATCAAAGGAGCACATTCTCCCGATGAAAGAGCGAGTATATCTTCGACCCAGAAATTCTGGGATTTCCTTTTAGAAATATTAAAGAATATACCGGTGAAATAAAAAAAAGCCTCATTAATATGAGGCTTTTTTTATGATTCTATAATAAGCTTATTCCGGTTGTACGATCTCAACCAGTTCCAATTCAAAGATCAGATCACTATCTGCAGGGATAATTGGCGGATAGCCTCGCTCACCATATGCCAGATGAGATGGGATATAGATAATGGTCTTATCGCCAATACTCATTTGCAGCAATCCTTCTCTAAACCCTTGGATCAATCTTGCCTCCTTGCTATAATCGGTGGGTACCGGAGCATATCCTCCAGCTGCGTCTCTCTTATAATCATAGGATTCATATTTCTTGGCAACAAAGATATTGTTGGTGTCGAACATAGATCCATTGGTCAGGTATCCAGCATAGTTCATGAGTACTTTAGAACCTTCTGCTGGCTTGACACCATCACCTTTTTCAGTAAATAATATCTTAACACCTGAAGGTAATTCTTCAGCATCCTGTAGTTGGGTCGAGAAATCTACTGCTGTTTTAGTTGCGATCTTCTCTATTCGAAGCATCATATCTTCTTTTTCCTTTTCAATTCTCTCCATTTCTGAAGTAAATGATGAAACATTCACATTACCAACGTTAATAATGTTCACTTCATTCATTACGATAGAATCAACCGGTTTGTCACCGGGCTTAGTGGTTTCAACTGTCCCAATTGAATCTACGATCTCCTGTCCGATAACGATCTCTCCGAATACGGTATGTTTACCATCCAACCAAGGGGTTTCCTTCAATGTGATGAAAAACTGACTTCCATTGGTGTTTTGACCGGAATTGGCCATTGATAGGATCCCTTTTCCGGAATGTTTCAAAGTGTCAACGATCTCATCAGGGAACTTGTACCCGGGATTACCGGAACCGGTTCCTAAGGGGTCTCCACCCTGGATCATAAAATCCTTGATGACTCTGTGGAATATGATTCCGTTAAAATAATTCTTGCCCTTATAGGCCGAATCGACCATCTCGTTTGTTCCTTCAGCAAGTTCTACAAAGTTAGAAACGGTCAGGGGAGTGGCCTCGTTGTATAATTTAGCCACAAATGTTCCTTTAGTGGTAACAAATTCGGCATAAACACCATTTTCCAGATCCGGATATTTGTTTTCTTGACAAGCTCCGAATGTAAGAGACAAAATGATTAATAAAAAAGATAATTTTTTCATAGTCTATTGATTTTCTTGTTTTTGATTTATTGATTTTAATGTTACAGTGCTTTGTATCGGTACGTTGGTACCTAATTTGTTTTCCAAGCCATAATATCCATAGGCCATATAGGATGGGAATAGGAATGTAATGGTCTCCCCCAGTTTCATAAGTTTAATACCGTCCCGTATTCCAGATATCAGTTCCTGATGGGTTTGATCTATCGTATAGTTCTGCAAACCAAGATCGGATTCAGATAGTATCGTATTGCCATTCAGATCTCTTATATCATAGGAGAACGTTACTTGATCTCCAAATTGAGGTGTGTGGACTGAAATGGAATCCTGTTGTTGGTAGTAATACCAAAAACCATTTTTTGATGCAAGATAGGTGTGTTCCGGATTGGCTTCCATCAATTCGAAGATCTTCGATTTATCCTGCTCGTAAATTTTTTTATTTCTCTCTATTGATTCTTTTATAAAAGTACCTGAAGTACTTTGTACCGGTCTTCTTGCTTCAGGACCTTTACATGAGAAAATAAAAATTCCCAGAAGGGAATATAGTATGATATTACGACTCATAGCTTAGAGATTCTTTATAGGCAGGCAATATACTAATAAAATAAGTAATGGTGTCTTCTAATGATTTGTCCGATCTTCCTCCTGCAGCGTTGATATGACCTCCACCATTGAAATGGTTTCTTGCAAAATCATTGACCGAAAATGAACCTTTACTTCTTAGTGAGATCTTGATGAAATTCTCTTGTAATCCCTCAATGAATATGAGTCCAAAGTTGATCCCCTTTATCGAGAGAGCATAGTTCACAAAACCTTCAGTATCTCCTTTTTTAAAATCATGCTGGGAGAGTTCATCCAAGCTCAGCGTTATGAATGCTGTATTGTATTCACTGAGTATGGTTAGGTTATTCAAAGCAGTACCCAACAATTTAATTCTCTGTGGAGTGTTGGTATCATAGACACTCTGATGTATGAATGCATTATCTGCTCCCCGATCGATCAGCATGGCGATCACATTATGGGTAGTAGAATCGGTTGCAGGAAATCGAAAAGATCCGGTATCGGTCATGATCCCAACATAGAGTTGGGTAGCTATATTTTTGTTTATGGCATCAAGATCGTTTAATGATTCAATGAAATGGAACACCATCTGAGAGGTAGAACAGATGGAAACATCACTATAGGTAACATTGGCATAGGTGTCAGGGTCCTGATGGTGGTCGATCATGATAAAATCGGAATTGGAACTCTCAAGCGATCCCTGAAGTTCACCGGTTCGGTCCAAAGCATTGAAATCCAAAGTGAAGATCAGGTCCGATTTATCAATGATCCTATTGCATTTAGCAGGGTTCTTTTCATGATTCAGGATCGAATCGGCTTCCGGTATCCACTTAAGGAAATCTGGAAAATCATTCGGCATCATCACGGAAATCTGATGTCCTTTTTGCTTTAGATAATTAGCCAGACCGAGGCAAGAACCTATGGCATCCCCATCTGGATTCTTATGTCCTACTACTACAATTTTCCTTGAAGATTTAAGGAGTTCCTTAACTTTAGAAGTAATTTCTAAATTCATTTTAAATACCTTTTCGGTAATTGTGGCGAATATACGACTAATTCAATTTTTTTGTGATATAGAATAACTAATTTTGAAGTATTAAAATTGTCTAATTATGAAAAATATAACCCTTTTACTCGGTATATTGATTTTTATATCCTGTAATGAAAAAACAAAAGCGCCTTCAAGTGATCAACAAAAGGAGATCATATCAGATAGTATAAATGATATATTCACCATGGTGTTTGTTAGCTGTAGCGATCAGGATATGGAGCAACCCTTATGGAGCCCTATACTGAATCACGACCCTGAAGTATTTATCTGGGGAGGGGATAATGTCTATGCAGATACGAACGATATGGATAAGATGAGGTCTGATTACCAAAAAGTTTTGGATCACCCTGAATATGCCCGATTGGTGTCCAGTTCCATCGTAATAGGGACTTGGGATGATCATGATTATGGAAAGAACGATGCCGGTAAAGAATGGGAGATGAAAGATGAGTCCCAGCAAGTACTCCTCGATTTCTTAGGAATATCAAAGGATGATCCTCTTAGAAATCAAAAAGGAGTATACCAATCCCATCGATTTGCCAATCGCTCAGGATCGATCAAAGTGATACTCCTGGACACCCGATATTTCAGGGATGAATTAAAGAAAAGTGATAAGGAAGGATGGAGGTATGAGGCATGGGATGAAGATCATTTTGGAACGATATTGGGAGAGACGCAATGGAAATGGCTAACAGAAGAATTGGAGGATGATCAGGCAGATTTCACATTGATCGTGAGCAGTATCCAATTCCTGGCCGATGAACATGGTTGGGAAAAATGGGGAAATTTCCCCAATGAAGTAGCCAAGATGAAGGAAGTCATTAAAAATGCAAAGGCCAGGAATATAATCATATTAAGTGGTGACCGGCATTTAGCTGAAATTTCCAAAACTGAGATCGATGGACTGGATTATCCATTGATCGATTTTACTTCCAGCGGAATGACCAAAACGTATCCTGATTCTCCTTTTGAACCAAATAGATATAGGGTAGGAGATCAGGTGAGACAGCTCAATTTCGGGATTTTAAAATTTAATTTTCAGAAAAGAAAAGTCAGAATAGAAATAAGAGGAGAGAACAATAAACTCTTTGATGTTCTTGAACAAGAATATTAAAGTCCCATATCACTTGTTTATGAATCCTAAATCTATATTTTTGCAAAAAAATTAAACACATGAGAACAGACAGAACATTTACTATGTTAAAGCCCGATAGTGTTGAAAAGGGAAATATCGGTGCCATTATGGAAAAGATAACATCGGCAGGTTTTCGAATCGTAGCTATGAAACTGACCCAAATGACAACGGATGATGCTAAGGAATTCTATGCCATCCATAAAGAGCGCCCTTTCTATGGTGAATTGGTAGAATACATGACCAGGGGTCCTATTGTTGCAGCTATCCTTGAAAAATCAAATGCCGTTGAGGATTTCAGAACACTTATAGGTTCGACCAATCCTGCTGAAGCAGCCGAAGGAACCATCAGAAAATTGTATGCGACTTCAATTGGAGAGAACGCCGTTCATGGAAGTGATAGTGACGAGAACGCAGCAATAGAGGGTGCATTTCACTTTTCAGGCAGGGAAATGTTTTAACTGAGAATATGATAATATAGGGTTCAGCCGATTTCATAAATTCTCGACTGCGCTCGAACAGGCTACATAAAAAACGCCTTTAGAAATGAAGGCGTTTTTATTTATCGTAAAACTAATTTACCAATCAATTCCTTACCCAATTCCTCATTGATCATCTTAATGATCTTTTCCCGACCATAGCTTAATTCCTCTCTAAGTACCGAGGAGCTCAATTGAACGTACAAGGTGTCTCCTTCCAATTGTACCGCAGTAGTATAGTTCATAATGGCCTTGCCCATTACTTTTTTCCAAGCGTCATTGACCGATACTTTATCCAATCCCTCCTGTAAGCGGTTTGAATTGATAAAATCGCTCAGCACATTGCTAATGGGTTTATGGTCTCTTTGTCTCTTTGCCATTGCTTGTCCTTTATAAACGATACATCGAATAGGTTTGATGGATCTTTTTGATCACCGATTCGGTCCTTTCCGGATGGGTGTCACTGATAAAAATTTGACCAAACTTCTCTTCATCTACCAATTTTATGATCTGCTCTACGCGCAACTCATCCAACTTATCAAAAATATCGTCCAATAAAAGTATGGGATTTTCCTTACTCTTCTCTTTGATAAAATCAAATTGTGCCAATTTCAATGCTATGATGAATGATTTCTGCTGTCCTTGAGATCCATATCGTTTGATTGCATGTCCATTGATCTCAAATAATAGATCATCCTTATGGATACCGTAATTGGTGTATTGTAGCAGTTTGTCCTTCTGGGTATTCTCTTGCAAAAGGCTTAGCAGGTCCTGTTCGTTCAACTGACTCTTATACTTCAGGCCAATGGATTCAACCTGTTCATGATCATTATTTGAAATGGTATTGCTGATCATATTATAATGATCCTCGAAGATAGGTAATAGCGTATTGAGGAAAGACTTTCTTTTTTTATGGATCTTGGTGCCAAGGTCATCCAACTGTTCATTATAGATGTCCAGGGTGTCTTGATTGTGTGTATTATTCACTGCAAAATATTTAAGCAATGAATTCCGCTGTGAAAGGACTTTATTATAAGCGATCAACGATTTAAGGTAGGCTGAATCACCTTGAGAGATCACACCATCAATGAATTTCCTTCTGGTCTCACTGCCTTCAAGTATCAGATCCCGATCTGCCGGTGAGATGATCACCAGTGGTAAAAAACCAATATGCTCACTGAATCGATCATAGATCTTCCCATTTCGTTTGATCAATTTCTTTAGCCCCTTTTTTGCACTGACCACGATCTTTTCTTCTCGATCTTTCTTTGTATATGATCCCTCAATCACAAAGAAGTCCTCGCCGTGTTTTATATTCTGACTGGTGATCGGATTGAAATAACTCTTACCAAACGACAGGTGATATATGGCATCGAGAATATTGGTCTTTCCCTTACCATTATTGCCTACAATGCAATTGATCTTGGGATCGAATTGTAGATTCAATGATTCAAAATTCTTATAGTTCAGAAGAGATAATTCATCTAAGATCATACGGCTTCTTTAATTACCAGGGTATCTTGTAAAATGAGAATTCCGGTCTGTGGCGTTAAACCTGTCGCAAATTATTGAAAAATAATAAATAGTTGTGCTATTAATATCTAATAAAAATTTTATTTTTGCAGACTTAACAAAGTTAAATTATGGCAACGTATAAGAAAAAAGGCTATAAACCTAAGAATAAAGCCGATAGACAAGCACAGATTGAAGAGGGAAGTACGACTGCAGAAGTTTTCAGTACACTGGATGAAACCGCATCTAAGACGGAAGCTTGGGTAGAGAAGAATCAAAAAACGATCTTAAGCGTTGTTGGAGTTATTGCAATTTGCGTTTTAGGTTACCTGGGATATCAACAATTCATTCAAACACCGAAAGAATCTGAAGCGATCAGTGAGATGTATCAGGCTCAGAAGTATTATGAACAAGCATTGACCGCTCCTGTGAAGGACTCCTTGTTCAATCTTTCCTTATCAGGTGGAGAAGGTAAATACGGGTTTTTGGATATCATCGATAACTATGGAGGAACAGATGCCGCAAATCTTTCCAACTATTATGCAGGAATGGCCTACTTGAATACCAATAAGTATCAGGAAGCGATCAAACATCTGGATGATTTCAAAAGCAGTGATCAGATGCTGGGACCATTGGCCAAAGGAGCCATTGGCGATGCTTTTGTTCAATTGAATCAAAATGAAGAAGCCTTGAAATACTATGAGGAAGCAGCAAGCATGAAAACGAATGAGGTAACTACCCCACGATTTTTATTGAAGGCTGGGATCACCGCATTGAACTTGGGGAAAGTGGATCAGGCTCTGGGTCATTTTAAAACAATCACAGAAGATTTTCCAAATGCTCCTGAAATGAGCAAAGCGATCATATATGAAGGAAAGGCTCAGGCCATGAAAGAATAATGGCAACATCAATTAAAAATCTATCGACTTACGATAAGGCATCGATCCCAAACGCGAAGAATTTTCGGTTTGGGATCGTTGTTTCTGAATGGAACCCAAAGATCACAGAAAATTTGTTTCAAGGAGCTTTTGATGCATTCCTGGAATGCGGTGCTATAAAGGAAAATATCGTTAGGTGGAATGTTCCCGGCAGTTTTGAATTGGTCTACGGCTGCAAACAAATGCAACAGAGTTACGATATGCTCGATGCAATTATAGCCATTGGAAGTGTGATACAAGGAGAGACCAAGCATTTTGATTTTGTTTGTCAGGCCACCGCACAAGGCATCAAAGACCTGAATGTGCAAAGTCAGATCCCGGTCATTTTCTGCGTTCTAACCGATGATACACTTCAACAGGCCATTGATAGAAGCGGTGGTAAGCATGGAAATAAAGGAGTCGAATCGGCTATAGCAGCTGTTAAAATGGCACAACTACGCAAGGATGCCAAATTTTAAAATTCGCTTTTAGTTCGCCTTTTACCTTGTTAACATTTTTTAAGAATCCAAAAAAGGGAATGTTTTTGTTTTTAAGTAACTTTGGAACATTGACTATCTGAAATTTTTATAAATCAGATCGCATCCGGGACTTCAATTTAATATGAAGTGCTATATTCGGAAAGAAATCATTGGTTAAGTTGAAATGGGACTATTAAAACTCAGGAAGAATAAACGATTTAATTACACGCCACGTTATTACGATGATCAGGGTGATGGAAACCCGTATCATATAAAGCATAAATTTGATGATTACAGAAAGACGGTAGGGGAAGGTAAGGGATTGAAATCAAAGTTTAAAGATGCCTGGCATGATCTTCGTCAATCTTCTGATAAGGCTACCAATATCAGGTTGTTAATTATCATTTCAATACTGACCCTTATATTTCTTTTTGTGATCGATTTCGACCTAAGCATCTTCTTTTAAACATGGCAGATATCATCAAGTTATTACCCGATCACGTAGCCAATCAGATCGCTGCCGGTGAAGTTGTCCAACGTCCTGCCTCAGTGGTCAAGGAATTGATGGAGAATTCCATCGATGCTCAGGCGACAGAAATACAACTCATCGTAAAGGATTCCGGAAAGACATTGATCCAGGTTGTCGACAATGGCATGGGTATGAGCGGAACCGATGCACGATTGAGCTTTGAAAGGCATGCCACTTCAAAGATCAAGTCCGCAGAAGACTTGTTTAACCTACACACCAAGGGGTTTAGAGGAGAAGCGCTGGCTTCGATAGCCGCTATTGCCCATGTGGATCTAAAAACAAAACAGGAGGACCAGGAATTGGGGTCCAGATTGCAGATCGAAGGCAGTAAAGTGATCTCTCAAGATGTTTTCGTAACACCCAAGGGGACATCAATATCGGTGAAAAACCTGTTCTTCAACATTCCGGCGAGAAGGAATTTTCTTAAGAGTGATGCGGTAGAAACAAGGCATATCATCGATGAATTCCATCGGATCGCATTGGCCCATCCCAAGATCAAATTCTCAATGTTGCATAATGACAGTAAGGTATTCGACCTTCCTGTTTCCAATTTAAGAAAACGAATCGTGACCATATTCGGTTCCAAGACCAATGAAAAATTAGTTCCTGTATCTGAGGAGACTGAGATCGTAAAGGTCAATGGTTTCGTAATAAAACCAGAATTTTCAAAAAGGAGCCGGGGAGAACAGTTCTTCTTTGTGAACGATCGCTTTGTAAAGTGTCCCTACCTGCATCACGCATTAGTGTCGGCCTACGAAGGACTGATAAAAGAAGGAGCATTTCCGGGCTATTTTCTCTACCTGTATTTGGACACAAAATCGATCGATATAAATATTCATCCCACCAAGACCGAGGTGAAGTTTGATAATGAACAGGCTATCTATGCCATGATCCGTTCAACGGTGAAACATAGCCTGGGGCAATTCAGTATTGCTCCCGCAATCGATTTCAATACCGATGTTCAGTTGGATACCCCTTACGAATATCATGGAAAAAAGGCCTCTCAACCCACCATAGAAGTCGATAGGAATTTCAACCCTTTTAGATCAGCCCCTTCTAAGAAATCGGCAAATCCAGCTTGGGAAGCCATGTATGTTGGCCTCAACCAGGAAGATAAAAGCCTGGATCTTGAGGAGATCAAATTTGAAAGTGAGGAAGTGACCGGAAAACTATTCGAAGGGAAGAAAGAGGAGACCCATAAGAGCACATTTCAGATCCATAATAAATATATCATCAGCCCTATAAAGAGTGGAATGCTGGTAATTCACCAGAATTTGGCACATCAGCGGATCCTCTATGAAGAAATACTGAAGAACATCACGGTTAAGGAGGCCTTGAGTCAGCAGTTATTATTTCCTATTTCACTGAATTTTTCCATAAATGAGATTGAGGTTTTGAAGCAGGTCAAGGAACAATTAGAGCACACCGGATTCATGATGAATTTTAGCAAAAAGGATGAAATTGCGATCAGTGGAATTCCTGTGGTGATGAAGGAAGATAGGATACAGCCAGTTTTGGAACAGATCATCAAGGACATTAGAGAGGAAGTGCCGGAATCCGGATTCAGTCAGAATGACCTATTGGCAAGATCCATGAGTAAGAATATGGCCATTAAGACCGGAACCCCTTTAAATGGAGAAGAGCAGGAGCATTTGATCAATCAATTGTTTGCTTGTAAGGAGCCTTCGGTCTCACCAACAAATAAACCGGTCATGATGACCATAAGTTCAAACGATATCGATAAAAAATTCAATTAGATGGGAAGAATTTCGGAGACCATAAAAACCTTAGTGATCGTAAATGTGATCTTTTTCATTGGTACCTTTATCATAAAGGATACCTCATACAGATTATTTTCTCTATTTTATTTTGAGAGTCCGAATTTTCAGTATTGGCAGCCACTGACCCACATGTTCATGCATGGTGGGATCATGCATATATTGTTCAATATGTATGCTCTATGGGCCTTTGGTTCTCCATTGGAGCAGATATGGGGCAGAAAGAAATTCCTGTTCTTTTATTTTTCAGCTGGCTTAGGTGCAGCTCTTATCCATACTCTGGTGAATTACTATCATGTAAAAGTTGGTTTTGATGCTCTGATGGCTTTAGGTGCATCCGAGGCAGAGATCTGGGATCTGCTGAATAACACCCTGCAGCCAGGATCGTATAGAGAAATTGCTCAATTGGATCCCAATGTGTCCTTAAACCTATTCACATCCTATAATACTCCCGCTGTTGGAGCTTCAGGAGCCATTTATGGTGTTCTGGTCGCATTTGGAATGATGTTCCCGAATGCCGAACTCATGTTGATCTTCTTTCCGGTGCCCATTAAAGCAAAATATTTCATACCCGGACTGATATTACTGGATCTGTTCTCAGGAGTCACCGGATTTTCGGTATTCGGACAGGGAATTGCACATTGGGCGCATATTGGAGGTGCATTATTTGGTTTTATCATGGCTTGGTATTGGAAGAAGAACAGCTTCGATAAGTATCGATGGAATTAGAAGCGAGAAGTCAGAAGTGAGAGGTGAGAAGTCAGAAGTGAGAAGTGAGAAGTCAGAAGTGAGAAGTCAGAAGTCAGAAGTGAGAGGTGAGAAGTCAGAAGTGAGAAGTGAGAAGTCAGAAGTCAGAAGTCAGAAGTGAGAAGTGAGAAGTTAAAAGCAGGTCTTAACTACCAAACTAATGAACTCACTAACTCAAAAACTGAAAGTGAGATTTGCCTGCTCGAACCAAAAGGGCGGGGAAGAGAGAAGATAGAAGTTGAAAGTTGAAAGTAGGTCAACTACCTAACTAAAAGACTAACAAACTAATAAACTAAATATTTGGCAGCAAATAATCTAACATATCAATTCAAGAAGGCAGATATCCTGTTGAAGATCATATTGATCAATGCGGTGATATTCTTTGTTGTCTACCTAGGCTCATTCTTTTTTCAGATCCGTGCCGGAGAGTTTATGAGATGGTTTGTCTTACCCGAAGACCTGCTGTCATTGATGACTCAACCCTGGTCATTGATCACCTATAGCTTCTTGCATTTCGATTTTTGGCATGTATTCTGGAATATGGTGATCCTCTATTGGTTTGGAGCCTATGTGATCAACTTGTTCAAAGAAAAAAGGTTTCTAACTATCTATCTGCTTGGTGCTATTTGCGGGGGAATACTTTATGTCTTAGCCTATAATTTCTTTCCGGTATTCAGTTCCACCAACAGTAGGTTATTAGGGGCTTCAGCTGCAGTACGGGCCATTATGATCTTTATTGCTGCATACACCCCACATACCCAAGTACGGATATTTTTCATAAAGGTAAAATTGTGGCAGATTGGGGTTTTCGTTGTATTGTTGGATATGGTACAGCTTCCGGTTTCGGGTAATGCTGGTGGACTATTAGCACATTTGGGAGGTGCTTTGTTTGGATATATCTATGCGGTACAACTGGCCAAGGGAAATGATATTGGAAGATGGTTTGAAGATGTCATTAACTGGTTTGCTTCCTGGTTTCAACCCAAGCAGAAAAGACCGTTTAAAAAAGTACATCGTACAACACAACCCGTTAGAAAACGTTCTACTAATTCATCGGTAAAGAATGAGCATCAGCAAAAGATCGATGCTATTTTGGATAAGATCGGAAAAAGTGGCTACGATAGTTTGACCAAGGAAGAAAAGGATTTTCTATTCAAAGCGGGTAAGAATGATTAATTAGAAATTTATTTTGGGGCTTATTAATAAAATAGTGTATTGTATCAATATTGTTGCCGCTATCTTTTTAGTGGTCTCTTTTATCCTGCCTTATATTTCACCGAAACAGTTTCCAACGTTATCCTTATTAAGTCTTGCAGTTTCTCCACTGATTATCATCAATATCTTTTTTGTGGTCTATTGGTTGGTTCAACTCAAAAAGAGATTGCTGTTATCGTTATTGGTGCTGTTGATTGCTCATTTTCATTTCAATTCCTTTTTTGAATTTTCTTCTGAAAATAATAATGAAACTTATAATAATTCCATTAGAGTATTGACCTACAATGTTAGATTGTTCAATGCCTACGAAAAGGACCCCAAGACCGACGCCTCTCAATTCATCTCAAAACTCATTAAAGAACAGCTGCCCGATGTGATCTTTGTTCAGGAATATTTCCATGAGAATGAGATCGATTTTACTGATTATCCATTTAGTTTTATACAATATAACGATCCGAAAGAAAAATTTGGACATGCTTTATTCTCAAAATATCCATTGATCAATACCGGGGCTTTCGATTTTGAGGACTCCAATAACAATACTCTCTATGCCGATATTATAATAGAAGAAGACACCATACGTGTTTACAATATGCACCTCCAATCATTGGGAATCAAACCCAGTGTGAGTTCATTACAGAATGGAGATAAGGAAAGACTTAGGAAAAGATTGATCAGAACCTTTGAAAAACAACAATCCCAGACCGAATTGGTCATTCAGCACAAAAACAATTCACCATACCCCATATTGATGTGTGGTGATTTCAACAACACCTCATTTTCCTATGTTTACAGAAAATTGAAATCTGATATGAGGGATGCCTTTGTTGAACGAGGCAGCGGAATAGGAACTACCTATCTGTTCGATTTCTATCCGATGCGATTGGATTATATCATGACCTCAAACGATTTTGATATCGTCGAGTTCAAGACCCATGACAGCTCCTTTTCCGATCATTTTCCGTTGAGTGCTACCTTGGGATGGAATTAATTGGTTAATACCAAATTTGACTTTCAAGATAATCTACGGCATTTGGTCCTTCATTGAAGATCAGATCTAAAATGGATAGATTGGATAGAAATCCGTGTTTGTTTTGCAGTACCTGTGTATAGGGTTGTAACTTCTGATCTACTTCAGATTTTGCATTCACCAAATGTCTTAGATCCATAACTTCCGGTTCCAGCTGATAGGATGCCGTAAATGAATGCTCCTTTTTTATATCTAAGAGTTCACAAAGAATATTCCAGGTCTTTATGTTCAGTTCCAATAAGGAGTCTATCGGTTCGTGAAATAACGGATATAGGTCTTCCTCATAGAATTCGAAGTAAGGTGAACTGCGGTAGGCAGATTGCAAAGATTTCCAATGCTGTGATTGCCATGGAAAACTATTATCCATCATCACATCCTTTGTTCTTTGTTTAATACCTGACTTAGTATGTTTGATGGGTATGTTCAATAGCAATTTTCCATTACTATGTGCAATATAGGCCCTGTTTCTATAGGTCTGCTTCTGATAATTATCGTTCAGCTCAAATACAATATGAGAGGCCTGCACCATGGCAGCCATTTGTATGATGGAAGGAAAATAGGTAGGATGGACTAAAATGGTATTCAATGTGCAAGCTTTAATTATGACTCCAGTTTTCAGGGTCATCACTATCATTGGGAGACAATCCGATGATATCGCCATCTGTATTCACTCCCAGACCCAAAACTGTTCGATTGGCATAATTGAAATAGCTGCACACCTGATTGATCTCCAGGATCTCCCCATCGGTGAAACCAACCTCTTTCAGATCGTTCACATCTTCCTCTTTCAGATCTTTGACTGCTAATGTCAATTTTTTGGAATAGACCATGCCCGAATACAACTTGGTATCATAATAAGTTTCCAATGAATCATTGACCACTGCTTGATAGAATTCATCTGCTTTTTCATTATTGTTCAGTAAACGTTTGAATCCGCTGAAATGATGATCTACGCAATACTGACAGTCATTCAGATAACTCACATAGACTCCAATTGATTCCAAAAACCATTTTGGCAGACTGTTATTCGAGTTGTGAAGTACATTCTTATAGAGCGACATATGTCCGGTGAGAGAATGTGGACGTAAACTGTGGATCAATAATATATTGTCGATGTTGTTATTGGGTCCTTTGATCTTATCATACAACCTCAAAAGGGGTCCTTTTGCTTTGTGATAGGGTATGATCTTTATCCAACTCATCATTCACTTTGAATTATTTCTTTTTTCTTCTTTTTCTGAAGAAATCGAAAATGAACCAAGCCGCCAGCAGCATGACGAAATATTTGAAATAGGAGACCGGCTGACCACTACCACCAACGGTGGTGAACAAACGTTCTGTCCTGACCTTATTACCAATACCTTTACCATTGGTATCCCAGCTCATCCATACAAACACAGGCTTTCCTACTACATGGTTGAAAGGCACGAAACCCCACATACGGGCATCTTCAGAATTGTTCCTGTTATCACCCATCATCCAATAATAATCCTGTTTAAAGGTGTAGTTTGTAATTGGACTCCCATTCAAAAGAACCTGATCGTTTGAAATACTGATGGTATTATCGATGCCCAATTCACTGCCTTCATAGACCTCAATGATCCTGTCGTATAAAGGAATGGTTTCAGTAGTAATCGCTACTGTTGCTCCTTTCTCGGGGATGTAAAGCGGACCGAAGAAGATGGAATTCCATTTATATTGTTCGTCATGAGGGAATGTTTTATTGTCCCAGACCCCTTGTTCTCCTTTCAATGGGATAATTTGAACGATGTCCGGATAGTTCTTGAATTTCTCATAGGCCTCATCCGTCATATGAGCGATATAGGTTGAAAAATCCCTGTCTGCCGGATAGATATCGGTGATTCCATAACGTTGTGCAATATAGGCGGTATTCAATCTCTTCTTAGGCGCAATTGCATAGGAGAACTGAAGCTTTGCACGATCCGGCAATACATTTTTTTCCCCATTGATATAAACATAACCATCGCGTACTTCCAAAGAATCACCCGGAAGTCCTACGCAACGTTTCACATAATTCGATTTCTTATCAATAGGCTTATAATAGTACTTTCCATCGCCATAGCGTTGAAATGCATTGACGGTATCGACCGGCCAATTGAACACCACAATATCATTGTGTTTGATCTTCTGAAAACCTGGAAATCGAAAATAGGGGAGTTGCAGCTTAGGAACATACGATTTGCTCTTTACCACAGGGATGGTATCATGGACCATCGGAAATGCAATGGGAGTCAGTGGAGCGCGTGCACCATAATGAAATTTACTCACAAACAGGAAATCGCCCACTAAAAGGGTCTTTTCCAAAGATGAGGTAGGAATGGTATAAGGCTGCATGATGTAGGTATGTACGATAGTAGCTGCTACTACGGCAAACAATATAGAACTAACCCATTCGCCAGTTGAAGTGCGGGGCTTCAAACTTCTGTCTTCAATGTATTTTACATCCTGTGTGTAATTGATATAATAGATATACAGACCTAAAGTGATCAACACCAGAAAAGTGTCTTTGGCATTATTTCTTCCAAAGGCCCTGATGGTCTCTACCCAGATGACCGGGAACATGATCAGGTTCACAATGGGAATGAATAAAAGGACCACCCACCATCTGGAGCGGTTGATGATCTTCATCAATACTATGGCATTGTAGACAGGCACAGCTGCCTCCCAGGATTTTCTTCCGGCTTTCTGATATAATTTCCAGGTACCAGCAAAATGAATGAGCTGAACAACCAGGATGAATAGTAATAAGCTTGTGATCGTCATAGTTTTAAATTTTTATATCATAAGGCCATGCCTTCAATTTTACAGATTTAGTACATCATTCATTGAATAGACCCCTTTCTTATCGATCAGCCATTCTGCAGCAAACAGGGCACCTAAGGCAAATCCTTCCCTGCTATGAGCCTGATGCTTAATCGAAATGGAATCTATTTCAGAGTCAAATTTCACAATATGGGTTCCTTTCACATCTTCAATACGTTTGGAATTGATCGTAATCTTCCCTTTCTGTTGATTCTCTGGGATCCAACCTTCATTATCGGTGTTCAGTATGATTCCCTCAGCCAAAGAAATTGCCGTTCCGCTTGGTGCATCCTTCTTCTCCACATGGTGGATCTCTTCGATGGTAATGTTGTAATTATTATGATCCTTCATCAATTTTGATATAAATTCATTGATTTTGAAAAACAGATTAACCCCGATACTGAAGTTCGACGCATAGACGAAGCTTCCGTTACGGTTTTCACAAAACTTTACCATTTCATCATATCTGGAAAGCCATCCGGTTGTTCCGGAAACCACGGGAACCCCCTTCTCAATACAACGTTCAATATTTTTAAAGGCTGATTCCGGCTCTGAGAACTCAATGGCAACATCGATGTTTGAAAGATCATCAGAATCAGAAAAGTCATTGGTCTTCAATTCTATGGTATGACCATCACGTGTAGCTAACTTTTCGATGGTCTTACCCATCTTTCCATATCCGATCAATGCAATTCTCATTCTCTTTTTTTAATTGAAAGTATACTTTAACGACATACCATAATTGGTTTCAATATGTATGGGGTTTAACTCAATAGTAGGCTCCAGCGACAGTTCATCGGACACATTAAATTGCTTTAAGTGGGCATCCACATTGGCATCAATTATATTCACTAAATAGAATACTAGGGTGACCACAATGCTGAGGTCCTTATTCCTTTGTGCCGACTTCTGAGCATCGATCAATCGATCGTTGGATATAATCGGATTCACCCCTTCACCCCAAAATTCATCATCGGTAAAACCTGCCAGCCTTCTCTTATAGGCATCTCGGAAACGATCATAATCCTTATCATTTTGTATATAGAAATAAACCCCTGTTGCCATACCGGCATAGATGATGGGGATCTTCCAATATTTCTTATTATAAGCCTGCCCCAATCCCGGAAGAACAGCCGAGTAGAAAGCAGCTCTCGATGGTGCCAAAGGATCGTAGGGAGTTTTATTGGCCAAGGTATCCATTTCAACAACAACACGTCCGCTTCCTATGGCAATGGTATCCTTTTTTTGAGCTACCACAGACAATGAAAGAAAAAATGCTAAGATGTAGAGTGTGTTGAGTTTCACTTTTTAAATAAGTTGAGGATCCTTTGAAGGTCTTCTTTATTGGTAAATGGGATCATCAATGTGCCTTTTCCCTTTTCAGAGATCTTGATGTTTACCGGGTTTTCGATGATCGTATCCAGCTCCTTTTTGGCATTTTTGACATAGGAAGGGAGTGGTCTTTTTGATGTACTTGACCGTTCATTTGGATTTTTATATTGCCTTACCAAGGCTTCAGTAGCTCTTACGGAGAGATTCTTTGTGATGATTTTCTCATAGATATCCAACTGATCGTTCAAGCTTTCCACGTTGATCAATGCCCTTCCGTGTCCCATGGAGATAAAACCATCTCGCATTCCGGTTTGTATGATCGGATCCAGCTTCAATAAGCGCAGGTAATTAGAAATGGTAGAACGATTCTTTCCGACCCGTTCGCTCAATTCCTCTTGGGTGACCTCGATCTCTTCGATCAATCGTTGGTAGGATAGTGCAATTTCGATGGGGTCGAGATCCTGACGTTGAATATTCTCTACCAGGGCCATCTCCAATGCTTCCTGATCGTTGGCAATTCGGATATAGGAAGGTATGGTATCCAATCCAATCAGCTTTGAAGCACGATAGCGCCTCTCACCACTTACCAACTGGTATTTATTGAAATCCATTTTTCGTACCGTAATGGGTTGAATGACCCCCAATTCCTTTATTGAAGAGGCGAGTTCCCTCAGTGTCTCTTCATTGAAACTGGTTCTGGGCTGAAAAGGATTTACTTCTATGGAATTGATGTCAAGATCCACAATATTGCCCACGACCTGATCGGCATTCTTGTCGGCTGCCGTCCGTATATCATTGTCAGGATCTTTCAGTAATGCTGACAATCCACGTCCCAATGCTTGCTTTTTAGTTGCTTTCGCCATGTGAACTGACTGTGTTTTTCTCAATTATTTCCTGTGCCAAACTTAAGTAATTATTGGCACCTTTACTACTGGCATCATAGCTAATGATGCTTTCTCCATAGCTGGGAGCTTCTCCTAAACGCACATTGCGCTGAATGATTGTCTTGAAGACCATTTCATCGAAGTGTTTCTTGACCTCTTCAACCACCTGATTCGAGAGTCTCAGTCTTGAATCGTACATAGTGAGTAACAATCCTTCGATATCCAGTTCGGGGTTATGAATCTTCTGAATACTCTTGATGGTGTTAAGAAGTTTTCCCAAACCCTCCAATGCAAAATATTCACACTGAATAGGAATTATGACCGAATCGGCTGCAGTCAGAGCATTAAGAGTTAAAAGGCCCAATGAGGGAGCACAATCGATCAGAATGTAGTCGTAATCATCTGCCAGGCCCTCAATGGCCTGTTTCAGCATGGATTCCCGATTTTCCTTATCGACCAGTTCGATCTCAATGGCGACCAGATCGATATGGGCTGGAATGATATCGACATTAGGAGACGAAGTTGTTTGTATTGCATCCTTTGCAAGAACCGCATGCTCGAGCAATTGGTAGGATCCGATCTCCACCTGTTCCACATCAATGCCCAAACCAGAAGACGCATTGGCCTGAGGATCGGCATCGATCAAAAGGATCTTCTTTTCCAAAACCCCTAATGAAGCAGCAAGATTCACAGTGGTGGTGGTCTTTCCGACTCCTCCCTTTTGGTTCGCAATAGCAATTATCTTTCCCATGTATTCTCAGTAGATTTAGAACTTAAAAATACAACTAATTATGTGGATAGAAAATGTAATTTGTTAACAGGAAGTCAACAATTTAAGAATGCCGATGAATGATGGAAAGTATTTAGAATACGGTATTCTTAGCCCTTTTTCTTGGATCTGATCATCATCTCCAACATGTCCCACATCTCTTCAGGGATCTGCTCCAACATGTTAAATTGACCGGCTCCCTTCAACCATTCACCACCGTCAATGGTGATCACCTCTCCATTGATATAGGCCGAAAAGTCGGAAACCAGATAAGCAGCCAGATTGGCCAGTTCCTGATGTTCGCCCACCCGTTTCAATGGAACTTTCTTGGTCATATCGAACTTATCTTTCAGATCACCGGGTAAGAGCCGGTCCCAGGCTCCCTTGGTAGGAAATGGTCCTGGTGCAATGGCATTGAACCGCATTCCATATTTAGCCCATTCCACCGCCAATGATCGGGTCATGGCTAACACACCAGCCTTTGCTGTGGCACTGGGCACGACATAGGCCGAACCGGTCCAGGCATAGGTGGTCACGATATTCAAAACCGATTTTTCTGTTTCTTTCTTTTCGATCCAGTGTTTTCCAAAGGCAAGGGTGCAATTCTTGGTGCCTTTCAAGACAATGTCGATGATGGTATCAAATGCATTGGAAGAGAGTCTTTCGGTAGGAGAGATAAAATTCCCTGCGGCATTGTTCACCAGTACATCGGCAGATCCAAAAGCATCTGTGGTAGCATTAACGAGTACTTCAACCTGATCGTATTCTCTAACATCACAAGGAACCGCTAGGACTTTCCCTCCGGTCTTTTCTTCCAGTTCTGCCTTCACCTTGGTGAGCTTTTCCATATTCCTGGAGGTGATCACCACGTTAGCACCTAGTTCAAGAAAGTAGGTGGACATCGCTTTTCCCAATCCACTACCTCCACCGGTGACCACGATGGTCTTTCCTTTGAGAGCATTATCACGCAGTAATTTTCCTTTGTAATTCATAGTTTAATATCTTTTTGTAAATCTTCAATGTAACGGTGTCGCAGTCTCTGTTAAAGTACAATATTATTAAAAACTTACAAAAAGGTATTTACTAAATGGTAAGCAACTATTTGGTGAGTTTATTTTTGATAGAGATGATTCAGCATTCATCACGTACACTTCGACAGGCTCAGTGTCCGTTCGACAGGCTCAGTGTCCGATCAATGAAAGATTATTAAAGAATTTGAATTGTTCACTGAGCTTGTCGAAGTGAACAATTATTCTACAGAATCGATCAGAATGTTCAGCAGGTCGATGGCCGCCTCACTGATCCTGGTACCGGGACCATAGACTGCAACAGCTCCGGCATCGAACAAGAATTGATAATCCTGGTGCGGGATCACACCACCCACGATCACCATGATGTCCTCACGTTCGTATTTCTTCAATTCCTCGATGACCTGAGGCACCAGAGTCTTATGTCCTGCTGCCAATGAGGAAACTCCGATGATATGAACATCATTCTCAACGGCCTGTTTGGTGGCTTCTTCCGGTGTTTGAAATAAGGGTCCGATGTCCACATCGAAGCCCACATCGGCATATCCGGTGGCTACTACCTTCGCACCACGATCGTGTCCGTCCTGTCCCATCTTGGCGATCAATATACGAGGTCTTCGGCCTTCCAATTTGGAGAATTTATTGGCGAGTTCCCTGGCTTTCTCAAATGATGGGTCGTTCTTCATTTCTTTGCTATATACACCGCTAAAGGATCTGATCTGGGCCTTATGCCTTCCAAATTCCTTTTCCAATGCCATGGAGATCTCCCCAAGAGTGGCTCTTTCCCGTGCGGCTTCAACAGCTAAAGCTAATAAATTTTGCTGACCTGATTTTGCACATTCGGTTAAATTATCCAGAGCAACAGAAACCTTTTGTTCGTCTCGTGTTCTTTTTATCTGATCCAATCGCTCTATTTGCGAAAGTCGAACTTTCTGGTTATCTACATCCAATATTTGTAATGGATCTTCCTTCTTCAAACGGTGTTTATTGACACCGATGATGGTGTCTTGTCCGCTGTCTATTCTCGCTTGTTTTTTAGCTGCAGCCTCTTCAATACGCAATTTGGGTATACCGGTCTCAATGGCTTTGGTCATTCCACCCAGTTCTTCCACTTCCTGGATGAGCTCCCAGGCCTTCTTGGCGATGTCTTCGGTGAGTTGTTCGACCAGGGCGCTGCCCGCCCAGGGATCGACCGTTTTGGTGATATGGGTCTCTTCCTGTAAGTAGATCTGTGTGTTTCGTGCTATCCGTGCAGAGAAATCGGTTGGTAAGGCAATGGCCTCGTCCAAGGCGTTTGTATGCAGCGATTGGGTCCCTCCAAAAGCTGCTGCGGCCGCTTCGATGCATGTGCGAGCCACATTATTGAACGGATCCTGTTCGGTAAGGCTCCAACCACTGGTCTGACAGTGGGTTCTGAGCGCCAATGATTTTGCATTCTTGGGATTGAATTGCTTTACCAATTTAGCCCAAAGCATTCTGGCAGCTCTCATCTTGGCGATCTCCTTGAAATGATCCATTCCGATGGCCCAGAAGAAGGATAGGCGAGGGGCGAAGGAATCGATATCCATTCCCGCTTCGATACCGGTTCGTATGTATTCTAGTCCGTCGGCCAAAGTATAGGCCAATTCTATCTCGCTGGTGGCACCGGCCTCCTGCATGTGATATCCAGAGATGGAGATCGAGTTGAATTTGGGCATGTTCTTCGAAGTGAATTCGAAGATGTCACTGATGATCTTCATGGAAGGAGTGGGAGGGTATATATAGGTGTTCCGAACCATGAATTCCTTCAGAATATCGTTTTGGATGGTACCGGAAAGCTGTTCCAGGGTCACGCCCTGCTCTTCGGCCACAACTATATAGAATGCCATGATGGGCAATACCGCTCCGTTCATGGTCATGGACACACTCATCTTGTCCAAAGGAATTTGGTCGAAAAGAATCTTCATGTCCTCGATACTATCGATAGCCACTCCTGCTTTTCCAACATCACCAACCACTCGTTCGTGATCGCTGTCATAGCCTCGGTGTGTTGCCAGATCGAATGCTACCGACAACCCTTTTTGGCCTGCTTCAAGATTTCTTCTATAGAAAGCATTGCTTTCCTCTGCGGTTGAGAAACCTGCATATTGTCTGATGGTCCAGGGCCTTCTCACATACATGGTGGAGTAGGGCCCTCTGAGGTACGGGGGTATCCCGGCAACAAAATCCAGATGATTTAATGCCCTTCTTTCTTTGCGATCAGAATCTAAATTCAATTCCAGATGACCAATTTCCTTTCTATTCATAGTAACTCAAATTTGACATATCGACTTCCATTAAATATTGATAATAGGTATCAAAGGCCAGAAACATCTCGAAGTATTTATCGGTTTGCGTATCCTTGATATTGATACGATAGGTTTCAGCGAGGATCATCGGACTCAAAGCATTGGATTCCCTCAATGCATTGATCGTCACTTTGATCTCTTCATTTTTAATGTTCTCGATCAGGCAATTCACGAATTCGTTATTGTAGTTCAAATTGCTCTTTTTAGAATCCAGATTCCATAGATCTTCATCTTTCTTTAGCTCTTCTAACAGATCTAAAGTATGCGGAGAGGCAAAAACCAGGTAATCTACCTCACCCATAGCACCCCTGTAGATATATTGAGCCAGACTGTAATAGGTGTTGACAAATTCCGGTTTGACTTCATTCTTTTTATAATATTCGTAAATATCATATAAGAAGCTGTAGTAAGCCTCATGCATGAGATCGTTATCGGCACCTTCGCATTGAACCACCCTTACATCGTCTTGATATTTGTATTGAATGGGTTCCTTGCAGGAATTCATTAGGGTAATAATTAGAATTAAAATAAGGTACTTCTTCATGTTATTCGGTCTTTAAACGTTCTTGTTCTAAATGCTCTGATAGTCTTTTTGGTAAAATGGGTTCGATTAGGGTCTTTTCGTTCCTTTTCTTCAAAAATGGATACAGTTCGAGGTCATCTTTCATACGATCATCTGGATTGATGTGGATGTTGGTTCCCAGTAATTTGATCTTACCCTCATCGAATAGCTGTTGCTCCTTGTCGGCACTTTCTTTGATCTTTCTTTGGATGATCCCTTCTTTGACCTGTTTCAATATACCGCCCTGAGATTCGATGGATTTGAACAGATTTAGCGCTTTTTCTGCCAGCATACCAGTAAGGTGCTCTATATAATAGGTTCCCTGGATCGGATCGTTGTCAAAATTGAAATAGCTTTCCGACCTTAATATCAGGAGTTGGTTTCTGGAGATCCTTTCACCAAACTCATTGCTCTTGTGATATATGGAATCATATGAGGTGCTGCATATGGTATTGGCACCGCCAAGAATGGCAGACATATATTCTGTAGAGGTCCTAAGCATATTCACATTATAGTCGTATAGGGTCTTATTCCTGTTGCTGGGTTTGGCAATGATATGACATGCTGGAGGACAGTTATATTCCTTTGCCAGGATGCTGTATAGCAAACGCAGGGCTCTGATCTTTGCGATCTCAAAGAAGTAATTGGATCCTATTGAGATTGTAAATGTGGGATTGAAATCCTGTAATTGATCGTTTGAATTGAAATGATTCAGGTATTCGTTCACGTGGGCCATACCGTATGCCAACTGCTGAACCATATTGGCACCGGCATTTTGATAGATGGAAAGATCGGCACCTAGAATATTTTTACTCTTTGCTGATTTGCTGAAATGATCCAAAGTGGAATGATCTTCATTCAGGTTGTGGTGCCAATTACCGGTTTGCATCAGATTTCCCAAAATATCGATCCCGTAGAAAACGGAAGCCTTATTATTAGAAAGGAAACGATCTAAATCCAGTAGGAAATCCTTTGAAATAAAATCCAATTGAAGGTAAATGGATGCCTTGGTAAAAGGAAAATCTTGAAATACCTCGGTCACATTGAATTCCTTTTCGGCTTTAAAAACTATGGCATCGGCTCCGCGTTCCATGGCATTCAAAGCCAATGAATTGGCTATCGATCCATTATCAATAAACACCTCATTGGCTATATTCCAGGAATTAGGAATGCCTGGTATGGATAGTGGTTTGGTAGTATGCTCTTCGGAATGATAGAAAGGTCTCACATCGATTCCCTCCAAAGTATTCCAGATCAGGGCTTCATTATAATCTGCTCCTTTGAGATCCATTTGGATCTTTTGTTTCCATTCCTGGGAGTTGACAGGATCAAATTCGTCAAATAAGAATTCACTCATCTTTTTTAGTGTCTTTTTTGAGGCTATCCTCATGCTCGATGATATAGATGTCCTCATTTTCTTTTTTCAGATAGTATTTTTCTCTGGCATAACGTTCCATCTCATTGCTGTCCTTCATCTTTTCAATGAAGGCTTTGTCATTTTCGATCTCGTTCTTATAGAATTCCTTGTTATCCTCCAGAGCATCAATATCTTTATTCAATTCGTCGTGGATAAAGTAGGAGTTGGTATCGAAGAATACCATCCAGACCACGAATAGGATGAATATCAACAGGTATCTGTTGACCATAATCTTAAACCATCTTTTATTTTCCAGTCCAAAAAATTTCACGGCGATTAACTGATTCTTTGGTGAATGATTGTTCGAATGAGGTCGACTGCAACGGTGTTGTACCTGTTGGTAGGAATTATGATATCTGCATATTCCTTGGTAGGCTCAATGAATTGTTGGTGCATGGGTTTTAGGGTGGTCTGATATCGATTAAGAACCTCTTCGAGGTCTCTGCCACGTTCGGCCATATCGCGTTTGAGTCTTCTTATCAAACGTTCATCGCTATCGGCATGCACATAGATATTGATATCGAACAGTTCTCTGATATCGGGATTGGTAAAGATCAGGATCCCTTCTACGATGACCACCTTTCTTGGGGGTGTAGTGATGGTCTCTCCGGTTCTGTTGTGTTCAACAAAGGAATAAACCGGTTGTTCTACGGTGTTTCCTTTTCTTAATTCTTTCAGATGTTTGATCAGAAGTTTGAAATCTATCGCTTTCGGATGATCGAAATTGATATCTTCACGTTCCTTAAAACTTAGATGGCTGGTGTCTTTATAGTAGGAGTCTTGTGATATCACACACACTTCGTCGGATGGAAGTTCTTCTACAATTTGATCAACTACGGTAGTTTTCCCGCTGCCGGTTCCTCCGGCGATGCCAATAATCAGCATAGGTTTATGTTTTTACAAAGATAATGAGAAATACGGTTTTAAGGTAAAACAAAAAACAAAAACATATTTGTGTTGGGTCTTATTTTAACTATTTTTGCAGCTGTAATTCGGGATGTAGCTTAGTCCGGTTTAAAGTGCTGGTCTGGGGGACCAGAGATCGGAGGTTCGAATCCTCTCATCCCGACCAATATAGCTCAAACGCCATTGCGTTTGAGCTATTTTTTTGGAGGAATTTATTTGAAAAATTTATTTTAAAATAAATGACGATCAAAAAAAGGCTTAACAGACGAAGTCTGTTTTAGCTATATTGAGGCTTCCTCTCATGGAGGATCATGACCCCGAGCATTCGGGGGAGTAATCC
>JAHEHC010000002.1:1839-49504 GCA_024644805.1 Flavobacterium sp. | reverse complement strand
TCGGGTACGCAGCTCTCTGTAGATCACATGGTCGTTGGTCTTGTCGTTTCCAATTACGGTTACGTGATCGAAATAGGCCATTTTTCCCTCATGGATCCTGATCTCGAAATCGATGGTATCCCCTCTAACCGCCACTTCAACAGGGTTTAGTCTTGAGAATAGATACCCATTGTTCTGGTAAAGGTTGGTCAGGTCATTGGCTTCAGGATCGGTGTTATCCTCAATTCTCTCTTGCAACAGAACCCCATTATAGGTATCTCCTTTAGATATACCGAGGGTCTGCATTAATTGTCTGTTGGTATAGATGCTGTTTCCGATGAATCTGATATCTCCAAAATAATATTTTCTACCCTCTTCGATATCGAAGTTCAGAGCTACATTTTTATCATTTTTGATGATGAGTGTGTCTTTTATGATACGTGCATCCCGATACCCACTGGCTTTATATTTTTTAATGATGGAAGCTTTATCCTCATTTAAAGATTCTTCAGAATATTTGGATCTTTTATAAAAACGAAGGACATTCTTTCTTTTTATGTTCTTCATCGCTTTCCGTAGCTTGCCACTTGAAATGGCCTTGTTACCGTTAAACTTGATGGTTTCGACCTTTACGCGTTCTTTTCTGTCAACTTTGATATGAAGATTCCTTGCAACTTCAGCGCCGGTAGAATCGATGAATGGAGTGGTCGTCATGATCACTTCGGTATTTAAAAATCCATCTTTTCTATATTTATTGACGATATAGTTCTTAGTCGTAGTAAGCAGGTTCTTGGTGATCTTGGTTCCGGCGATTAGATCATTGTCCTTGATGATCTCTTTTATCTTCCCTTTTCTAAGCCCTTCGATGGTTACCTCATTCATCTTTGGTAGTTCGACGATGAATAGCTCAAGATCGACCTGATCTCCATCTACATTGGTCACATAAAAGGCGATGTCACTAAATAGATTTTGCTCCCAAAGTTTTTTGGTAACGTTGCTTAATTTTTCACCTGGGATGTAGACTTGATCCCCATTCTTTAACCCGGTGAATGCTATTACGGTCTTTTCGTTAAAGCTTTGAGTTCCGGTAACGGTGATGGAGTTAATCGTATATTTCTTACCACTGTCGAGTTCCTTCTGCTGAGCATTTAGATTTAGGACTGTGATTAGAGCTATGATTAAGGTGAAAAATGCCTTTTTATAGGAGATAGATAGCTGACTATTAATTAAGTTGTTCACTGGTCTTTCCAAATCTGCGTTCTCTGTTTTGATAATTTAATACTGCTTCAAATAGATCTTCTTTATTGAAATCCGGCCAAAGAGTTTCAGTAAAATACATTTCAGCATAGGCAATTTGCCAAAGTAAAAAATTACTTACCCGTTGTTCACCACTGGTTCTTATTAAAAGATCAACATCTGGTAAATTTTGGGTGTAAAGATGATTATTAATTAGCGAATCGTCAATATTTTCGGGCGAAATTAGGTTATTTTTAACTTTAAGACTAATCTCTTGGATAGTTTTTATTATTTCTTGTCTGGAACCATAGCTCAAAGCCAGTGTTAAGGTTAATTGCTTGTTGTTTTTTGTCTTATCAATAACCTCTAAAAGCTCTTTTAAAACCTTGTTGGGTAACTCATTTATATTTCCGATTGCCATTAACCGAATATCATTCTTCTGTAGGTTCTTCAATTCTTTTTTCAATGATGAAATCAATAAGGTCATCAATAATTCAACCTCGATCTTTGGTCGATTCCAATTTTCTGTTGAAAATGCATATAAGGTAAGATAGGGAATCTTGATCTCTCCACAGGCTTCAACGACCTGTTTAACTGCTTTAGCGCCATTCTCATGCCCCTTAGTCCGAAACAGGCCTCTTTTTTTTGCCCATCTTCCATTGCCATCCATGATCACAGCAACATGACGTGGAACTTTATTTGTATCGATCTGATCCTTAAGAGTCATACTTTAAAAATTACAATAGCAGGGTCTTCTTCCAAAAGTAAAGGTAAGTGTTGCACCGGTAAAGACATACCAATCTTTACTGACAGTATTACCAAAATTAAGACTGTCATTATCTTCTAAGCTACCCAAGGGATTACTTCCATCCAAATTGTCGGTGAGGGTATATCTGGCACCAATTTCAAATCCAAGGACCAATTTGGTTCCGATGGTTGTTTTATAACCTACCACCATTGGTATTGCAATTGCACCTGATTTATCATAATCTTCAATCACATTGGTTTGTGGATCCTTGGCCAGGGAATTGTATCCAAAGTAAGTCAATCCCGTGTAAAGATATGGAGTCTGTGCTGGTTGACCACTATACATACTGAAATCCCAAAAGGTGAATTCCAGTCCAATGGAAAGCTCCATGATGGTATTGGTGAATTTATATCCTCGTTCTTTTCTTCTGCTTTCCTTTGATTCACTATCGTCGCCACTAATGCTGGCCACCATTAATGACCCCCTGAAAGAATGCCTTGCGCTTCGGTTCCATTTGAAGATCGCTCCGAATGCCATGTTATTAGGGGCTATATAATTTGTTTTTCCAACATCTCCAATATAGTTGGTCCCTCCGATCAAACCTCCTATTTCATAGGTTTGTGAATTGACCCCCAACGTGGTACATAAGAAAACTAAAATGATAGCGAAATACTTCATGAACACTAAAAGTTTGCAAATATAATAATAAACTTTGCTTCTATTGATATGATGCAAAATTCTCTAAGATGTTTAACAATTATTAATCGGATTTATTGTCTAATTGCGCTTGTCTTCACCCCATAATAATTTCTCCCTGAGCGTTTTTATAAATCGATCCTCTTTCAATTGGACCAAATTGATCTTAAATGGCGCTTTTTTAATTATTATGGTTGTATGATTCTCAAGAGTGGCAATTCGGGAGTCCAACGAGACCAAGTACGATTTTTCACGGCCCGAAATGGTCAGGGAAATAACGCAATTATCGGGAATGATCAACGGACGAACACTCAGGTTATGAGGTGCAATGGGAGTGATCACCAAACTTTGAGTCTTAGGGTCGATTATGGGTCCTCCACAGCTTAATGAATAACCAGTTGATCCTGTTGGGGTAGATACTATGAGTCCGTCCGACCAATACGATGTTAATGGTTCTCCATTGATCTTTGTTTCAACCTTGATCATGGAGGTAGTATTCTTTCTATTTACTGCAACTTCATTCAGTGCAAAGTTCAACGGGAAAACCCAAGTGTCCTCAGGGTCGGTGGATACTGTTAAAAGAGATCGTTCCGACAAATAATAGTTTCCACTTAATATATGATTCAGGCATTCAGTGATCTTCTCTTTCTGTATGGTAGCTAAAAATCCTAACCTGCCAGTATTGATTCCTATGATAGGTATTCCCAGATCGCCAACAAAGGTGACCGATTTTAAAATCGTTCCATCACCACCGATTCCAATAAAAAAGTCATAGGAGCTGTCTATTGATTTAAAAGATTTAAGACTTGTAAATCGTTTGGAGATCTCCTCGTTTTTATTGATGTCTTTGAGAAATTCTTCTTCGATCACAATATGTACATCCCTCTTTTGTAAGGTATCAAGGATATATTGAATGTATTGTTCAGAGTCCTCGTGATAAAACTGTCCGTATATGCCGATCTTCATCCTCTAAATATTAAGATACTTGTCTAAATAATTGGATCGATCCTTAAGATCATCTAAAAACTTATCTTCATCATGGTTGGATACAACATGATAATTATATCTCCTAAAGGTTTGAACGATAGCATTCATTCCGATGTGCCCAATCTTAATGGTGGTCCTGATTATATCATTATCAATATTCGAAATGAAGGCTCCCAGGATCTTAGCATCATTGGATTCAATGATCTGACTAATTTCACTGAAAGAATGATCCTTAGCTGTTTTTTCAACGACTATAATACCACCAGTTTCATTTAAGAAGGGGGTGTCGTGGAATAAGGTCATGATATCCAAAAGTTCATAATAACCCAGGTATTTATTATTCTTTCCCAAAACCGGCATTATATTGGATTCGTTAACCGCAAATGCTTCAAGAATATCCAACCAGTTGGTTTTTTTGGTGACAAAAAATGTATCCAATGCAAACAAATAATCGGTTAAGGATTTCTCTTCGTCAAAACTGTAAGCATCGTTCTCGGAAATACAGCCTATATAAGCCCCTTCCTTTTTTATGGGAATATGGGAAAATGTTAATTGATTGAAAGCACTTTGAACCTCTAGAATTTTTGAGGAAACATCAAAAGGAGCAATTTCATTGGTTATATATTGTTCGGTATTCAAAATTTGATATTTATCGCAAATTAGTTAAAATATTGATGTAAAACCTTGATACAACTTGTATTTTTGTACCCGGTTACAAAGATAAGTTTCTTAGTTAAGACTATGACAAAATTAAGCGTTAACATTAATAAGATTGCCACTTTGCGAAATGCCAGAGGAGGCAATACACCCAATGTCGTACAAGCTGCAATAAATGTTCAAAGATTTGGAGCGCAAGGAGTAACGATTCACCCCAGGCCCGATGAAAGACATATTCGATACCGGGATGCCTATGAAATATTGCCAGTGATCACTACGGAATATAATATCGAAGGAAATCCCATCGATTCGTTTATGGATATGGTCCTTGAGATAAAACCCACTCAAGTGACCTTGGTGCCTGATGCTGTTGATGCGATCACATCCAATGCAGGATGGGACACCCACACCCATAAGGATCGACTAAAAGAATGGGTCACTGAATTCAAAAATAATGGGATCCGAACTTCTTTGTTTGTAGATCCTGTGCTTTCAATGATCGAAGGGGCTGCAGCAACTGGAGCCGATAGGATCGAACTGTATACCGAAGAGTTCGCCAAACAATATGCTCATGGAAACGAAGAGGCCATAAAACCCTATATCGAATGCGCCATGTTGGCCAATGAGTTGGATATGGGTGTCAATGCCGGGCATGATCTTTCTTTGGAGAATATCCTCTTCTTTAAGAACAATGTGCCATTCCTTTTGGAGGTTTCCATTGGACATGCCCTTATATGTGAATCGTTGTATTTGGGATTGGAGCAGGTCATTAAAAGTTATCTGAAAAAATTGATCTGATGATTTTACATTCAAAGGTTTTCGGTCAAGGGAAACCATTTCTGATCCTTCACGGATTCTTGGGAATGGGAGATAATTGGAAAACTCTGGGTAATTCATTTTCAAAGTTGGGTTGTGAGGTCCATCTTATCGATCAACGAAATCATGGGAGAAGCTTTCACAGCAAGGAGTTCAATTATGAGGTCATGGCGGATGATCTTATTGCCTACTGCGAATTCCATAAGATTGAAGAATGTATCCTTTTGGGGCATTCGATGGGAGGAAAGACAGCCATGCTATTTGCTTCACAGCATGCAGAAATGATCGAAAAACTGATCATAGCCGATATCTCGCCAAAATTTTACCCGCCACACCATCAAACGATCCTAAAGGCACTATCTGCATTGGATTTTGATATGGTAAGGACCAGAAAGGTGGCCAACGATGTTCTTGCTGAATATATTACAGATTTTGGTGTTCGCCAATTCTTGGCGAAGAATCTCTATTGGAAATATCAGGACGAACTGGCACTGAGGATCAACTTGCCAGTTCTGATCGAGAATATTGAAGAAATTGGTAAACCATTGGCTGATACTGCCAAATTTAATGGTGAGACCTTGTTTTTAAGAGGTGATGTCTCAGATTATATTCAGTCGGAAGATGAACAATTGATCCGTAAGCATTTTACCAATGTGGAAATAAAAACCATCTCGAATGCCGGACATTGGTTGCATGCAGAAAATCCGGATGAATTTTATGCGGTCGTCTCTAATTTTATATCTTTATAAAAAATATCGTATCGATGAAATGGATCTTAAAATTATTACTTACTGCCGTTGCAGTGGTTATTTTGGCAAAAGTGCTACCTGGTGTTGAAGTAGCCGGTTATTGGTATGCAATTTTGGTGGCATTGGTCATCGGATTGCTGAAGGTCATTGTAAGACCGATACTGATTCTATTAACCCTGCCAGTTACTATTATCACGCTGGGACTTTTCTTATTGATCATCAATGCGATTATAATTCTAATGGCAGATTATTTCTTAAGTGGATTTTCGGTATCTACCATTTGGTGGGCATTGCTTTTCAGCTTGCTATTGTCCATACTTCAGTCCATTCTACACAAGATGATCAAGGACAAAAAATAAGCTTCTGAATTACAATTGTTAAAGCTTGTTGAGTACGGTTATTAATCGTATTTTTGCACTCATTTTTAAAATAAATCAATTTTCAGAAGATGAATATTACAAAAAAAGAGATCGATAGCCTGAATGCGCTGGTCACTGTAGAGATCAAGAAAGAAGATTATTCAGATAAAGTAAAGGATATTTTGAATAATTATAAGAAAACGGCCAATATTCCAGGGTTTAGAAAGGGACATGTTCCCATGGGAATGATCCAGAAACAATATGGAAAAGCAGTATTGATCGATGAGGTGAATAAATTATTACAGGATTCCCTGCACAAATATCTTGTTGATGAGAAACTTGAGGTCTTGGGAAATCCTCTTCCAAAGAATGATGCTGAAATCAATTGGGATGCCAACGATTTTGCATTTGAATTTGAATTGGGGCTGGCCCCTCAGTTTGAGGTAGATGTAAAAGGAAATAAAGCGATCACCCATTATAAGATCGTAGCCGATGATACCATGATCGATAATCAAATAACATCTATCAGAAAACAATTTGGGAAATTGATCTCCAAGAAAGTGGTGGAAGATGATGATGAGATAACCGGGGTGTTTAATTCAGAGGAAAAAGAGATCAATAAAGAGACCACGATCTCCTTGGATATCATCAAGGGAAAAAAACAACAAAAATCATTATTGGGTGCTAAGGTAGGTGATGTCGTAGTGCTTAAGACCAAGGGCTTATTTGCAGACGATCATCAGAATCAAACCTACTTAGGGGTTTCACATGACGATGCCCATGGTTTGGATATCGAGGTGAAATTTGAGATCAAGGAAGTTAATCAACGTGAATTGGCTGCAATGAACCAGGATCTATTCGATAAGATCTTCGGAAAAGACGCCGTAAGCAATGAGGAGGAATTCAGAGCTAAGATCAAAGAGGATGCTGAAAAACAATTTGTTCAACACAGCGATCAGAAGTTGATGGATGATGCAGTTGAATCACTTATTGGCAATACCAAATTCGATCTGCCAAATGCATTTTTACAGCGTTGGATCATGAATACAGGAGAAAATCCGATGACGGAAGAAGAAGCTAAAGCTGAATATGAAAAAAGCGAAAAGGGACTTCGCTATCAGTTGATCGAAGGGAAGATCTTCAGCGAAAATGATTTGCAGGTTACCTTCGACGAATTGAAGGACTATACCAAGAATATGATCCGATTTCAAATGGCGCAATACGGACAATCAAACCCTTCCGATGAGGAAATGGATGGAATAGTGGCTCGTATCATGTCCAATCAGGATGAGGTAAAGAGGATAAACGATCAACTTAAATCACAGAAATTGCTTCAATTCATTAAGGAAAATGCAAAACTGAAGACCAAGGAGATCACCTATGATAAATTCGTGAAAGAAGCCTATAGTTAAATCTACTATAAAATGGTTATCTTTAGCATTTAAATCAAAGAATATCGGGCTTTTAAGAAATTAATAAATTTAGATAATACCTTATGGATTACGGAAAAGAGTTTAAAAGATTTGCAACCAAGGACCAAGGGATCAATAGCATGTATTACGATTCGTTGGTAAGCAGTCTATATCCTATGGGATTCACCCCAAACATCATCGAAGAACGTCAAATGAACATCGTTGCCATGGACGTCTTTTCAAGGTTGATGATGGACAGGATCATATTCCTTGGAACAGGCATCAATGATCAGATCGCCAATATTATCCAGGCTCAATTGTTGTTTCTGGAAAGTACAGACGCATCAAAAGACATTCAGATCTATATCAATTCCCCTGGGGGAAGTGTTTATGCGGGCTTGGGAATTTATGATACCATGCAATTCATAAAGCCCGACGTGGCTACCATCTGCACAGGAATGGCTGCATCTATGGCCGCCGTATTGCTTTGTGCCGGTCAGAAAGGGAAAAGAAGTGGACTTACCCATTCCAGGGTCATGATCCATCAACCATTGGGAGGGGCTCAGGGACAAGCCAGTGATATCGAGATCACCGCCAGAGAGATCCTGATCTTGAAAGAAGAACTTTATAAGATCATTGCAAATCATTCAGGACAAACCTATGAAAGGGTCTATGAAGATGGCGACAGAGATTATTGGATGAAATCCGATAAGGCTTTGAAATATGGGATGATCGATGAGATTTTAGCCCGATAAATTCAATTCTATTATATTTATTCCAATAGAACAAGAAAGGAATTATGTCAAAAGAAGAATTAGAATGTTCATTTTGTGGTCGTAAGAAACCGGAGACCAACCTGTTGATAGCAGGTTTGGACGCCCATATCTGTGACCGTTGTATTGAGCAGGCACATGGGATTGTTGCTGAAGAAGCCTTGCATTCCACCAATTCTGAATTGAGTAAGGAATTGATGCTAAAGAAACCGAAGGCCATCAAGGCCTTTTTGGATGAATATATTATAGGCCAGGATCACTCAAAGAAGATCATGTCGGTTGCAGTCTATAACCATTATAAGAGATTATTGCAAGTGAAGACCGATGATGATGTCGAAATTCAGAAAAGCAATATCATCATGGTCGGTGAAACAGGAACCGGGAAGACCTTGATGGCCAGAACCATTGCCCGCATGCTGAATGTGCCTTTGGCCATTGTAGATGCTACAGTGTTGACAGAAGCAGGTTATGTGGGAGAGGATGTTGAGAGCATACTTACCAGGTTATTACAGGCTGCCGATTACAATCTGGAGAAAGCCCAGAACGGAATCGTATTCATCGATGAGATCGATAAGATCGCTCGAAAAAGTGACAACCCTTCTATCACAAGAGATGTTAGTGGAGAAGGTGTTCAGCAAGCCCTGCTGAAACTGTTGGAAGGAACTACAGTCAATGTTCCCCCAAAAGGAGGAAGAAAACATCCCGATCAAAAATTCATAGAGGTTGATACCGAGAACATCCTATTCATCGCTGGCGGAGCCTTTGACGGGATCGAGAGAAAGATATCAAAGCGATTAAACCTTCAAGCTGTTGGATTTAGCGCTTCGAAGAAGGAAAAGACGCTGGAAAGAAACAATTTATTGAAGTATATCATTCCAAAGGATCTTAAGGATTTTGGGCTGATCCCAGAGATCATTGGTCGTCTTCCGGTACTAACATACATGGATCCATTGGATAAAGGAACCTTGAGAGCCATTCTCACGGAACCTAAAAATGCCATCATCAAACAATATAAAAAGCTGTTCGAGATGGACGATGTCGAATTTGTCATCACCGATGAAGCCCTTGAATTCATCGTAGAGCAGGCGGTAGAATATAAATTGGGAGCCCGTGGATTAAGATCCTTATGTGAAGCGGTGCTTACCGACGCTATGTTCGAATTACCTGGCACGGATGATAAAGAGTTGCATGTGACCAGAGATTATGCTGAAAAGAAACTCAATAAGTCTACAATTAAAAAATTAAAAGCGGTTTCATAAAAAACCGACTTATATAAAATAAAAAGACCTCTGAAATGCATCAGAGGTTTTTTTTTGAAATTTTGAGAATGGTTAGTTAGTTCTCAATATTTTGAGTCAAATATAAGGTGTAAGAAAAAGATTACCAAACATTTAGATCAGAAATTTATATACAGAAATTTAAATTCAATTATTAAGTTTGATCAATTCTTCTATGTATTCCCTGCTGTTCGACAATCGAGGCACCTTGTGTTGACCTCCTAACTTATTGTTTTGTTTCAGCCAATCATGAAATAAATTTCTTCTTCCTCGATGTATGGTCGGAAAATTTAAGGTGGTATCATTAAACCGTTTTGCTTCGTAATCGCTGTTCACCTGTTGCAAATGAGAATCCAACAAGGAAGCAAATTGATTAAAATCACCTGGAGGTTTTTTAAATTCTATGATCCATTCATGAGATCCCTTTTCTCTGTCTTTCATAAAGATGGGAGCTACGGTATAGTCTACAATTTCAGCTTTGGTAATCCTGGCCACATTCTTTAATGCCTTTTCGGCATTCTCGATGATGAGTTCTTCACCAAACACATTGATGAAATGCTTGGTCCTTCCGGTAATTTTAAGTCGGTATGGATTGATGGATGTAAAACGAACCGTATCACCGATCTTATACCTCCATAGCCCGGCATTGGTCGTGATGACGATCGCATAGTTCTTATTCATTTCAACCTGACTCAATGGGATCACGGTTTCATTTTCGGAACCGTAGGTGTCCATTGGTATGAATTCATAAAAGATCCCATAATCGAGCATTAACAGCAATTCATTACTGTTATTTCGATCCTGAATGGCAAAGAATCCTTCAGAAGCATTATAGATCTCATAGTATCTGAAATCTTCTTTAGGCAATATCTTCTTATATTGATCGACATAGGGGTCGAAATTCACTCCACCATGGAAATAGACCTCAAGATTGGGCCAAAGTTCGAATAGATTCTCTTTTCCTGTATTTTCGATAACATTGTTCAGCAAGACCAGCATCCAGGAGGGAACCCCAGCCAAACTGGTGACATTCTCCTTGATGGTCTCATTGACTATAGCCTGAATCTTGGTTTCCCAATCAGACATGAGCGAAACCTCACTACTGGGGGTACTACTGAACTCGGCCCAGAATGGCATATTATCGATCAAAATAGCCGAGAGATCCCCGAAAAAAGTTCCATTCTTCATATAGAGCTCCTTACTACCTCCCAAACGCAGACTCTTGCCCAGAAATAATTGGGAATTGGGATTGTTGTTCAAGTAAAGGCAAAGCAGATCCTTACTGGCAGCATAATGACAATCCTCCAACGATTCATTGCTTACCGGAAGGAACTTACTCTTTGAGTTGGTGGTACCGCTGGATTTTGCAAACCATTTAATATTGGAAGGCCAAAAGATGTTGGCTTCTCCTTTTCTGGCTCTTTGGTATTGCGATTCATTATCTTCATAGGAAGTAACGGGAACACGTTCTATAAATGTCTCGTAGGTTTTAATACTGTCGAAATCGTATTGCTTTCCAAGCTTGGTGTTCTTGGCCTTTAACAGTAAATTCTTCAAAAGCTCTTCCTGAACTTCAATAGGATATTTTAAGAACAATTCTATTTGATGAATCCTCTTTTTAAGGAACCATGAGGCAATAGAATTTACTATGGGTATTGGCATTATTTTATCCTATATTTATGGAATAAAAATAGTGATTTTCTTCATATGTATTACGAGGGAGTTTTAACAAAGATGCAGACCGAGAATGGTGACCCCATTCAATATTTTTTAGTATTTGAGACTGATTTTCTGAATATCAATCAGTTACTGGACAAGAATATTAGCATTGAATTCAAAAAATTTCAGTGTTTGAACTGCGGCCAGGATCTAAAGATCTTTAGAATGGGCTATTGTTATGATTGCTTCTATAAGGTGCCACAGGTGGCCGATTGGGTGATCCGGCCTGAACTGAGTACGGCTCACTTGAATAAAGAGGACCGTGATCTGGAATTTGAAAAAAAAGTGCAGCTACAACCCCACGTGGTCTATTTGGCTAACAGCAGTGATGTAAAGGTAGGAGTGACCAGAAAATCTCAGGTCCCAACTCGATGGATCGATCAAGGAGCTCATGAGGCCATCGAAATTGTTGAGGTGCCCAATCGGTATCTGGCCGGGATCACCGAAGTGGCTCTTAAAGATAAGGTAAGTGACAAGACCAATTGGCGCACCATGCTTAAGAATGAGATCAAGGATGAGGACCTGAACGATTGGAAACAGAAGCTGAAGAACTACCTACCCAATGAGGCATTAGAATATTACATAGAGAACAATACCGAGACCCATTTAAATTTTCCGGTATTGGAATACCCCACCAAGCTTAAGAGTCTCAATTTGGATAAGACCCCTGATTATACGGGTGTCCTGAAAGGGATTAAAGGGCAATATCTGATATTCGGTGATGGCACCGTGTTCAATGTTAGAAGTAATGAGGGTTATGTGGTACGGATCACAGTGAACTGAGTACTATTATGAAAATGCTTCGATCTCCTCACCTCTTTTCAGGTTGAACCTTTTTCTGAAAAAATACACCGCAATATACAAGAAGGGTGTGTCTGTCATAGCAACCATCACCTTAAAGGCAAACCCGCTAAATAATAAGGCTCCAAACAAAGCCCAGTCTATTTTCCCAAAACTACATAGTAAGAAGAGCACCGTGAAAGTATCCACGAACTGGGAAAAAAATGTAGAGAAATTATTCCTAAGCCACAGGTGTTTTCCCTTAGTGACCCTTTTCCAGAAATGAAATATCTGAATGTCGATATATTGTGCCAACAGATAGGCCATCATGGATGCAAAGACCGCAATGACCGTTGCACCAAATACCTTATCGAACAACTGATTGTCTATGGGACTCCATTCAGTTGCTGGGACAGCCCCTGAGATATAAACAATTAGCATGGAGAAGAAAGACGCAAAGATCCCGGCTGTCACCACTTGATTAGCCTTCTTCTTTCCATAGACCTCACTGATGATATCGGTAATTAAGAATGTTATGGGATAGGGCAAAATTCCCACGGAGATCTCGAAGGTATGGATTCCGAAGAAATCAAAATAAAAGAATTTTTGGAATATCAAATTGGAGACGACCAATGATGCTATAAAGAGCCCGGCCAAAATCAGATAGATCCGTTGTGCTAATCCTTTATCTTTTGAATTTAGTAAGCTCACATTTTCAGTTTTAAAATAGCAATGCTAATTACTTTTAATTATTTTCGTCAATAATTCTTAATCAGATCCTTTCATCAAACCCATTCATGACATATACCTATCTCTGGGGTGCAATTTAGGCAATAAATTCGAACAGCTTCAATTGGCCGTCAATGCAATATTTGAACAAGTAGGGAATGTAGAGTCCATTTCACCGGTCTATCAAACACCGGCCATGGGCTTCAAGGGGGATGATTTTCTGAACTGCGTGATTCAGGTGTCTAGCCACTTTTCTCCATTGGAGGTCCTGGAACTCATACTAACTATTGAAAAGGATATGGGTCGTGTTAGAGAAGCATCTAAAGAGGTCACTTCCCGAACTATTGATATCGACATTTTATTCTACGATGATGTTTGTATGGAGACCGATCGATTGATATTACCACATTCCGAGTTGCATCATCGAAAGTTCGTTCTGGTGCCCTTAGCTCGATTGAACAAGCAATTGATCCACCCTGTTCTGAATGAAACCATAGAGTCCCTTTTAAGAGACACCATTGACAATAGTGAACTAAATTTGCATTCGAAATTATTAAGAAATCCAAAACAAGAATTCGACCTGTCCGGATTTAGATATATCGCCATAGAAGGGAATATCGGTGCCGGTAAGACCAGTCTGGCTTCGATGATGGCTTCTGAATTCAATGCAAAACTGATATTGGAACGATTCAAGGAGAATGCATTCCTGCCTATGTTCTATAAGGATCCGGTGCGATTTGCCTTCCCATTGGAAATGTCCTTTCTGGCCGATCGCTATCAGCAATTACTGGACGATCTCACCCAATACGATCTGTTCAAGGATAATGTTATAGCCGATTACGATTGTTTCAAATCGATGATCTTTGCTAAGATCACCTTGCAGGAAGAAGAATACAATTTGTATAAGAAGATCTTCCACATCATGTACAAGGAGCTGCCCAACCCCGATGTGTACATTTATCTTTATCAAAACACCGATCGGTTGCTGGAGAATATCAAACAACGGGGGCGGTCATTTGAGCAAGAGATCGAGGCCACTTACCTGAATAAGATCAACCAGGGGTATATGGATTTTATCAAGAACCAACACAATGACAGTATCAGGATCATTGATATTTCTGATATGGATTTTATTAAGAACAGGGCAGATTATATCAGGATACTCAAGAAGATAATTGGATCATAATTGGAAAAGGGAAGCGTGAAGTCTGAAGTCAGGAGATTTAAGATGGAAGCTAGACATATTGAAAAAAATAACTAACAAACTCAAAGACTTTTCAACTTGCAGAACAGATCCCAAATCACCACACCGGTACTCACTGATATATTCAAAGAATGCTTGGTACCGCATTGTGGAATTTCGATAACAGCATCGCTTTTTGAGACAACTTCTTGAGAGACACCTTTTACCTCATTCCCAAATATAACAGCATAGGTCGTTTCATTTTTAACCTTAAAATCATTAAGTGGTATTGAACCCTCAGATTGTTCTATACTAAGGATTACAACGTTTCGATCCTTTAGGCTTTGAAGAAGTTCTGCTATATTCTCAACATATTCCCATTCCACACTATCGGTAGCCCCCAAAGCGGTCTTATGTATATCCTTATGTGGGGGTTGCGCCGTGATTCCGCAGAGATAGATCTTCTCGATCAGGAAAGCATCTGCCGTACGAAATACCGATCCTATATTATTCAGACTTCTAATATTATCCAGGATAACGATGAGAGGCGTTTTTATGGAAGACTTATATTCTTCAGCAGAGATCCGGTCGAGCTCACTATTCTTTAATTTTCTAAATTTCATTTAGGTCTATTATGAAAAAGCAAAGGTACGATTTGAAAATTGTTGATAAAAGTCAATATTTACAATGAAATGCATTTTAAAAAACCAACCTTTTTTCTACTTTAGCTCATTCAGCTACATTCCATTATGACGAAGAAAGTAACTCCATTGATGAAACAATACAATACGATCAAGGCTAAGTATCCTGATGCATTGCTATTGTTCAGAGTGGGCGATTTCTATGAGACCTTTGGAGCCGATGCTGTTCGTGCTGCAGGAATATTGAACATAACACTCACTGCACGAAATAATGGTGGCGATATGACCGAATTGGCAGGATTCCCCCATCATTCATTGAATACTTATTTGCCGAAATTGGTCAAAGCCGGATGTCGGGTAGCCATTTGTGATCAGCTTGAAGATCCGAAAAAGACCAAAAAGATAGTCAAGAGAGGGGTCACCGAATTGGTGACACCTGGGGTGGCTCTGAACGATGATATTCTGCTGGCCAAATCGAATAATTTTTTGGCGGCTATCCATTTTGAGGCTTCGACAAGCTCAGCCTCCCAAAATAATATTGGGGTCTCGTTTTTGGATGTGTCGACCGGTGAGTTTCTTACTGCTCAGGGTTCATCCGAATATATTGACAAATTATTACAAAACTTCCGACCTTCTGAGATCCTATTTTCAAAGCAAAAAAGGAAACTATTCAACGAATTGTTCGGCGATGAATACCATGTGTTCTATCTGGAGGATTGGGTGTTTCAGATAGACTATGCTGTTGAAACATTGAACAAGCATTTTAGAACCAGTTCTTTAAAAGGTTTTGGAATACAGGATATGGAAGATGGGATCATTGCATCAGGTGCAGCCTTGCATTATCTGAGTGAGACGCGCCATGACAGATTGCAGCATATTTCAAAGATATCCAGGATCACGGAAGACGATCATGTTTGGATGGATCGTTTCACGATAAAGAATCTGGAGTTATATTATTCAACGGCTCAACAAGCGGTGACCTTGATGGACGTCATCGACAGGACCATTTCACCAATGGGTGGACGCCTGCTAAAGAGATGGATCGCTCTTCCACTGAAAAGCAAAGATAAGATCACCGAACGGCATGAGGTGGTAAGTTATTTGATAGACGATGAGAAGGTGTTGGAAACGATACAGATCCAAATAAAACAGATCGGAGATCTGGAACGACTCATATCCAAGATAGCAACCGGTAAGGTCAACCCCAGAGAGGTCAATCAACTTAAAAGATCATTGGGGGCAATTCTACCTGTAAAGGAACGGATCTCCGGTGCTAAAAATGAATCATTGAGGATCATCGGGGAACAATTGATGGATTGTAAGATCCTCAGGGAACGGATCGGAAATACATTAAAAGAAGAGGTTCCGGTATCTATTCAAAAGGGAAATGTTATCGCCAAAGGAGTGGATGAGGAATTGGATGAATTGAGGTCCATTGCCACAGGAGGAAAGGATTATTTGGATACTATGCTGGAGCGTGAAGCAAAAAGGACTGGGATCAGTTCGTTAAAGATCGCATCCAATAATGTCTTTGGTTATTATATCGAAGTGAGAAACACTCATAAGGACAAGGTGCCTGAGGAATGGATCAGAAAGCAGACCTTGGTCAGTGCCGAACGATATATCACAGAAGAACTAAAAGAATACGAATCCAAGATCCTGGGAGCAGAGGAAAAGATCGGAATATTGGAACAGGAACTTTTCGGTGAATTGATCTCGTGGATGGCTCAGTTCATTCCCGAGGTTCAACAAAACGCCAAAGGAATTGCAACATTGGATTGCTTGTCATCGTTCGCAACTCAGGCAATCGGGTCCAATTATTCCAGACCCTTGATCGATGACACCTACGAAATTGATATCAAGGAAGGGCGACATCCGGTCATAGAAAAGCAATTACCATCCGACACTCCATTCATTCCCAATGATGTGTTCCTAGATCGGGATATGCAACAGATCATCATGATCACCGGTCCCAACATGAGTGGTAAATCGGCCATATTGAGGCAAACTGCATTGATCGTCCTCATGGCACAGATCGGAAGTTTTGTGCCTGCCAAGGAAGCTCGGTTGGGCTTAGTGGATAAAATATTCACCAGAGTGGGAGCCAGTGATAATATATCGATGGGCGAATCGACTTTTATGGTGGAGATGAATGAAGCCGCCAGTATTTTGAATAATATCTCGGATAGAAGTCTGGTGTTGTTGGACGAGATAGGAAGGGGTACCAGCACCTATGATGGGATCTCAATTGCCTGGGCCATTAGCGAGTATCTGCATGAACACCCAACCAGGGCCAAGACCTTATTTGCTACTCACTATCATGAGCTGAATGAGATGACAGAAACCTTCGATCGCATCAAGAACTACAATGTGTCGGTCAAGGAACTTAAGGATAAGGTGTTATTCCTACGGAAATTGGTTCCCGGGGGATCTCACCACAGTTTTGGGATCCATGTGGCCAAGATGGCAGGGATGCCCAAACAGGTGTTACAGCGAGCGCATAAGATATTAAAGAGATTGGAGAAGTCCCATTCATCGGAAGAGCTCACCGACGAGCTCAAGGAATTGTCCAAAGAGGAAATGCAATTAAGTTTCTTCAAGCTGGACGATCCCTTATTGGAGGAATTACGTGATGAGATATTGGACATCGACATCGATACGTTGACCCCGGTAGAGGCTTTGATGAAATTGAATGAGATCAAGAGGATGCTTCAGCCCAAGGCCAATATCAAGTTTAAGAAATAGTGATTTCAAGTTCGCTTTTTTTTAAAAAATAGATGGCAATTGTTCTAAATGTTTTAAATTTGCCACCGCTTTGTCATTGAAGCGAAGTTCTAGAATAAAATGCGAAAATAGCTTCCCGAGTCCTCGGGAGTAGAGCATGAGGTTATTTACCCTTTGATCTTAGAAAGCTATTTTCTGATACTGCGAAAATAGCTCAGCTGGTAGAGCACCACCTTGCCAAGGTGGGGGTCGCGGGTTCGAATCCCGTTTTTCGCTCATTTCGACAAGCTCAATGAGCTTTGAATTGATTACTACCAATAATAGTTGCTGAAGTGGTGGAATTGGTAGACACGTTGGACTTAAAATCCAATGAGCAGCAATGCTCGTGCGGGTTCAAGTCCCGCCTTCAGTACAGATAAAAAGCCAAGACGAAAGTCATGGCTTTTTTGTTTCTCGAAAAAATGCAGAACTTGTTCTAGCATTTTTGAGAGGAACAAACAAAAGACCACATCTGTGGTCTTGCTTTTTTCAAGATGTTGAAGCGGGACTCTCGGTCTCTGACCGAAATTCCCGCAGTTCTGTAGTTTGTGAGTGGTCTTGCTTTTTTCAAGATGTTGTAGCGGGACTCACCGAAGGTAATTCCCGCCTTCAGTACTTTAAAAATCCGTAATTATACTGTTATTCAGTATGTTGCGGATTTCTCTTTGATAATATTCCCAATAATATTGAAATATATCTTCTTTTTTTTTATCTATTGTATCATTATCTGTTCTCTTCTTATAGTATTGCGACTGTGTAATAAATTAATAAGTAAATTTGCGGGATAAGAACACTAAAAATAATAACTGTATATGGATAACTGGAAAAAATTAATTTTAGCTACTAGTGCGATTGCATTTATATTGGTGTCTTTCACCTCATCAATTACCAGTAATAAGATTAGTCAAACCAATGCAGATAAATTTGGAAATAATTTAACACCATTAGGTGCTGAAATGGCTGGAAATACCGATGGGTCTATTCCTGCATGGGACCCAATAACTAACCCACCTGCAGGCTATGAATTAGGAGACCATCATCCAGACCCATTCCTAGGTGATGAAGTGTTGTTTACCATCGATATTGAAAATTTGGACATTTATCGTTCATTTTTAAGTGAGGGACAACAGAAGATGTTTGATGTCTATCCTGATAGCTTTAAAATGAATGTTTATCAATCCCGACGTACTGCTTCATATCCTGATTATATTTACGAAGCAACAAAAAAATACGCTTTTACTGCTGAGTTAGTGGAAGGTGGTAATGGGGTTAAAGGATCAGCTATTGGTATTCCATTCCCCGTTCCAAATAATGGCCTTGAAGTTATTTGGAATCATATGTTGCGTTTCCGGGGAGTTAACGTTTCACGATGGGTTGGTCAGGCAGCGCCTATGCCAGATGGGAGTTATACTATTATTGGTTTTGATGATAAGTTTTTCCCAAAATATTCGATGAAAGATGCAACACCTGAGGCATTATCAATTGAAAATATATTGTTTAAGTATAAGCAAAAAATAAATACCCCAGCCCGTTTGGCAGGTACTGCACTTTTAGTTCATGAACCAATGGATCAAATTAAAACTCCACGCCAAGCTTGGACATATAACACAGGCCAACGTCGAGTTCGTCGTGCACCAAATGTTGCTTATGATGCACCAGGTACTGCGTCAGATGGTTTAAGAACCGCAGATGATTTTGATATGTTTAATGGTTCACCAAACCGTTATAACTGGGAGCTTAAGGGTAAAAAAGAAATTTATATACCTTATAACAGTTATAAACTTCATAGTGGCATATTGAAGTATCATGATATTTTGAAGGCTGGGCATATTAACCCTGAACATGTGCGTTGGGAAAAACACCGTGTTTGGGTGGTTGAAGCAACATTAAAAGATGGCTTACGACATTTATATTCTAAGCGTACTTTCTATATTGATGAAGATAGCTGGCAAATTCATTTGGTTGATATGCATGACAATCGTAATGAGTTGTTTCGTCATGCGGTGGCTTACTGTATCAATTATTATGATATTTTGACCCATTGGAGTACGTTGGAAGTGTATCATGATTTTAACTCTCGTCGTTATTTGGCCATGGGCTTAGATAATGAAGAAAAAATGTATGAATTTAATCAGGAGTTTACTGACAGAGATTTCACACCAGCTTCACTTAGGCGTGAAGGAATACGCTAAAGATTCCCACTTGTTACTGAAGAAGATGAGTTCACTGGATTGATTTTGGGCAGGTTCTATTTCTTTAGCGAAATTCAAAAATTATTTCTTCAAAAAGATATACAACTAAGTATCCACTGAAAACCAAATAATAAAGGTGAATTGACCCTTGGAAAAAAGCTAAATCTGACTGAAGTAAATCGGGTTAAAAAGTTTTCGGGAGATTATATATTAATTACTAAGAAAAAGGAAATAACAATCAATATACAATAGAACTTAATTCCTATAAAAATAACCCCTTTATATTAAATTATGCGAATGGACAACTATGATTCAGTCTTATCAGCATCCTTTTTTTCCTCAGCTGCTTTTGTCTTTTTTTTGTCGGCTGCTTTCGGTTTTGCTTTTGTTGCTGTTTTTGCTTTAGTAGCCGGAGTAGTTTTTTTAGCAGGTGTTGCTTTTTTCTTTGCAACTACAAAAGTTTTTGTTTTTTTACGACGCCGTCTAACTCCAAATGTTCCCCGTGTAATTTTTCCTCGCTTTGTTTTTTTATCGCCTTTTCCCATAATAATGAATGTTTAGATGGTTAAAATTAATGAATTTTTCTTTCATCATATTTGAAATGGAACTTACCGGCTGCATATACCATCCTAAGCATTGGAAAAAAGAGTGATTACAATTTTTTAGTTATTTAATTTCAATGTATGGATTTTGAATATCTTGTGATGGTATCACATTCCGTTAAAGTTCGAATATAGTTTACAAGTAGCCATCGATCTACATCATCAGGAAGCTTTTTAGAATGATTGGGCATACTACTACGTCCAAATTTGATTTTGTAAAATATTACACCATCAGGTTGAGATTGAAATTTAGCAATAGAAAAATCACACACATCAACATCAAATTTTTCTAAGGTTTTACCATCACCATGTCCTTCTTCTCCATGACAGGATTGACAATATTTGATATATAGCTCTTCACCCAACATTAAAAAATCAGTTTCGAGGGTTGGGTTTACTGTATAAACATGTTTTTCAGGAACTATCCACTCATTTTGTGTGAATGATTGAAAACCAAAAAACAAGAATAAAGCGATACTAATTAATTTTGTTTTCATGACCTTAAAGTTTTAGTTAATGTTTTTTCACCTATAAATTAGAAAGCCCGAGATATTCAGATTCAAATATTATCAGACAAATTTTTATTAATCTTATTGACAGTCAGTAGAAGAGAAGAGAAAATGTACTATCATATAACCAATATATAACACAACAAAACAACATCCTATGATATTAGTCATGAATTTTATCGAGTAAGAGACTAAAAAGTAATTATTTTATCAGTTAAAAAAACCCGATTGCCGCAAAATTATTTTTTATGGTTACTAGATGAGTTCCTATTTGTAAAAGATGAAATCCTGACTTTTATGATTTCTTATTTAGGAATTTTGTAGCTTTACAAAATCACGAAAAAAAAACGATTATGAATACTTTACGATCTGCAATAAGCAAAATAACAGTAATACTGATAGTTTTAACTATAGGACTAACAGTTTCTTGTACTGACAAAAAAGAGGAAAAGAAAGAAACTACCACCGAAACTGAAACCACTACCACAAAAGAAGTTTCTGAAGATAACACGTCAGATACTAAAGGAGATGTTGCTTTAAATCCAGCACATGGACAGCCAGGACATCGATGTGATATAAAAGTTGGAGCCCCCTTAGATTCTTCTCCAATAAAAAACAACACAAATAATCAAAATTCTCCACTTATAAATAATACCGGGTCAGGAAAACTGAATCCAGCACATGGCCAGCCAGGGCATCGCTGCGATATTAAGGTAGGAGATCCTCTGTAGGTCAGTTTACAGAAACAATTCATGATGTTTTTACATTGAGGTTTAGGGCTCCTTTTTTGTAAGGTTACCTCATCACGACACGTATAGTGGAGCACCTGCAATTAAATGCTCTAGGGGTGAAACATTTAGTAATCGGGATACTATTGTGAATTAGTTTTATTTGTAATAAATTGTAACAGGACTACCGCGGGTATTTTCCAAAATAAAAAAAAGGTCGATTGGATAGATTTCCAATCGACCTTTTGTAATGTTAAAATTTTGAATTAATTTATCAATCTAGGAGAATTAATCACTGCTCCTTAAAAATAAATTTAACCGAGCTCCTGAAGTGACTTCTGAAGTTTCTTCAAAAGCCAACGTTAACGGAGCAAATTCATCTGGTAATGAAATGTTCATTGCTGAGAATAATAGTGTTCCGGTACGTTCGTTGGCGGGCACTATTACTGAAGCATCAAATGAATAATTCTCAGGTGCAACTTCTGTCTCATCGGCTACGACCACCACCTGAAATGTTCTATCTGATGAGGATGCCTCTGAAACAAAATAAGGAATTGGAAAATCAATCAAAGGATTGCTTTCAGATAATGCTATTTCAAAGTCAACTCCTAAGGTAAACCCTATAACAGGACTTCGCTCTTTATCGTAATCCTCGTAGGTGTCACACGATGACACAAACAATGTGACAATTATTAAGCTGATTAATATATATGCTTTTTTCATAAGTTGTTTTTTAAATTAATAGCCTGGATTCTGTTGTAAGTTTGGATTTGCATCCAATGATTCTTGTGCGATTGGAAGCTGAAATTTGTTACTTCCTGCATTTAAGGTCAACACATCTGAAGGTGTACCAGATCCATCTGACTGATCTCCGGCAATGGTCCTATTCACAGATAGATTCCATCTTTTTAAATCAAAGAATCTTTGGTATTCAAACGCAAATTCTAGTCTTCTTTCCAATCGAATGGCATCTCTAAGAGCAGGTCCTGATTCACCACTTGGAGGGGAGGTATATCTATTGATTCTTAACTGGTCTAAGGCATCTCTTGCAGCTGGTTCATTTCCTAAATTAAAATACGCTTCGGCCCTATTTAAGTGTACTTCAGCCACTCTAAAGATCTTATAGTCTACTTCACCATTAGCTTGCCCTGTTCTTCCAAATAACTTCTTGATACCGTTGTATTCATTACTTCCACTGGTACCCGAAAAGGTGAAAGCTTCTTTACGAATATCATCAGGGGAATACAGGTCATTTAATTGTTTAGATACTACATATTCAGGAATTAAACTGGTCATAGATCCTTGGCTCCAAGTGACCCCTATACTGTTTCCTAGTATTGGATCAGCGTTTGGTATATAAAATACCAGACCTGAAGTATTTGTGTCTTCCCAAACACCAACCATATCCTCACGAGGTGCTATTGTTCCTGATATTCCATTGGTTGCATCAAGTGCATTTTGCCATTGGCCCATATACAGGTATACACGGGATAATAAAATTCTAACCGCATCTTTACCCATTCTGCCTACCGGATTGGTTTGATTTATTTTAATCTTGGCATCTTCAAGATCCTGGATTATTAAATTATAGGTCTCTCCAACGGTTAATCTTGAAGGTTCAATGTTTGGATCAGCTTCGGTAACATAAGCCACCCCAAGACTTGAATTAGCATCTCCTGTTTGGGTTGGGATTTTTCCAAAAAGTGTCACCAGATTGAAATGTGCAAGTGCTCTTAGGGCTTTTGCTTCTGCTATGATATTGTCTTTACTTTCACCTTCAAAATTTTCCACATAGAATAATATTTGATTGGCTCTAAATATTAACACATAAGTATCGGCATAATTTAAACCCATAGTTGTATTTGCATTATACTCATAATCGTGCAAATATCTTTTTGTAAAACGCCCCGCTTGGGCCAAGGTTACATTATCACTTAGAACATCTGGTGCGCTTAATAGAGAGCCTGCATCACTGCTTCCGTATAAACCTCCACGAGTTAGAGCAGAATAAGCTCCACGTAAAGCATTTTCAAAATCATCAGCTGTGTTAAATGCATTGCCAGTGGCAAACTCATCAAATGGTAATTGATCTAAATTTTTCTCACAGGATGATAATAATCCAATAAAGAGAAAAATGAACGAGATTTTATAAATTGTATATTTCATTATAAATATTTTAAATTAGAAACTTACATCCAAGCCAACCTGGACAGATTTAGTGTTTGGATAACTATAAAGAGTTGCCTCACCCGGTGCAACCGTATCTGCAAAATTAATTGTTTCACCCGATGATATACCTACTTCAGGATCCCCATAGAAATTTGAGAACGTTAACAGGTTCTGGCCCTGGATATATACTCTACAAGAATCGAAGAATGTCTTATCAAGGAATTTACTAGGAACAGTATATGAAAATGTCACATTTCTCAAACGAATGTAATCTCCTTTTTCAAGGAATCTATCCGAATTGACCGCTATTATTTCATCTTGATACAATGGGCTTGGATGCACATTGGTGTCACCCACATTTCTCCAATAATTAAAGGCGTCGGTTGACTGGTTGTCATCTATATTAACTCCATCAGATACCATATTGGACCGCACAACGTTATTGATCCAGTTCCCGGCTTTAAAGACAAAATCTGTTCTTAAGCCGAAACCTTTATATCGTATATCAGAGAAAAAACCACCTTCTTTGTCAGCAATTGTAGATTTTCCCTGTAACACTCTATTTTCCCCTTCAGGGAGATCATCTGCTCTATAGGTTAAACCATCTGCTCCATAATACAATGGTGCTCCGGTATTAGGGTCAACTCCAGCATATCTAACTAAATAATGCTCGTTGATCATTGCTCCTTCTTGAAATAGTATATTAAAGGCATCGTCCGGAGTGACATCCTCTCCATCCGGAAGTTCTACGATCTCATGATCAAGGAAAAAGATGTTCCCACCGATTGTCCATTTAAAATCATCTGATCTAAAAACGTCTGCTTGTAATGCTAGTTCCAATCCTCTATTCTCAATTTTTCCAAGGTTGCCGAAAATAGCTCCTACTCCTGCTTCATCAGCAGTTGGTATTGCAAATAATAAATCTTCTGTTTTACGTATAAAATAATCTGTAACACCTCGTATCCTATTGTTGAACAGGTTGAACTCCAATCCAATATTTGTCGTTGTCGTGGTTTCCCATTTAAGATCCGGGTTACCAATATTAGATGGAATTGTTGCTGAACCTCCCGGATAGGAATCAAATTCTACGTTATCTTGAGCAGCATAACGTGTAATCCCATTTCGATTACCTACTGTACCGTAGGAAGCTCTTAATTTCAGATCATCAATGAATTTAACATCAAAAAAATCTTCTTTGGCTATATTCCAACCTACACTTCCGCTGTAGAATATTCCGAATTGATTATCTGCACCAAAGTTCGATGAACCATCGTACCTCACAGAAGCTGATGCAAGATATTTTTCTTTATAATCGTAATCAGTAAATAAACCATAAGACACTAGGGTAAGCTTATCTCTGGTAGTTTCACCTTCAGTCACTTGGGCTGCATTTATTTGAGTGGTCAATAATTCTGATGGAAATCCGATGCTTCTTACTCGATAGCCATTATTTTCATTGTAATTATACTCAAACAATCCTAATACATTTAAAGTGTGATCGTTTACACTTAGATCATAATTTAACCTATTACTAATGGTCATATCAAATCGATAGGTCCCAGTATCCAATTTATTTCCAGGATTATCAGGATCACCAATGAGAGCATCCAATATACCTCCGGGCTTTGAATAACTTTCAAATCTCCTATTAAGGCTACTGATCGCGACATTTAGACCATAACTAAAGTTTTCTGTGAATCGTACTTCAGCATCTACACTAGACAATAAGTTATTTTGAATTTCAAGGGCAGGTTCCGATAATAAAGCCCCCCTCACATTGAATTGTGTATGCGTTGCGGTATATATAGGATCTCCATTTTCATCCAGAACAATATTTCCAAATTCATCCAATTCGAATTCTGTTTCATAAGGATTGTAATCATACATTGCTCTAAATGGGTTTTGAACATTGTTCCTGTCTCGTGGTTCATCACTGGTAGATCGCGAATACCCTACATTGACTCCTAACGTCAGCCATTCTTTGGCATCAAAATTCAAATTAAGCCTTGTGTTGATTCTTTCAAAACCATCTATTTGATCAATAATACCAGTATTTCTATCATGCCCAACAGAAAAGAAATAATCCATCTTCTCTGCTCCACCTGAAAATGAAACGGTATTATTTTGAATAAATCCAGTTTTTAATATAAGATCTTGCCAATCGGTTTCATGATCCAGTAGAAATTGTCTTTCCGGACTTCCGGGGGCTGTTGTAACTCCAGGAAGATTACTGGCCGCAGAAATACCTAAAGCGTATAATTCAGCCTCATACAGAAACTTCTGTTCCGCATTCATCATATCGAAATTTGGGTTAATTCTGGAAGTAACCCCAAATCTAGAACTGAAATTAATGACAGCATCTTTTTTTCTGTCACCAGATTTCGTTGTGATGATCACAACACCATTGGATCCTCTTGATCCATATCTGGCTGTTGTGGCTGCATCTTTAAGAATGGTAATATTTTCAATATCACTATTGGGAATATTACTGAGTTCTTGCTCTCTTATTATAGATCCATCCACTACATATAATGGGGAAGAGGCTCCAGCACTTAAGGACCCAATTCCTCTAATTCTCACAAAGGCCCCTTCACCAGGCTTACCGTTTGCTGAGGTCACCTGAACACCAGCCGCCTTTCCCTGAAGTATATTATCTATACTCGTAGTTGGAGCAAGTTGAGAAATCTCTGATGCAGCAATTGTAACCAGAGCAGATGTCTGAACTGTCTGATTTCTTCTTGAATAACCAGTAATAACCACTTCCTCCAATACAGCTGCATCCTCTTCTAAATTTATATCTATTGTGTTTGTAGAAGCTGTAATAAGCTTCTCCACTGATTTAAAACCTAAATAACTAAAAACAATTGTTTCACCTACATTAACTTGAAGCGAATAATTTCCGTCAAAATCAGATTGTGTTCCATTAGTTGTGTTCTTCACAATAATGTTAACTCCTGGCAATGGCATTCCCGAAATATCGGAAACCATACCGGAGATTGTTTTCTCTTGAGCTAATACTACAGTAATATTAAAAAACATTAGTGCTAACCATAAAAATTTGGTTTTTTTCATAAAGTTTTATTTATGTTATAAATCAGTTAACAAAACCAATAAGGCTTGTATGATTATATTTAGGTTAATACAAAATATTTTTTCAGACAGGATTTAATGGAGTCTTAAAAATTAATTTACATCAAGCCCTATTGGTTCAATCTTTATCGAGAATAAATTTACAAAATAAATGTTAAATATTGTTAATAACGTATGTCATATTGAATATGAATATTAGATGCGATTGGTCATAGACTGGTAGTACAAGATCAATTTTGAGATGAAGTCCAGATTGTAATAATAAAGAGGAAATTTTATTGATCAATTTTATTATGCATAATAAAATATCAATGATTTAAAAAAACGTGTATATTTGGAATACTTCAAATCAATAATTTGATCAAGTAAAAGCTCCTATTCTATTTTTATTTGCCTTCTTATATTTTGGTTAAACAAATTAACTAACTAAAACTTTTTATTATGATTAAAAAAATCAAAACAACACTGATGTTAATGATCTTCGTTTTCGGAGCGATGATCAACACACAGGCCCAAGACGAGAAAAAAGAGTACCAGATGTGGGAAAGCGTCATGCTTACACCGGTAAATTCGAAGCTCAAAACACTACAGGATAATATGAAAAAGCACAATAAGACCTATCATAAGGAAGGTGCTTATGAAGCGGCGGTCTATAATATCGTGACTGGACCAAATTCTGGCAATTTGATATGGGAGATGGGTCCTTTGATGTTCTCTCATTTAGACGGTAGACCTGCAGATGGAGGTCACGATGAAGACTGGAGAGACAACGTGATGCCTTATGTCAAGAAGATGCATACCATCGAATATTGGCGTGACATGGAAAAATTGTCCAATACCAGTATGATGAGCGGGGACAACTCTGAATATCCAATATTGTATTTAAGATATTTTGAAGTGAATTCAGGACATGGGTATACGGTACAACCTCTTTTGAAGAAGATGAGTGAGGCAGTTAAAGCAATGGAAAGCGAAGCTCCATGGGGGCTCTATAGCAATGAATTCCGTCAGGGGAAAGATATTGGACGTCATATTGCCTGGGTTGCATTCTATAAGAACTGGACAGAATTCGATAACGACGATGCCAGTTTTAAAGATGCTTATTTGAAGGTTCATGGAGATAATTCCTGGGATTCATACATAAGAGGTCTGGATGATACATTCTCCAACAGTTGGGATGAGATCTGGGTCTATGATAAGAACATGAGCGGAAAATAATTAACGGAAATTTAATTTAAGATGAAAAATTTTATAAAAAGAATAAGCCCGATATTGGCGATCATATTCGTATTAGCCGCTTATGGCTGTAAAGAGATGCATCAAGAACACCAAGGAGATATTGAAGAATCTGCAGCACTTACCGATGATGATTTTAAAGTACTTTGGGGGCATATTGATGCGCTTTGGGAACAAAAAGATATATCTCTTGCTGGAAATGTCTATGCTGAGAACTTCACAAGGGTCAGTCCCGGTGGAACCAGTTCTTCCTATGATGAACTATCGAACGAACTCAATGCCATTAACGGGGCATATCCCGATATGACCTTGGATCTGAAAAGCTATGATCTCTGTGGAAATAGAGCCGTCGTACATTGGTCGGTCAATGGTACATTCACTGGAGAGTTAGGAGGTATCAAAGGCAATGGTAAACCTTTCGAAGATGTTGTTGGAGTCACCATCATGTATGTTGAGGATGGTAAGATCGTAAATGATGAATCCTATTGGGACACATTTTCAGTCTTTGCACAGACAGGTTTTTCCATTTCAGCACCGGAAATGGAAAGCGAGGAATGATATATTAATCATATATTATGAGAAGAAAGAATATAATCTCAATATCTGTTGCTCTGCTCATTATCTTAGGAATAGTAATGATCTATTTAGGTGGATTTAACTCATCCAAAATTATCATACCCCCGATTTTAACAGGGATAGGATTTTTTGTGATAGCCTGGGCATTAAATGAGACAAATAAGAGGAGAAGAACTGGTAAATATTAATTGAAGTACTATATATTGGTCGAAATACCCAGACACCACTCTTCGAATCAGATTGATTATAATGTGATTGGAATAAAAAAAGCCCCCACCATCGGTGGGGGCTTTTTTATTTTTTTAAAAAATCATTAATTCTTAATGATCTCTTCTGCATCATCGATGACATCCTTAGCATCATCAATCTTCTCACCGGCATCATTGACGGCATCTCCTGCCTCATCGATAACCTCGTCGACATCATCCTTGGCGTCATCCATTGTTTTTTCAACTTCTTCGTTTACTTCCTCAATAGCATCTTCTGCTTTTTCTTTGTTGGTTTCTCTACAAGAATAAATAGACAGAATCAAACATAATGAAGCAAATGTTAAAATAAGCTTTTTCATGATATGGTAAATAGATTAGTGAATAATATGCAAAGATAATTAATTTTAACCTGTTTCTTTTCATAAAGCACTTAATTGATTAAAAATATTAAATATGGAATAATTCCAATTTTCATTTGGAATTATTCCAATTTCATGATATATTTGAATATGGTTGTCATAAATTCAATTGAGATTCAACGCTTCAAGAAGATCAGGGAAGATCTGCATCTGACCCAGCAGGCTTTTGCACAGGAATTGGAGATAAAGGGAAGTACTGCCGATATTGAACGTGGAAAGACCAAACTTTCTGGAAGGGTTGTCATGGTATTGTTTAAAAAATTCAAGATCAATCCACTATGGCTTTTTGGCGAGAGTCATGAACAATACGTTACCCTAAATAGTAGTGATGTGAGTCCGAAGGTGATCACTTTAAAACCAGACGGTGAAGAGACCATTCTGTTGGTCAACCAAAAAGCGGCGGCAGGATATCCTCATAATATTCAGGACTCAGAATGGTATGAAACACTTCCCGCTTTCAATTTACCAATACCTCAATTCAGAAATGCCACCTACCGCGGATTTCAGGTGGAAGGAGATAGTATGATGCCCAATATTAGACCCAACGACTGGGTGCTGGGAAGAGCATTGTCCAGCATTACTGAATTATCTGATGGAAAGATCTATATAGTAGTATTACAGGATTCGGTTTTGGTAAAAAAGATCCAAAAAATCAGCAACAGTTCAAGAATTAAATTGATCTCCTTGAATGAAGATTACCTTCCAATTGAGATCGATATGAAAGACATTCAAGAATTATGGCAGGTTAATAGCAAACTGAGCTTTGGTGTCAATGAGCCAGCCAATAGTGTGTTGTTGAAACAACTTCAGCAATCCATGAATGAATTAAGAGGTCAGATCAACCAACTAAAAGATTAATACGATCTCATTATTCTAATTCAGATCTTCAAAGAATTTAGTGATGGTTTCGGTAGCTCCTGTATTGCTGTTCACATAATGCCCCGAGATCATGCCGGTCTTATTTCTGAATTCATGATCCATTACCAGTTTTGAGAGAATTTCTGAAAATTCATTCGAGTTCTTTACAGAGAATAGTCCTCCAATATGTTGTAGTTGAAGAGCCTCAGGAAATTTGCTGAAATTTTTACCAATTACTATGGGTATTCCAAATGTTGCTGCTTCTAAAATATTGTGCAGGCCCGATTTTCCCATAGCTCCACCAATATAAGCCACATCTGCATAACTATATATCTTGGTAAGTATGCCAATGGTGTCTACGATCAATATATCGAAGTCGGGTAGAGCTTTGCCATCCATTTCAGAAAACAGAACCCATTTCTTATTCACGGTTTTAATAAAAGCATCGATTCTGGTACGATCGATCTTATGAGGAGCAATAATGAATTTTACATCAGAAGGGGAATCATTTATATATGCGGTATACAATTGTTCGTCTTCGGGCCAGGTACTTCCCATGACCACACAGATGGATTCCTGCTTAAAATTTGACACGAAATCCAGTGTATTATCGTGTTCCAATTGTTTTGATACTCGATCGAACCGGGTGTCTCCACCAATGGTCGCATCATGGTATTCGATGCCATTCAATAATTCCAATGAATGTTGATCCTGAACAAAAATATGATCGAATGAGAATAAAGCCTTTCGCATGAAACGCCCTGATGACTTGAAGAACGATTGTTCATTTCTGAATAAAGCAGAGATCAATACGACCGGAATGCTGTTCTTTTTGATCTCAAAAAGATAATTCGGCCAGATCTCATTTTTCACAAAAACCACGACCGATGGATGAACCAATTTTAAAAATTTTCGAACATTCCTGGGAGTATCCAGGGGCAAATAGGTTATAACGTCTGCAATTGGAGCATTTTTCTTAACCTCATAACCCGAAGGCGAGAAAAAAGTGATCACCAGTTTATGACCAGTATACATCTTCTTGACTCGCTCCATTACAGGCACTCCTTGTTCAAATTCACCAAGAGAGGCACAATGAAACCAGATAGTTTGGTCATCAATATCGATAGCCGTTCGTAACTGATCAAATACCAGTTTTCTGCCTTTTACAAATAGTTTCATCTTGGGGTTGAAAAGTTGAGCGACCCAAATGAAAAACGTACTGATATGTGTTAAAAAGTTATATAAGAAGTGCATGATGCAGAACTGATATGCTAAAATACACTTCTTAGCTGAATTACATTGTTTGCCGATTTCAATTTTCGTAGTTTTGATACAATTATTTTATGCCCATGAGAAAAATTCAAATGGTAGACCTAAGAGGTCAGTACGAACATATAAAAGATCGAGTGGACCAATCGGTATTGGAGGTGATCCAATCAACGGCTTATATCAATGGTCCTGAAGTGCACCAATTTCAAACGGAATTGGAAGAGTATCTTGATGTAAAGCATGTCATTCCTTGTGCCAATGGAACCGATGCACTGCAAATCACCATGATGGGGCTGGGACTACAACCCGGAGATGAGGTGATCACGGCCGATTTCACATTTGCTGCTACCGTGGAAGTTATTGCGCTACTGGGATTGACACCTGTACTAGTCGATGTCGATCCGGTTACGTTCAATATCGATGTCGATGCCATAAAAAGGGCGATCACACCTAAGACCAAAGCCATTGTTCCGGTGCATTTATTCGGATTGGCTGCGAATATGGATGCGATCATGGATATGGCCAAGGAACACGATCTGTACGTTATTGAGGACAATGCTCAGGGGATCGGGGGAACCTATACTTTTAAAGATGGCTCAAAAAAGAAGACCGGCTCCATTGGGCATGTGGCCTCTACTTCATTTTTCCCTTCTAAGAACTTAGGTTGTTATGGAGACGGAGGTGCTATTTTCACCAATGACGACGAACTGGCCCATATCATCCGTGGAATTGTGAACCACGGGATGTATACCCGATACCATCATGATGTGGTTGGGGTCAATTCAAGACTGGATTCCATTCAAGCCACCATATTAAGAGCGAAATTGCCCAATTTAGATGCTTATAATAAAGCCAGAAGGGTCGCTGCACAAAAGTATAGCAAGGCCTTTTCAGGTGTTCCCAATATCATAACCCCAACGTGCTATTGCAATACCGATAGTTGCGATCCCAACACCTGCGATTGTCATGTATATCACCAATATACACTTAGAGTACTTGATACCAGCAGAGATGCCCTGGTCAAGCACCTGAACGATCATGAAATTCCCTGTGGCGTGTATTATCCCATTCCTTTACATGCTCAAAAGGCCTATCGGGATGATCGATACAACGAAGACGATTTTAAGGTAACCAACAAATTGGTAGATCAGGTGATCTCCCTTCCCATGCATACCGAATTGGACGACGAACAGATCGAATATATCACCAATACCATTATTAATTTTGTGAGTAATCAATGAAAAGAATTCTTGTTACCGGTGGATTAGGATATATTGGTTCCCATACTGTTGTGGAACTTCAGGAAGCTGGTTATGAGGTATCGATCATTGATAATCTGTCCAATTCTTCCATTGATGTTTTGGATGGGATTACCAGGATCAGTAATAAAAGACCCCACTTCAAACAACTTGATCTAAGAGACAAGAAGGGACTTTCAGATTATTTCGAAGTCCATCAGAATATTGACGGGGTCATCCATTTTGCTGCCAGTAAAGCGGTAGGGGAAAGTGTCGAAAAACCACTATTCTACTACGAGAACAATATAACATCGCTGATCTATCTTTTACAGAATTGTACAAAGCATAACATCGATCATTTTATTTTCAGTTCGTCCTGTACGGTATATGGAGAGCCCGACAGGTTACCCATAACGGAAGAAGCACCGGTCAAACTGGCTATTTCTCCTTATGGAAATACCAAACAGATCAGTGAGGAGATCATACAGGACCTCTGTAAGATATCGGATATCAGATCGATTGCGCTTCGTTATTTTAATCCAATTGGTGCTCATCCAACATCCGAAATTGGCGAACTACCACTGGGAATACCACAAAATCTGGTGCCTTTCATAACACAGACTGCTGCGGGTGTCAGAGAACAACTTTCGGTATTTGGTGACGATTACAATACACCGGATGGTAGCTGCATTCGGGATTATATTCATGTGGTCGATCTGGCCAAAGCCCATGTGGTGGCATTAAAAAGGATCATTGATAAAAAAGAGATGGTTTCGTTCGAGATCTTCAATATTGGAACGGGTCAGGGAAACTCTGTTTTAGAAGTGGTACATGCCTTTGAGAAGGTTACGGGTCAGAAGATCAATTACAAGATCGTGAACAGACGCCCGGGAGATGTAACCTCTGTTTATGCCGACACAAAAAAAGCGAACTCAGAATTGCATTGGAAAGCTGAATTGACTCTGGAAGAAGCTTTACTTTCAGCATGGAAATGGGAGCAAAAGATCAGAAACAACAATTAATAGCAGGTTACAAACTAAAGGAAATAGAATCAGATCTCTCCCTTCTGGGTCTCTACTGAACGGTCTATCTTACGCATCAATCCCTGCAACACATTACCCGGTCCTACTTCTATAAACATTCTACCACCATCCTTTATCATCTGTTGCATACTTTGGGTCCATTTCACCGGAGCAGTTAGCTGTAGTACGAGGTTCTTCTTGATCTCTTCGGGATCGATATTGGCTTGAGTGCTCACATTTTGATAGATCGGACAAATAGGGGTATTGAACTGGGTGTTTTCAATGGCGTCGGCCAATTCTTCACGGGCTGGTTCCATCAATGGGCTATGAAATGCACCTCCAACCGGTAATACCAAGGCCCTTCTCGCACCATTCTCAGTCAGGGTCTCACAAGCAGCATTCACCGCATCAATCTCCCCTGAAATGACCAATTGCCCGGGGCAATTATAATTAGCAGCAACAACAATTCCGGGTGTCTTTTCGCAAATGGATTCAACCAGATCGTCCTCGAGACCGAGAACAGCTGCCATTGTTGAAGGTTTTATTTCGCAAGCCTTTTGCATGGCCAGGGCTCTTTTTGACACCAATCGAAGTCCATCATCAAAGGCCAATGACTTGTTGGAGACCAAGGCAGATATCTCCCCCAACGAATGTCCGGCGACCATATCGGGTTGAAACTGGTCTCCCATCACTTCAGCCAAGATGGTAGAATGTAAAAATATTGCCGGCTGAGTCACTTTGGTCTCCTTCAGTTCATCAGCGCTGCCTTCAAACATGGTCTTCGTGATCTTGAACCCTAAGATCTCATCAGCCTTTTCAAATAGTTCTTTCGCTTTGGAGGAGGAATCATACAGATCCTTGCCCATTCCACTGAATTGTGCCCCCTGACCGGGAAATAAATATGCTTTCATGATTGGTGTATTTAAGTTGACAAAAATAAACTTTTTCTATGAATACTGCTTTACAATCGATTGGACTTGATGTAGGTATCCGCTTCCAAATAAATTCAAATGAACCAATAGATAGTAGAGCTGCCAAAGCTTAGTGCGTTCTTCCCACTCTTCAATTAATGGAAATTGTTCGTTGTATAGGGAATATACTTCGGTTGAGAACCCTCCAAATAACTGCATCATGGCAAGATCCATTTCCCTTGGGGCAAAAGCAACAGCTGGATCGATCAATGTGGGTTCGCCTTTATCGGAGATCAAATAATTTCCACTCCATAGATCACCATGGATCAAAGAAGGTACTTCATCGGGAATCTCTTCAGAAATGATCGAATAGAATCGCTCCAGATCGTAAAATTCATACCCTTTATCAAATGCCATCTTAAATTGGGGTTCCAATCGCTGCTGAATATAGAATTCGGATGCGGTCGACTCCTCACCGTTGTATTGGGGCAATCTTCCTATATAGTTGGAATGATCCAATCCAAAGGACTTCTGTGTATTCTTATGCAAGGAGGCTAGGTTAAGGGAAAAATCATTCCAGAAGGATCCTGAAGCAGATCCTGTTGCTATATATTCCATCATGATATAGGAATGCCCATCAAATTCTCCTACGGAGACCACTTCCGGGATCCTGAAGCTGTTGGAAGAAGACAAGAGGCTCAACCCCATAGCCTCGGTTTCAAACATATTGGGGTAAAGACGCGCACTATTGATCTTAACCACATAGTCATTTGATTCTGATTGTACTAAATAAGCCTTATTGATATCACCGCCATATAATCGATCGACTCTACGAATGAGAACATTGTTTTGTTCTGCTATTTGTTCTAATACCGAATTCATCACCTTTTATTAATTATTTTCTAATATAGGTGAGATAGGTGAAAGGATAAAGATGCCGCTCATCTATATCATGGAATTCCTTCTGAACGAGTTGCCATTGTTCCCCGGGAATAGGTGGAAAAAAAGTATCTGCTTCAAACTGACTATGTACTCGGGTCAGTTCGATCTTATCAGCGATCTCCATAGCTATTGCATAGATCTCACCGCCTCCAATGATAAAAGGTTGGGAATCGTCCTTGGCTATTGCAAGAGCATCATTCATAGTATGGACCACCATAACCTGCTCGTTGGAATACTCTTTGTTTCTACTGATCACAATATGAGTTCGATTGGGTAGCGGTTTTGGAAAGGATTCATAGGTTTTCCTACCCATGATAATGTGATGGCCGGTTGTTAGTTGTTTAAACCTCTTGAAATCATCTGGTAAATGCCACACAAGATCATTATCCTTGCCCAGCTCATTATTTTCTCCCGCAGCAGCAATGATCGTGATCATTGATCTTCCTTCGGATTTATGGGGTCGGGGTCTTTTTTTTTTGCTTCCTGTAATGGTATTTCCTTCTCCACCTTCTTTTGTAGTTTTAAAATGCGCTGCTCTTGCTTTGACTTTAATTTTTCAAGCTGACGATCCTCCCATTCTTTTCCCATGAACCGGTTCAGAATAAAGACATTGAAAAAATGCACCAACAGGATAAATGCCCAAATAAGGATAAACCAGGCAAACCAATTCTTTATGAAAAAATCATTTCCTATTCCCAATACAAGATCTAAGATGATAGCGATAATCGAACCACCCAAAAAGACTATGAAATGTTGCATGAGACGCTTTTTCTGTTTGATGCGTGCTCTTGCATATTGATATTGCTCGCGTTGCTCAATATCCTGTGGTTCGGTGGTTTTTTTTCTTGAAAACATAACTTATATATTTTTATGCCTTCCGTAAAGGTACCTATTTTCCGGTTTTAAAATTGAAAGGTACGGTATATTTTATAGCGCGTGGTTTTCCAGCCAACATACCCGGCTTCATTTTTGGCAGCGCAAGAATGATCCTTTTAGCTTCATCCTTCAATCCCTTGCTTGGCCCCGTTACATTAAGAATGTCTACGCCTCCTTGTTCGTTGATATTGAAATCGACAGTAACAACACCCTGAATATTCTCTTTGTACTCTTTAGCCGGATATTTAAAATGACTTCTGATATGAGCCGATAAATTTTTATTGAAACAAGCATCTCTGGTCTTGGCGTTTCCCTTCTCGCAGCCTGGCCAAATAGGAGCGATCTCGTTTAAGGTCAGTTCGTTCTTCTCAAGATCTCCCCATTCCCGTTCCTGAGAAAAGAGTGACGTAGAGATCAAAACAAGTAAAACAAAAAATATATTCTTCATAGGGCAGAATTTTTAAGAGAAACAAATAAACGAAAAAATTATTACACCGCCACCATTCCTTTAATATGCGGATGAGGGTCGTAATCGACCAAAGTGAAATCCTCAAATTTGAAAGAAAAGATATCCTTTACCTCGGGATTGATCATTAATTTAGGTAATGGCCTGGGTTCTCTGGACAATTGTAGGTCGATCTGTTCCTTATGGTTGCTGTAGATGTGTGCATCGCCAAAGGTATGGATGAATTCACCAGGTTTCAGGTCACATACTTGAGCCATCATCATAGTGAACAGGGCATAAGATGCAATATTGAATGGTACCCCTAAGAAGATATCGGCACTCCTTTGGTACAACTGACAAGACAGCTTGCCATCTGCCACATAGAACTGGAAGAAGGCATGACAGGGAGGGAGTGCAGCTTTCCCGTTTGCTACATTTTCACTGAAGGATTTGGAAGTATCTGGCAACACGCTCGGATTCCAAGCAGAGACCAGCATTCTTCTGCTATCGGGATTGGTCTTCAGACTATGAATGATCTCCGATATCTGATCGATCTCTTCACCATTCCAATTGCGCCACTGATAGCCGTATACAGGACCCAGATCGCCATTCTCATCGGCCCATTCATTCCAGATCCGAACACCGTTTTCCTGCAAATATTTGACATTCGTGTCCCCCTTCAGGAACCACAACAGCTCATATATGATCGACTTAAGATGGAGTTTTTTGGTAGTGACCATCGGAAATCCAGCTGCCAGATCGAAACGCATCTGATACCCAAAGACACTCTTGGTACCGGTTCCGGTGCGATCCTTCTTTACTGTTCCATGTTCTAAAACATAGTTGACTAGGTCATGATACTGCTTCATACTCCATCTAATTTTCAGGATTCTAAATTAAGAAAATCCAAAGCTCAGATTTATAAATCAAATCTGAATTATTCTAAAAGTTATTAACGATTACCCAATGATCATACCGGCGATGGTCGCCGATACCAATGAGGCAATAGAACCTCCAATAAGCGCTTTCATTCCAAATCGGGATAATTGTTTTCGCTGACCCGGAGCCAGGGATCCAATACCTCCGATCTGAATACCGATCGAGGCAAAATTGGCAAACCCGCAGAGCATATAGGTTGCCATGATCACCGATTTCTCATAATTCAAATGGGTTGCATTGGCCATGTTCTTCAGATCGGCCAACTGGATGTATCCCACAAACTCACTGGCCACCAATTTGATACCCAGCAATTGTCCCATCATCATCATATCTTCACTGGCCACACCGATCAACCACATCAATGGGGCGAATACCGTTCCAAGTATGGCCTCAAGGGATAGTTTGGGATAGGATGAGTTATTAGCCACCCAATCATTGATGGATGCAAATCCACCTACCCAATCCAAAATTCCATTGATCATAGCGATGAACGCAACAAACACCAATAACATGGCACCTACATTAACGGCCAATTTCAAACCTTCTGTGGTACCATTGGCAATGGCATCCAGTATATTAGCGCCTATTTTTTCTGAGGACACTTTCACTTCGGTATTGATATCCTCGGTTTGAGGGTATAATATCTTCGATATTACGATGGCCCCTGGTGCTGCCATCACAGATGCTGCCAACAAGTGCTTCGCAAATTGTAAGCGCAATACGGGGTCGTCGCCACCAAGAAATCCAATATAGGCAGCAAGAACTGCACCGGCTACCGTAGCCATTCCGCCGATCATTACCAAAAGAATCTCTGATTTATTCATTTTTTCCAGATAGGCCTTTATCAAAAGTGGTGCCTCGGTCTGACCCAGAAAGATATTCCCGGCAACACTCAGACTTTCTGCCCCTGAGATCTTCAGCAACTTGGTCAATAACCAGCCAAACCCCTTCACCACCTTTTGAATAACTCCCATATAGAACAAGACCGAGGTCAATGCAGAGAAGAATATGATGGTGGGTAGTACCTGAAAAGCAAAAATGAATCCATAGGAATCGATATTCATGAACCCGTTGAATAAGAACTCACTGCCCGCTCTGGTGAAATCAAGAACGCTAACAAAGACCTTTCCAATGGCTTCAAAGGCCTTCTTTATAAATGGAACCTTCAAAACACCTATGGCAATAAGCAACTGAAATGAAAGTCCGATCCCAACGGTCTTCCAGTTGATACCCCTTCTGTTGCTGCTGAAGAGGAAAGCAATGAATATCAGGGTGATCATACCCAGAACTCCTCTCCAAATACTGTTAAAAGACAAACCCTGACTTGGGATCAGCGTGGATTCGGCATTGTCCTCAGTAACCTCAACGACTGGAACAGTTGATGCTGTCTTGAATTTATAGGCAATTTGATTCTCAGTAAATACCAGGGTCGAGTCGGTTAGCTCGGTGATCCTGTAGTTCCTGATGGTGTCTTTAGGTTGGGTATAAAAGAAGACCAGCAGGTTATTTTGAGACAGGTAATTGCCTGAAGCGATCAAATTATCCTTGGATTTCAGTTCATAGTGAAAGGAACCCTCACTGAATTTTATAAAATCGGTTTCGGAATTGATCTCAAACTGGGACTCACCCTCTGCGTTCTCAATACTTTCAAATTGCCATTCCCTCTCAATACTTTGCCCGAAAGTGAATTGTTGAAGCAAAAGGAAGAGGGGTAATAAGAGTAGTTTTCGCATAGGTAAGATTATCGTTTTGAAAGTTCATCCCGAATACCTGCTGCTGTTTCGTAATCTTCATTGGCAACAGCTTCTTTGAGCATTTGGTCGAGCTCTTTACGACTGTACTTGCTGTAATTTTGACTGCTTGGTTTTCGAGATTCTTTGTCATCCCCCTGGATCAATTCTTCGATGACTGCATCTGCTTTTTTGGAAGCCTTCTTATCCGATTTTTTGGTCTCGGTCTTCAGGAAGATACCGGCTTTATCCAGAATATTCTTATAGGTAAAGATAGGTGCTTTGAATCGCAATGCTAAAGCTATAGCATCGCTGGTGCGTGCATCGACGATCTCTTCGATCTTATCACGTTCGCAAATAATACTGGAATAAAACACCCCATCGACCAGTTTATGAATGATTACTTGTTTAACAACGATCTCAAATCGATCGGCGAAATTCTTAAAAAGATCATGGGTTAAGGGTCTGGGTGGTTTGATCTCCTTTTCAAGTGCAATGGCAATGGATTGTGCTTCAAAAGCTCCAATCACGATAGGCAACTTTCGTTCACCTTCTACCTCGCTCAAAATTAATGCATAAGCACCATTCTGCGTCTGGCTATAGGAAATACCTTTTATGGTTAGTCGTACTAAACTCATCGATGTTGCGTAAAAAGCTGACTTTTTATTACATGATCAACCTTTGTCCTCAGCTCTTTTTACTTAGCACAAAATAATAAAAATTTATGCGTTTTGGGCTTTAAATGCTTTTAATTTTTCTGTTAACTGCGGAACGATTTCAAATGCATCTCCAACGATGCCATAATCTGCTGCCTTAAAGAATGGAGCTTCAGGATCGTTGTTGATCACCACTTTCACTTTAGAAGAATTGACTCCTGCAAGATGTTGAATGGCTCCCGAAATTCCTATTGCGATATACAGATTGGACGATACGGGCTTACCGGTCTGACCAACATGTTCACCATGAGGCCTCCACCCCATATCACTTACCGGTTTGGAGCAGGCTGTTGCAGCACCTAAGGTTTCGGCTAATTCTTCGATCATGCCCCAGTTTTCAGGTCCCTTCATTCCCCTTCCTCCGGAAACGACAATATCGGCATCGGCGATGGTAACCTTATCCGTAGCCTTATCTACTGAGACCACCTTTGTATTGAAGTCACTATCTGAAAGCGATGGAGAAAAATCTTCTTCCGTAATGGAGGTCTCATTTTCAACCAAACCATAGGAGTTCTTTGCCAATCCTATGATCTTTGTGGCAGTGTTGATCTCGGAATGAGCAAAAGCCTTATTGGAAAACACATTCGATTTTACGGTAAAAGGCTCCGTGTTCAGCGGCAATTCGATCACATTAGGCACAAATCCAGCTTCTAAATGGATAGCCAACAATGGGGCCAGAAATTTTGAATTGGCACTGGATGAAAGGATCACTACAGACGAGCCCTCATTCTTGGCTGCTTCTGAGATGGCCTCTGCATAAGCTTCGGCATTGAACGATGCAAGTTCAGACTGGGCTATCTTGATCACTTTTGAAGCTCCATATTTTCCAAGTTCACTTATATCATTTCCATTTATTGAAACTGCTGTAACTGTGGTATTCAATTGATCTGCTATACCTTTTGCGTAGGACACCGCCTCAAAAGCAATTTTTTTAAAGGTTCCTTCTTCTGATTCTGTATATACGAGTACTGACATATTATAATTATTATACTGAATTCAACTTAAATTACCTTGGCTTCATTATGCAATAGATCGATCAGATCTCCCACATCAGTTACCAATTTCACGTCTCCTTTTGGAGCGGGTTTTTCAAAACGAACAGATTTTGTTTGTCCACTCCCTTCAACAGGGTCTTTGACATGAAGTGGTTTTGTTCTAGCCTGCATGATACCCCTCATGTTCGGGATACGCAGATCGCTTTCCTGAACGATTCCTTTTTGACCGCCAATGACCATGGGTAGAGAAGAACTTAAATTCTCCTTCCCGCCATCGATCTCCCTAGCTGCGTTTACCTGATCACCATCCACTTCGATCTGTATGCAATTGTTGATGAAGTTAGCACCGGTCAGCTTTGCCAACATCCCGGGAACCATCCCACCATTATAGTCCAGCGATTCCCTGCCGGCGATCACCAGATCATACTGTCCTTCAGAAACGATAGCGGCCAATTGTTTAGCAACAAAAAATCCATCTGTTGCCAGGGCATTTACCCTAATGGCCTCATCTGCACCAATAGCTAAGGCCTTTCTTAGAGTAGGTTCTGTTTCCGGTCCACCTACGTTCACAACATGAACAACAGCAGCTTGCTTTTCTTTGAACCACATGGCCCTGGTAAGGCCAAACTCATCGTTGGGGTTGATCACAAACTGAACACCGTTGGTATCGAATCGAGTGTCATTATCGCTGAAATTGATTTTGGAAGTGGTGTCGGGAACATGACTGATACACACTAATATTTTCATAAGTTGAAGTACTATTTAAATGATTGAAATCGGGCTACGAAGGTACGGATATATTTCAAAAATAATAATATGCATGCATACTATTATTGTTAATTCTTCTCAAAAAATAGTCACTCACATATAAATAATAGTATTTTTGCCATTGCTTTTAAGAAGTTCGAATTCTGATAGTAATTTTGAGAAAAAGAATTAAAAGGAAGATATGAAGATTATTCAATTTAGAGAAGCAGTTTGTGAAGCGATGAGCGAGGAAATGCGCCGTGATGGCAGTGTTTACCTGATGGGTGAAGAAGTAGCCGAATACAATGGTGCCTATAAGGCCTCTAAAGGGATGTTGGACGAATTTGGCCCGGATAGGGTCTTGGACACTCCCATATCCGAATTGGGCTTTTCCGGTATCGGTGTTGGTTCGGCGATGAATGGAAATCGCCCGATCATAGAATTCATGACCTTCAATTTTTCGCTGGTAGGTATAGACCAGATCATCAATAATGCTGCAAAGATGCGACAGATGAGCGGGGGCCAATTCAATATCCCAATTGTATTTCGAGGGCCTACAGCTTCAGCTGGTCAGTTGGCAGCTACTCACTCACAAGCTTTTGAAAGTTGGTATGCCAATTGTCCAGGTCTTAAAGTAGTGGTACCCAGCAATCCAAAAGATGCAAAAGGATTACTGAAAAGTGCCATCCGTGATGATGATCCGGTGATCTTCATGGAAAGCGAGCAGATGTATGGTGATAAAGGCGAGGTTCCGGAAGGAGAATATCTGATACCATTGGGACTTGCCGAGATCAAGAGAACAGGCAACGATGTTACCATAGTATCATTTGGAAAGATCATCAAGGAGGCCTATAAAGCCGCTGATCTATTAGCAGAAGAAAATATCGAATGTGAGATCATCGATCTCAGAACTGTAAGACCGTTGGATTACAATACGATCGTGGAATCGGTCAAAAAGACCAACAGATTGGTAATTCTTGAGGAAGCATGGCCTTTTGGAAATGTTGCCACTGAGATCACCTATCATTTGCAACAGCATGCTTTCGATTATCTGGATGCCCCGATTATCAAAATAAATACAGCTGATACCCCGGCACCATTTTCACCTGTGCTTCTTGCAGAATGGCTGCCCAACAGTAATGATGTAATAAAAGCAGTAAAAAAGGTGTTATATAAATGATCTTCTGAATGATCATAAAAAAAATACACTAACCTATGCTGAATCAGAAAAGAATATTTTACTGATAACCCCTTTTTCGCTCCAGGAGACACCTATAATTGATGAAATTTTTACCCCTAATATCATGTATCTTGTTTTCCACCTTTGTTTTTTCACAAACAAAGATCAGTGGTGTGGTCAAGGATGTGGACGGGGAACCCATAGCTTATGCCAATGTGATCTTTAAGGATTCCTATGAAGGGACGATCACCAACGAGGAAGGAAGATTCTATATGGAAAGTGATGAGACCTACCAATATGTGATCTTCTCCTTTATCGGCTTTGCTGAAAAGACCATCGAATTGACCCAGCACAGCAACTACAATTTGGATATCATACTGGAAGAAGAAGCTTCGGCTTTGGATGAGGTTGTGCTTATCAGCGGAAAACAATCCAAGAAGAACAATCCGGCGATAGATATTCTCGAGAAGATCTGGGAGAATAGAAGGGAGAATGGGGTCAAAAAATTCAATCAATATCAGTACGATAAGTACGAAAAACTCGAATTTGATATCAATACGATCGATAGTGCACTCATCAAGAATAAGATATTCAGAGGGATGGAATTCGTTTTCGACCAGGTGGATACTTCCAAGATAACCGGAAACACCTATTTGCCCATTTTTATCAATGAGGCAATTTCGGAAGTGTATGGAGATAATTTGCTGAATGAGGAAAAGGAAGAGCTCATCGGTAATAAAAATTCGGGTTTTGAGAACAATCAATCTCTGATCGCTTTTGTTAAGGATCTCTATAGCGAATACAACGTCTATGATAATTATCTGAAATTTTTTGACAAGGCCTTTACCAGTCCCCTTTCAAAAACGGGGGTCGATGTCTATAACTATGTTTTATTGGATAGTGCTTTTATTGGCGATAAGTGGTGTTACAATATAATATACTACCCAAGAAGAAAGAATGAGCTCACCTTCAAAGGCGATTTTTGGGTGAACGATACCACCTGGGCGATCAAAGAGATCAATATGCAAGCTTCAAAAAGTGCCAATTTGAATTGGGTGCGAGAAGTCTATATCGAACAGGAATTCGACGTATTGAACGATTCTATTTTTTTGATCACCAGGGATTATTTTCTCAGTGACTTCAGTTTAAGGAAGAAAGAAGGAGCCAAGGGGATCTACGGGAAAAGAACCACCTTGTACGACAACTATCAGTTTGATAAACCAAAGGATAAAAAATTCTATAAGGAAAATGTGGATCCATATCAATTTGAGATCTACAACCGTCCGGACGATTTTTGGATTGAACGAAGAATGGAAAAGCTCAGTAAGGATGAAAAAGGGATCTATAAGATGCTCGACACCCTGAAGACCGTTCCAAGGTTCAAGGCCTTATATAATGTTGGGGCTACATTGGCCAGTGGTTACTATGAAATGAATAATTTCGATTTCGGACCGGTGTTCTCAACCTTTGGTTTCAATGATGCGGAAGGAATTCGCATTCGGGCTGGAGGAAGGACCTATTTCGGTCAGAATGATACTTGGAGACTCGAGGGTTTTGGTGCCTATGGCTTCAAGGATGAGCGATTCAAATACGGGCTGTCGGGGAAATGGTTGTTGGATAGAAAATCCAGATTCATCATCTTCGGTGGAAATCGAAGGGATGTCGAACAGATCGGGGCGAGTTTGACCAGTTCTAATGATGTGTTGGGAAGGAACCTGGCTTCTTCTTCATTGATCTCAATTGGAACAAACGACCGATTAACACGAATCAATCTTTCCACCATTGGACTTGAATTTGAACCTTTTAAGAACTTTATAGTCAGAGCAACCGGTTCCTATCGAAGACTGCGGTCTGCAACCAATACATTTAGTTTGGATTATTACGATTCAAATGGTGATATCCAATCTGAAATTGGACAGCCACAGGTCGAGTTCGGATTGCACTATACCCCTAATAGGAAGACTTCGGGTTATGGGGTAGAACGAAACATCATCAATGAAGGTAGCTTCCCCACCATGTTCTTGAGTTATTCGAATGGGTTCACCGGACTATTCAATGGAGATTTCAACTATCAAAAATTGCAGGCATTATATACCCAACCATGGAATATAGGTGGATTTGGACGTATGTATACAACAATAGAAGCCGGAAAGATCTATGGAGAGGTCCCATTGGGGCTATTAAGTCCGATACCCGGAAATCAGACTCTTTTCAGTATATACAATACGTTCAACCAATTGGATTATTATGAATTTGTTAGTGACACCTATGCCTCATTTCATATGCAGCATAATTTTGGAGGAAGGTTGTTTGGTAGGATTCCGGTCTTGAGAAAATTAAACCTTAGAGAAGTTATTGGATTCAGGGCGGTCTATGGTGAGATCTCAGAAGAGAATATTGCTTTGAATGCCTCCAATATTGTCTATCAGGCCCCAGAAGATATCTATTGGGAATGGAGTGTCGGTGTCGGGAATATTTTTAAGATCTTCAGGATCGATCTCAATTTCAGAGGAAACTACCTGGACAATCCGAATGCCAGGAAATTTGGCATAAAAGGATCATTTGGATTCGCATTTTAATTTCCTGTTAAATTACTGTTTCGTATCCCAAGCTATTTTATTACTTTTGCACACTCAAAATTAAAACGATATTAATTAACTATATTTCTATGGAACAGAACATTATTTATATACCCATCGCATTATCAGTCTTAGGTTTGATCTTTATGCTCATCAAAATGAGCTGGGTTAGAAAACAATCTGCCGGAAGTGAACGTATGCAATTCATATCAAAAAGTATTAAACAAGGAGCACTTGCCTTTCTTAATGCTGAATACAGACTACTACTCGTATTTGTTGTAATAGCATCTATTTTATTGTACGGAATATCAACAATGGTAGATACACATTGGATGATCGTCCCTGCTTTTATAATTGGTGCTATATTCTCAGCATCAGCTGGAAATATAGGTATGCGTATAGCAACCGATGCCAATGCCAGAACGGCGGAAGCAGCAAAGACCAGTCTGCCGCAAGCACTTAAGGTGTCATTTAGTGGTGGTACTGTAATGGGATTGGGTGTAGCTGGATTGGCCGTATTGGGATTGAGTTTGTTATTATGGTTCTTTCTAGGGAAGTTTATTGGAGATGATGGTTATGATTATTATAATATGGTCATTGTTCTTGAAACATTGGCTGGGTTCTCATTGGGAGCGGAATCTATTGCACTATTTGCACGTGTGGGTGGAGGAATTTATACGAAAGCTGCCGATGTGGGAGCTGACCTTGTTGGAAAGGTGGAAGCAGGAATTCCAGAAGATGACCCTCGTAATCCAGCTACTATAGCCGATAATGTTGGAGATAATGTGGGTGATGTTGCCGGTATGGGTGCCGACCTTTTTGGTTCCTATGTTGCAACTGTATTAGCTGCTATGGTACTTGGTAATTATGTGATCAATGATATGTCTATTGTTGGACAAATTTCGGAAAGATTTAATGGAATTGGACCAATTCTACTACCATTGGTGATCGCCGGTGTTGGTGTGTTGGCTTCTATAATTGGAACATTCTTAGTTCGGATAAAGAATAATGAAGCCCGTGAGGCTCAGGTTCAAAAATCGTTGGATCTTGGGAACTGGACCGCTATTATATTGACCTTGATCGCCAGTTACTTTTTGATCAATTGGATGCTGCCTGAGACCATGCAACTGAAGTTCTTCGGTGAAGGATTTAAAGAGGTAGCTGCTATGAATGTGTTCTATGCAGCCTGTATCGGATTAGCAGTTGGAGCTTTGATCTCGATAGTAACTGCGCATTTCACCAGTTTGGGAAAAAAACCGGTTATGGATATTGTAAGGAACAGTTCAACCGGAGCTGCAACCAATATCATAGCAGGATTGGCAGTGGGGATGAAATCTACTTTTGCATCTGTATTGTTATTTGCATCTGCGATCTACGGGTCGTATGAATTGGCAGGATTCTATGGTGTGGCCTTAGCGGCTTCAGCTATGATGGCAACAACAGGAATGCAATTGGCTATCGATGCTTTCGGGCCAATTGCCGATAATGCAGGAGGTGTTGCAGAAATGAGTGAATTGGAACCTCATGTTCGTGAGCGTACCGATATTTTGGATTCAGTTGGGAACACGACTGCAGCGGTCGGTAAAGGTTTTGCTATAGCATCAGCTGCATTGACTGCCTTGGCCTTGTTCGCTGCATATGTGACCTTTACGGGTATCGATGGGATAAACATTTTCAAAGCCGATGTATTGGCCATGTTGTTTGTAGGAGGAATGATACCAGTCGTATTTTCAGCTTTGGCGATGAAGTCGGTTGGAAAGGCAGCCATGGAAATGGTACATGAAGTAAGACGTCAGTTCAAAGAGATCCCCGGGATCATGGAAGGAACTGGAACACCTGAATATGCAAAATGTGTTGATATTTCAACCAAAGCAGCATTAAAGGAAATGATCTTACCCGGATTGTTGACCATTACCACCCCGGTACTCATTGGATTGATCTTCGGAGCAGAGCCTTTAGGAGGTTATATGGCCGGTGTATGTGT
>JAHEHC010000002.1:0-1739 GCA_024644805.1 Flavobacterium sp. | reverse complement strand
AAGATCAAAGCGCTGGAAGATATGGATATTAAGGTTGTTGATGGAAAGAAAATTATAGAAAAGGAAATTGAGGAAGTAGAAGAAAACTAATCCATCAAACTATATTAAAAAAAAAGACCGCTTGAATTAGCGGTCTTTTTTTATACTATTTTTCCTGGAACAATCCATGGAGTTCTGCGTCGATCCGGTTGATGACATCACCAAGATGTTCGGGGTTGTCAACAAAATTGATCTTATCGACATTGAATATGATGAGATTTCCCTTGTCATACTTATCGATCCAAGCTTCATAACGCTCATTGAGTCGGCTGAGATAATCGATACTGATGGTGTTCTCATATTCTCGGCCACGCTTATGGATCTGTTCTACAAGATTGGGTATTGAACTTCTTAAATAGATCAGGAGGTCGGGAGATTCCGTGACGCTTTCCATGAGATCGAACAGAGAACGATAATTGTTGTAATCCCGATTGGTCATCAATCCCATAGCATGAAGATTGGGAGCAAATATATAAGCATCCTCATAGATCGTTCGATCTTGTATGATGGTCTTGTTATTCTTTCGGATATCCAATATCTGTCTGAAACGACTATTCAAAAAATACACCTGGAGGTTAAAGGACCATCGCTCCATGGTATTATAGAAATCATCCAAATAGGGATTGTCCTCAACATCTTCATATTGAGCTTTCCATTTATAATGGTTTGCCAATAATCGAGTTAGCGTTGTTTTTCCTGAACCTATGTTTCCTGCAATAGCAATGTGCATAAACCAACTATTCCTTAGGGAGTTTTAATGAAAAAGTGTGTAATTGTTTTCCGTCATAAATATAAAGGAAATCTTGGGTAAGCTGCAAGTCTTTTATATTAAAATCGGGGGAAAATATTTTTTTCCCTAGCTGGAACGATTCCGGAATGAAATACAGCTCATTATCTTTTTCAGTGATCAGATTCTTATTATAAAACGCCATACTTTCAAATCCATCCATGGGATATTTGGAAAGCAGACTTCCATAGATATCATAAATCCTCAAATACGCATCGGTAAGAAGGTAACAATAATTGAAATTACTGGCTTTGGAAATGATCTCTCCATCAACAGGTTGAGAGACTACGATCTTTCTTTGTGATCGGTAGTTGAATAATTCCAATTGTTGTGTGTCGATATTAAAGATCCAAAGTTGATTTTTACCAGCTAAACTGGCATGACTCACATTGATGAATTCGGATATCATACTAAAGTTGATCCGTTCGATCTCATTTAAATGATTATCAAGCAAGACCACGGTATTCAAATCGGAATAAAATACCAGCACATTCAAGGGATTGATAATGTCTACAGACGATATCTCTCCCAGTTGAAAATCGTTGAAGTTATAGAGGGTCTTACGATCATCCTTATACAAGACCTGATCCTTTATATAATATAGGCTATTATAATTGTCAACACCTACAAAAATGTCAGCTTCAAGATCATGCTTTTCAGTGGGTCTAAGCTCCTGGGACCAGATAGAACAAGGTATGACTAATAGAATTAATAAGTACTTCATTGGAATTACAAGATACAAATTCCTAACATATTAACTTATATCCAAATCCTCTAACATTAATAATTTGAATATTGGGATCCTGTTTGAGTTTTTTCTGAGTTTGGAGATAAATACATCCCTACTTCGGGCACTGAAGAAATCGTCATTGTTCCAAAGTTTTTTTAGAATGAATGAGCAATACAACAACTC
>JAHEHC010000035.1 GCA_024644805.1 Flavobacterium sp. | reverse complement strand
TTTACCGTTGCTAAGCAAGGTCTCTAAGGATTAGCTTTTTGAAATGTTTCAATGAATACGGATGTGTTCTCTTTTAATTTGGCAATGGTATTCTCATCCAGATAATCCAGATAATGTGCAACAAATATTAGACGATTCTTGGAAAGAATAGAGCTCATGGATAAAGCCATAACCTTATCAACATTCACCCCCGTTACTCGCATTAAAACCATAAGTGTTGAGGAACGATCGTTCAATTCGAACTTTTCAATCAAGATGGGCTGACTTAACTGGATACCTTTTCCAGATTTTTTAATATCCTCATTTGTTTCCTCGAGAGTTTTATCAATGAAGCCGGCAGAAATCATCGACATCACCTGTTTCATTTCTGATATGGTCATATTATAACCCAAACCCACATTTGGTGCATAGACCTTATAATAATCGTCATAATTGATATTCTCGATCTCATCAGCTTTTGAATAGGTTTCATCATTGAGGTAATACCCCAATGTGGTGTTATCGAGATCTTCGATCTCATCGGCTCTTAATCGGACTTTTGGATGGTCATAACACTCTTTAATCCCTGCGATCTCAGGTAAGCAGAATTTGGTATCACCAAACCTTACTTCGTTGTCGCAAACTATTGGGTCAACAGCTATTATTTCCTGAGCAGGAACCTTTTCCTCAGTTTTGGTGTTGTTCTTACATGCAAATACCAGGCACAGGACAATTATAGATAATCCCAATCTATTTATCATATTCTTTAATTTAACCTGTTCCATATATCAAGATAGATCTTCCATTTCTCATTGATCTTCTTACGTTGTCTTGTAAAGAAGGTTTATGTCATATATCTAATCTTTGGTGTCAGGATGATCCCAGGAGATCATGAAATATTTGAAGGTAGCCTCATTCGGTATCTGACTTGCTTCAATCTTGGTGGTGTAATTGTACCGGATATTCTCAGGGAGCTGCTTCTTATCAATGGTTATGAAGATGTCACTGTCTTTGATATAGACCACAACTAAATTAATTGCATTGTCTATTGCGGCTATTTTGTAATTATCCTTTATTTCTTTGAATGTGCTTTTAGAATTAAGACCCAAATCTGTTCTATAACGTTCATCAAAGACCTTAATATTACTGATTCGGGCTTCTGGGTCGATATCATCTTCAGGTGTTATCAATAATAACAATTTCCCCTCTTGATCATAGATTTCCACCTCTCCTTGTGTACCTAAAGCATTTTCAATAGGATTTAATTTTACTATCGAATCCAGAGCAAAAATTGAATCGATCTGTTTCATCCGAACATCCTTTTTAAGATTTCCTATTGATCCATCAGTGATCAGGAACGGATCGGCATCTTTTCCACATTGAACAAAAAGTAAAGACACAATAAAACTGGTAAAAAGTATTTTTTTCATATTGATTTAGATATTTTTTAATATTGATTTTTAGCGAAGCATCTTATTTAAAATACCCAAGACACTGCGTATTACTGTTGGGCTGGAAATCACTTTCACAAACGGATTCTGACGTGTACTTTTACTTCTGGAACGCGTTCTTGATGTACTCTTTTCGATCTCCTCTTTTTCTTTCCTGGCCTTTTCCTTGGCCTCTTCCATTTCTGCAATTTCTATTTTCTTGTTCAACAATTCATAAGCACTTTCCCGATCGATCACATCATTGTATTTCTTGATCAGATCAGAATTGTCCAGAAGGTCTTTTAATTCATGGTTCTCCAATATGTCCATCCTGCTCATTGGTGCTCTAAGAAGAGTGGCTGCAAGAGGTGTTGGAATACCTTTCTCATTCAAAGCGGTAACCAAGGCCTCTCCAATACCCAAAGAGGTCAATACCTCATCAGTATCGTAGTATTCTGAGATCGGATAATTCTCGGCGGTCAGTTTTATAGCTTTTCTGTCCTTGGCTGTAAATGCACGCAATGCATGTTGGATCTTCAATCCCAACTGACTTAAAACGGCATCCGGCACATCGGTTGGGTTTTGAGTTACAAAATAAAGTCCTACGCCCTTGGATCGAATAAGCTTTACAATGCTCTCGATCTGATTGATCAATGCCTTGCTGGCCTCATTAAAAATAAGATGGGCCTCATCAATGAAAATTACCAATTCAGGTCTTCCGGTATCTCCTTGTTCAGGAAAGGTGGAATAGATCTCAGCCAATAGACATAACATGAAGGTTGAAAATAGATTCGGACGATCCTGTATATCGGTAAGCCGTACGATATTGATATACCCTTTTCCATTTTCATCGATCCTTAATAGATCATCAGTGTCGAACGATTTTTCACCAAAGAAGAGATCGGCTCCTTGTTGTTCCAAGGCGACAACCTTTCTTAAAATGGCTCCTGTAGATGCTGGTGAAATTCTTCCGTAGTCCTTGGCAAGTTCATTTTTTCCTTCTCCGGTAGCAAACTGAAGAATTTTTTTGAAATCCTTAAGGTCCAACAGCGGTAACTTATTATCATCACAATATTTGAAAAGTATAGAGATAATACCTGCCTGGGTTTCACTTACTTCAAGTATCCTGGACAAAAGAACGGGTCCAAATTCACTTATGGTAGCCCGTAAACGTACCCCATCTTGCTCAGAGAGTGTCAATATCTCTACTGGGAAACGTTGTGGAGAGAAAGGGATCCCAATTTTTTCATGACGTTCATCGATCTTGGGATGCCCCGGACTGGGTTGTGCGATCCCACTTAGATCTCCTTTCATATCCATGAGCAAAACAGGAATACCCTTGTCTGATAAATTCTCGGCAAGTACCTGTAATGACTTGGTCTTTCCCGTACCAGTAGCTCCAGCAATAAGGCCATGGCGATTCATGGTCTTTAACGGGATCCTGACCAAGGCATTGGTGATGGTCTCACCATCAAGCATAGCTGCACCTAGAATGATGGCCTCCCCTTTAGTCTTATTCCCCTCATTGATATAGTTGAAAAAGGTCTCTTTATTTGACATGGAAATTATTTTTGTTAAAAATAATAATTGTAATGGGAACATGTAGCATGAAATGACTAAAAGTTAAATGAAGATTAATCCTTGATCATAAATAGAAAACTACTGTAAATAATTACCTTTGTGCCTCATGAAAAATGAGATCAGGGAATTAGTTGGTAAAGGGGAGATGCTGCCTTTGATGGAAGCATTCTACACCATTCAGGGAGAAGGGTATCATAAAGGTACCGCTGCCTATTTTATCCGTGTTGGAGGATGTGATGTCGGGTGTCATTGGTGTGATGTTAAGGAGAGTTGGGATCCCGACCTTCATCCACCTACTAAGGTAAAAGAGATAGTGAATACGGCACAAAAATATTCCGATACGATTGTGGTAACAGGAGGAGAACCCTTGATGTGGGATATGGAACCGCTAACCAGATCATTGAAGGATTTTGGTTTAAATGTTCATATCGAGACTTCTGGTGCCTATCCATTAACCGGAATCTGGGATTGGATCTGCCTGTCACCCAAAAAGCTAAAACCAGTAACACCCAAGGTCTACTCAAAAGCCAATGAGTTGAAAATGATCATCCACAATAAACACGATCTGATCTATGCTGAAGAACAAGCTTTAAAAGTGAATGCATCTTGTAAACTCTACCTCCAACCAGAATGGAGTAAAAGGGACCTGATGATTCCCCATATTGTTGATTATGTGATGAAGAATCCCAAATGGAAGGTCTCCTTACAGACTCACAAATACTTGAATATCCCTTAATATTTAAAAGGAACTACGACCCTTACTGTATCCCAAGCTAAATGCATGTCAATACCATTTTCGGCTTCCGTGAAGGCCATGGAGAATGCTTCAATCGAAGAATCACCTTTAGTAACTGGGACAGATATCCTGGCCACATCATTGGATTCATTATAAAAATAAGCACCCCAGGTGTTCAGATCGGAATTGATTATGATGGTCCATTCTTTTTCTCCGGGTATTGTTGCTAAAGTATAGCTACCCGCCTTAAGATGAGTACCGCCTAATATGAAATCCTGATAAAGCACGATTTCAGTAGCTTCATTTGCACCGGTACGCCAAATGGTTCCATTGGGTGCTAATTTGTCCAAAGATCTTTCCTTCAGTTGGGGTCTGCTGTAAATGACCTTGATCTGCTTATTGGAATCTCTGAAACTGGTAGGGTAAGAGGTGATATCCAATGGACTTACATCCAGATCACTAAATTTTTGAGCGGAGATGTTTGAGTTAAATAAGAGTGATATTAAGAGAAATGTACTGAAAATGAATGGTGTTTTTTTCATGATATCTATTTTTAAAATAAAAAGTGATTAATATTAAATAAGTTGAAAAATTTCTTACGAAAACCAATTATTAGTTGTTTGATTCTGTCGAGTGAATTGATCCCAAATTACAATTAATTTCTTTATTATTCCAATATCCCGTTTAACACCTGTTTTTCCACAAAAAATTGTTAATAACTTAAGTGGTTAAAATTGGCTGAATCCTTCATCTTATAAGGGGTTTTGTTATATTTGTTTGTCATAGAAAAACTGTTTTTTGAACAGTCCAAAAACTAGGCTGAAATATAACCTGAGGATTAGGTGTTTTTGAACATTTTTTCCTTTAAAAAAACATAGGAAATAACAACCATTAATATATGAGTGACGAAAAGAAAAAAGGCTCTTATGGCGCCGATAGTATTCAGGCGTTAGAAGGAATGGAACATGTACGGAAGAGGCCATCTATGTACATAGGTGATGTTAGTTCGAGGGGGCTGCATCATTTGGTATATGAGGTCATTGATAATTCCATCGATGAAGCCATGGGAGGATATTGCGATACGATCGATGTTTGGATCAATGAGGATAATTCCATTACGGTTAAGGATAACGGTAGGGGTATTCCGGTTGATATTCATAAAAAAGAAGGAGTATCTGCTTTAGAAGTTGTCATGACCAAAATTGGTGCAGGAGGAAAATTCGATAAAGACTCCTATAAGGTCTCCGGTGGACTCCACGGTGTTGGTGTCTCCGTTGTGAATGCCTTGTCAGAGAGATTGAAGGCATCTGTTCATAGGAACGGCAAGATCTGGGAACAAGAATATGAAAGAGGAAAGACCCTGTATCCGGTGAAACCCGCTGGAGAAACTAAAGAACGGGGTACTATTGTAACATTTAAACCGGATCATAAGATATTCGATCAGACCTTGGTCTATAATTATGATACCTTGGCCAGCAGATTAAGGGAATTATCCTATCTCAATAAAGGGATCACGATCACCTTGACTGATAAAAGAAATAAAGATGATAAAGGTGAGTTCATTTTTGAATTGTTCAAAAGCGAGGAAGGACTCAAGGAATTCATTCGATTCTTGGATGATACCCGAGAGCCATTGATCCAGGATGTGATAGCAATGGAAGGGGAAAAGAATGACATACCGGTAGAAGTAGCCATGATCTACAACACTTCCTTTAATGAGAATCTTCATTCCTATGTGAATAATATAAACACCCATGAGGGAGGGACCCATCTCTCCGGTTTCAGACGTGGCCTAACACACACTTTGAAGAAGTATGCAGATTCTTCGGGAATGTTGGATAAGCTTAAATTCGATGTTTCTGGAGATGATTTCCGAGAAGGATTGACCGCTATCATCTCGGTGAAAGTGGCTGAGCCACAGTTCGAGGGACAGACAAAGACCAAACTAGGAAACAGAGAGGTTAGTGCTGCCGTAAGTCAGGCGGTTTCAGAAATGCTGGAAAACTATTTGGAAGAACATCCCAACGATGCCAAGACCATTGTACAGAAAGTGATTCTTGCTGCCCAGGCCAGACACGCAGCTCGTAAGGCACGTGAGATGGTGCAACGGAAGACGGTAATGAGTGGTGGCGGACTTCCAGGTAAGCTTTCGGATTGCTCAGAACAGGATCCCGAAAAATGTGAAGTATTCCTGGTTGAGGGAGATTCCGCAGGTGGTACCGCTAAGCAAGGAAGGGATCGAAATTTTCAAGCCATACTTCCATTAAGAGGTAAGATTCTGAATGTGGAAAAGGCCATGCAACACAAAGTGTTTGAAAATGAAGAAATTCGAAATATCTTCACCGCTTTGGGCGTGACCATAGGTACAGAAGAAGACAGCAAAGCATTGAATTTGGAAAAACTGCGATACCATAAGATCGTTATTATGTGTGATGCCGATGTCGATGGTAGTCATATTTCCACCTTGATCCTAACCTTCTTTTTCCGGTATATGAAAGAGCTCATTGAGGCAGGTCATGTTTATATTGCAACTCCGCCATTATATCTGGTCAAGAAGGGAGCTAAAAAGCAATACGCTTGGAGTGACAAGGAGCGTGATGAGATCATCAATGAATTAGGTGATGGTGCAAAGATCCAACGATATAAAGGTTTGGGAGAGATGAATGCCGAACAGCTTTGGGATACTACCATGAAACCATCAGAACGAACACTCAGAAAAGTGGTAATTGATAATGGAACAGAGGCCGATAGAGTGTTCTCAATGCTCATGGGCGATGAGGTTCCCCCGCGTAGGGAGTTCATTGAAAAGAATGCGGTTTATGCCAATATTGACGCTTAACACACAAAAAAAATCCCGAAGCCAATTCGGGATTTTTTGTTTTCAACATCGAATGTTTTTAAAGGAGTTATTTGTAATTTTGCAATTGAAAAAATAAACTTAAAAATTTAGATTATATGAAAGTTACAGTAGTAGGAGCGGGAGCAGTTGGTGCCAGTTGCGCCGAATATATTGCAATCAAGGATTTTTGTAGTGAAGTGGTCTTGTTGGATATCAAAGAAGGATATGCAGAAGGTAAAGCCATGGATCTAATGCAAACAGCATCTCTAAATGGTTTTGACACAAAGATCACCGGTACAACGGGTGATTATACCAAGACCGCTGGGAGTGATATCGTAGTGATCACTAGTGGAATTCCAAGAAAACCGGGAATGACCCGAGAGGAATTGATCGGCATCAACGCAGGAATTGTGAGAACGGTTTCTGAAAATTTGATCAATCATTCTCCTAAAGCTATAATGATCGTAGTGAGTAACCCAATGGATACCATGACCTATCTGGTACATAAGACCACCAGTCTTCCAAAGAACAGGATCATAGGCATGGGTGGGGCTCTGGATAGTGCCCGTTTCAAATATAGATTGGCAGAAGCCCTCAATGCACCCATCAGTGATATAGACGGAATGGTGATTGGAGGACATAGTGATACAGGAATGGTTCCTTTAACCCGATTGGCCACACGTAACAGTATCCCTGTAACAAAATTCATGTCTGAAAAGAGATTGGATCAGGTAAAAGAAGATACCAAAGTAGGCGGTGCTACGCTGACAAAACTTTTAGGAACTTCTGCTTGGTATGCTCCAGGAGCTGCAGTATCTGCTTTGGTTCAGGCCATAGCTTGTGATCAAAAGAAAATGTTTCCCTGCTCTACCTATTTAGAAGGGGAGTATGGCTTAAATGACATTTGTATCGGTGCGCCAGTTATATTGGGAAGGAATGGAGTTGAACGTGTTGTGGAAATGGAACTGACCAAAGATGAATTGGACCACATGCACACCAGTGCCGAAGGAGTTAGTAAAACCAACGGTTTATTGAATTTATAATAGAATTTTCAAACCCCATTAAAAAGATCGCATATTGCGGTCTTTTTGTGTATTCTCTTTTCAGAAAAAATAATTGTCTTTTCCTAATTGAAAAGCTATATTTGCACACCCGAATTCAAAGCAGCCGAATTGGGACATATTAATTTGATTAAATTACTTGAAGAATGCAAAATAAAGGACTTATAAAACTATTTGCCATATTGTTTGGATTGGTGAGTTTATACCAATTATCATTCACATATATTTCAAATAAAGTTGAGAAAGAAGCAAAAACCTTTGCAAAAAATCAGTTCGCTGAAACGGAACCTGAAAAAAGAGATCTTGCAGAGATCAATTATTTGGATTCTGTAAGTACCAACCCGGTTTTCCTCGGTATTGATTATAAAACAGCTAAGGAAAAGGAGTTGAATAAAGGTCTTGACCTTAAGGGAGGTATCAATGTGATCCTTCAGGTTTCGGTAAAAGACATTTTAAAGGGATTGGCCAATAACTCAAAAGATCCAGCATTCAATCAGGCTTTGGCCAATGCGACAGAGATCCAGAAAGATGCTCAGGAGACCTATCTGGAATCCTTCTTCAAAGCCTTCGAAGCATTACCTGGCGAAAATTCACTGGCCTCTCCAGATATATTCTTCAATAAGAATCTTGAAGACGATATCAATGCCAATATGACCAATGAGGAGATCAAACCGGTCATAGAACGAAAAATTGATGAATCAATCACCGCTGCATTCGAGGTTCTTAGAAAGCGTATCGATAAGTTCGGAGTGACACAGCCCAATCTACAACGACTTGGAAAATCGGCCAGGATCTTAGTCGAATTGCCAGGTGCTAAAGATATTGACCGTGTCAAGAAATTACTACAAAGTACTGCCCAGCTTGAATTTTGGGATGTTTTCAAATTAGAGGAACTAAGTTCCTTTTTACTTCAGGCCGATGAAAAAGTAAAAGAACTCACCAAAAAGGAAGCGCCAGCTGAAGTAGCGCAAGACACAACACAAACTGAGGATGATGTGATCGAAGATCTGATCGGTGGTGAAGAAGCCACAGACTCCATTACAGAATCCCTTGAGACCAGACCGCTTTTGGATAAGATGGTTCTTCCCGGATTTACCGGAAGACCGGAGCTGGGATCATTTAGATTAAAAGATACTGCATCGGTCAACAGCTACCTGAAAATGCCACAGGTTAGAGCATTGTTAGGTAACGAAAATCGATTTGCAAAATTTGTTTGGGGTATACCTACCTATAACAACGAATTAGAAGAAGATATAACCACACTATACGCCATAAAATCAAATAGGGATGATGTACCTCAATTATCGGGTGGAGTAGTCGTAGATGCACAACAAACATACGATCAGTTGGGAAGGGTAGTGGTCTCCATGCAAATGAACGGACGGGGAGCTAAGATTTGGGAACAGATGACCGAATTTGCCTATAACAACCAACGTCAAATTGCTATCGTATTGGATGACATCGTTTATTCTGCACCAGGGGTGACCAATGGTCCGATCTCAGGAGGTAGCAGTCAGATATCAGGAGATTTCAGCATAACAGAAGGACAGGATCTTGCCAACGTGCTACGTGCGGGTAAACTTCCTGCTTCTGCCGAGATCATTCAAGGTGAAACGGTAGGACCGACCTTAGGTCAGGAAGCGATCGATAGTGGAATATTCTCATTTCTCTTGGCCTTGGCCTTTGTGATTATTTGGATGATTGGATATTATGGAAGGGCAGGTGTCTTTGCAGATGTTGCTCTGATCGTAAATATTCTTTTCATTTTCGGGATCTTAGCAGGATTGGGTGCAGTCTTAACACTTCCTGGTATTGCAGGTATTATTCTTACCATAGGTATTTCGGTGGATGCTAACGTACTGATCTTTGAACGGATCAGAGAGGAATTAGCAAAAGGAAAAGCACAAAAGGATGCTATTAATGATGGATTTAGAAATGCACTCTCATCCATTATTGATGCAAATATTACCACCGGTCTAACTGGTTTTATCCTCTTGATCTTTGGAACAGGACCTATACAAGGATTTGCTACAACATTATTGATCGGTATTGCTACTTCATTGTTTACTGCAATATTCATCACAAGATTGTTCATCGATAGTTATACGCGAAATGGTAAACCACTTCCGTGTTCAACACCTTTTACAAAGAACTTTTTGGCCAACACGAAGATCGGATTCCTTGGAAAGAGAAAGATCGCCTATGTGATCTCAGGAATACTGATCGCCATCAGTTTGAGTTCCTTGTTTACCGTAGGACTTAACCAGGGAGTTGACTTTGTAGGAGGGCGTTCTTACACTGTTCGATTCGATAAAGATGTAAATTCCACACAGATCCAGGAAGACCTCGTTGCTATTTTTGGGTCTGCTGAAGCAAAGACCTATGGGGGTGATAATCAATTGAAGATCACAACCAAGTATCGGGTTGATGATACCGGAACCGAAGTGGATGATGAGATTGAAAACCTATTATTTGAAGGTGTAAAAGTACATTTGCCAGAAGGAATGACCTTTGATGAGTTCAAAAGCGATGACGAGAATAAAGTTGCCGGTAGGATGGAATCCTATAAAGTAAGTCCAACGATAGCTGATGATATTAAGAAAGATTCATTTTGGGCAGTACTGGGATCATTGATCGTGGTATTTCTCTATATATTAATGAGGTTTAGAAGGTGGCAATTCAGTTTGGGTGCTGTGGCTGCCGTTTTTCATGATGTGCTGATCGTATTGGGGATATTTTCCCTGACCTATAAGATCATGCCTTTCAATATGGAGATCAATCAATCATTTATTGCAGCGATCCTGACGGTGATCGGATACTCTTTGAATGATACCGTGGTTGTATTTGACCGTATTCGTGAGTATTTCAATGACCATACGTCCTGGAAGATGAATCGGGTTATTGATGCTGCATTGAACAGTACACTGAGCCGTACCTTAAACACCTCTGTAACAACATTTATTGTACTATTATCGATCTTTGTATTCGGTGCCGAATCGATCAGAGGATTGATCTTTGCATTGATGATTGGTGTGGTCGTAGGTACCTATTCATCTTTGTTCATAGCAACTCCGGTGATGTTCGATACAGTTAAGAAGAAAGGTATAGACCTCTCAGATAAGAAAGAGGAAGTAGCTAAAGAAAAATAGAATTATAGTTCATTCAATAAAAAAACCATCCGTTAAATGCGGATGGTTTTTTTGTTTGAACAAAGTATATAAATACTATTGATCCAGTTTTTCCCATTCAACAAGATCGCCAACTTCAAGTCCCCAGGAATCTGATAATCCTGCATTGATCTCCAACACATACATTGCAGGTGAACCCGATTGAAGCGTTGACTTGTCAAAGGGTTTTGCATTCTTTTGGATGCTAACAACCTCATTCTTGCTATTGATGAATATGATATCCAATGAAAATTCAGTGTTTTTCATGTAGAATCCACGAGGCTCATCTTTATCGAAAATAAAGAACATGGATTGGTTATCTTCCATGGAGTGTCTATACATCAACCCGATCTGTGTTTCGTATTCGCTCTCAGCAAATTCAGTATCCAAAGTAACCAGAACTGAATCACTTTCAGCTTTTTTCAATTTGATCTCTCCTTCTTTGGTAAATACCACCTCTTTGGTCAATACTTTCTTATTCTTGGTTTCATTGCAACTTTGGTGGCCAATTAAAATTCCTGTTAAGGCCAATCCTATAAAAACAAATCTTTTCATTCTATTATTTTTCTTTTTGGAGACTGTATCAATAAATAGATTCCTATTAGTATGAATGGAATGCTTAACCATTGCCCGGTATTCAGGATCCATTCCGAACGTTCATCGACTTGTGCCTCTTTAACAAATTCTACAATAAATCTTAGGGTCCACAACAAGATAAAAAAGAGTCCCAGCAGATAGCCCATTTGTTTGCTTTTTTGGGTCTTCCAATAGACATACCAGAGTATGGCAAAAATGATCAGATAACCAGCAGCTTCATACAATTGAGCCGGGTGTCTTGGGAAATCCTCTCCCAATTGTTGAAACACTACACCAAAATCACTATTCGTTGCCTTTCCAATAATTTCGGAGTTCATAAAGTTTCCGATTCGAACGAATATTGCACCACAGGAAACAGCAATTACGATCCGGTCCAACACCCATAAAATGGGTTTTTTGATCACGTTCTTACTGTAAAGATACATGGCAATAATGATCCCGATAGTAGCGCCATGACTGGCCAGACCCTGAAATCCGGTAAATTTGAATTCCGGTACTGTACTGAAAGGAAGAATGATCGATAATGGATCTTGACTGAATAATTCTGGCTGGTAAAAGATCACATGCCCCAATCGTGCACCGATTAAAGTGGCTATGACCACATAGATAAAAAGTTTATCCATTTTTTCGGGGCTTTGATTTTCTCGATTGTAGATCCTCTTTGTTAGAAACCAACCCAAAGAAAATGCGATCACAAACATGAGACTATAATACCTGATGATAAAGAAACCAAGGTCAATACCTTCTGAGGGGTTCCAGACAAAACTTAAAAAGTGCATCTATTCTAGATTTATGGATGCGTAAATATACTAAAAGGAACTTGTTCACTTCTTAAATAAAATGTAACATTTTAAAATAGTGGGAAGCTGGTAAGCAGGCTTAGTTGTCATCCTTTTTAGGCACTGGATCATATCCTGAACCTCCCCAAGGCGCTGGAGCGTTAAGAAAATGTACAGTGAACATTTTTAGTGAACAGGCGAGCTGGCGGCTAGGCTTAGTTGTCATCTTTTCTAGGCACTGGATCATATCCTGAACCTCCCCAAGGATGACAACTAAAGATCCTTTTCAAAGCCAATCTGCATCCTCTGAAGAGACCGTGGGTTTGTAAAGCTTCGATCGAATAATGGGAACAGGTGGGTTCGTACCTACAGGTAGAAGGCAATATGGGAGATAAGATCAGTTGATATCCCCGAATGATCAGTATTAGCGGATATGTTAGGATCTTTTTCATGTGAAATAGGAATCGCTAGGATTCGAAATGCTTCGATCAGTTCAGAGAGAAAGTGGTGCCATCTTTTCCATCTTTCAGCTGAATTCCTGCTGCTGCAAGTTGATCCCGAATCGTGTCACTGGTCTCAAAATCTTTATTGGCTCGGGCTTTATCTCTGAGCTCGATCAGGAGTTTCACAGCATCTTCAAGTTTGGTATCTCCATCTGAAGATGAAGAATCGTCCATCAAACCAAGAACATCAAATATAAATTCATGCATCGATTGCTTCAGGATATCAAGGTCGGATTCAGAAATCGTTTCCTTCCCATTTGCAATAGAGTGGATCTTCTTAGACGCTTCAAAAAGATTTGCGATCAGGATCGGACTATTGAAATCGTCATTCATCGCATCATAGCAATCTTGTTTCCATGCAGAAACATCGAATGCTCCTTTTCCTGATGATTTAATATCATTTAGTGCTCTATAAGCCTCCATCAATCGGTTGAACCCCTTTTCTGAAGCCAATAAAGCATCATTTGAAAAATCAAGAATGCTTCGGTAATGGGCCTGATACATGAAGAACTTGGTCACCATGGGCGAAAATGGTTTGCTTAACACCGAGTTATCCCCCGAAAATAATTCATTGGGTAAGATATTATTGCCGGTCGATTTAGCCATTTTTTTACTGTTCAGGGTAAGCATATTGGCATGCATCCAATAATTGACCGGTGTCTGTTTATTGGAAGCTTCAGATTGAGCGATCTCACATTCATGGTGTGGGAACTTCAAGTCCATACCACCACCATGGATATCAAACTGCTCTCCAAGATACTTCGTGCTCATGGCCGAACATTCCAGATGCCATCCAGGAAATCCAATACTCCACGGTGACGGCCATCTCATGATATGTTCAGGCTCTGCTTTTTTCCAAAGTGCGAAGTCTTGTGGATTTTTCTTATCAGATTGAGCAGCAAGCTCTCGGGTATTGGCAATCATCTCATCCAGATTTCTTCCACTTAGTTTTCCATAGGAATGATCTTCATTGAATTTATGCACATCGAAATAGACCGACCCATTGATCTCATAGGCAAATCCCTCTTCAAGGATCTTTTCAATTAGGGTGATCTGTTCTACGATATGGCCAGTTGCAGTAGGCTCTATACTGGGAGGCAAAGCATTGAATTGCTCCATGATCCGGTGAAAATCGACCGTATACATCTGAACGACTTCCATGGGTTCGATCTGTTCTATTCGAGCTTTCTTTGCAATTCGGTCCTCACCGCTATCGGCATCATTCTCAAGATGACCTGCATCGGTGATGTTTCGAACATAACGAACCTTATACCCCAAATGCTTAAGATACCTGAATATCAGATCAAATGACAGGAAAGTACGACAGTTCCCAAGGTGGACATTGCTGTAAACCGTGGGACCACATACATACATACCCACCAAATCACTATTGATAGGAGTAAATATATCTTTTGATTTGGTTAATGAATTATAGATCCTTAATTCCTGTTGTTCGAAATTGCTCATCAAATCATCAATGGTATTAGAATTCTGTATCTAATTTTATGTAATCCAAAAATTCTCTTCGTACTTCAATTTCTTTGAATTTCCCACCAAATTCGCTGGTTACAGTACTGCTGTCTATATCACGAATTCCTCTCGAATTTACACAAAGGTGTTTGGCATCAATAACACAAGCAACATCTTTGGTATTTAATATTTCCTGAAGTTCTTTAACGATCTGTAAGGTCAATCGTTCCTGTACTTGAGGACGTTTGGCATAATAGTCTACTATACGGTTCATTTTGGAAAGTCCAACCACAGTTCCATTTGAAATATAAGCAATATGAGCTTTTCCTACTATAGGAAGCAGGTGATGTTCACAGGTAGAGTAAAGTGTGATATTTTTCTCTACAAGCATTTCACCATATTTGTATTTATTCTTAAAGGTCGATGCCTTGGGACGATTGTCTGGATGTAAACCATTAAATATCTCCTGAACGAACATTTTAGCAACCCGGGTTGGAGTTCCTTTTAAACTATCGTCAGTCAGGTCCATTCCAAGCGTTTGCAAAATATTCTTTATATCTTTTTTGATCAAAGATATCTTCTCAATATCACTAAGATCAAATGCATCCGGGCGTAATGGAGTATCAGATGAAGATCCTACATGATCATTTCCCATCTCATCAATGGCCTTGATTTGTTTTTCTAAATCCATCAGATTTTTTTAACAATTTTAATTGTACAATTCGCAAAGATACATATTCGATTAGTGGTATAAAAAATTGGTAATCACTATTTTTCGAAATTCATTTCCTTAAATATTATAATATTTTCTTAAATTTCGCTGATAATCTATTCATTTGCTATGAAAAAATTGTTCCCAATATCTTTAGTGATACTGATAACTTTACTGTGTTCAAACCCTATAAAAGCTCAGGGTCCAGGTTCTTTATTTGTTGATGCAGGACCAGACCAGACCATAGATTGCGCATCTGGAGGATGTACCGATCTTACAGCTACCTATTTACAGACCTTTGAAACGATCAGTGAAAATTATACAATAAGCTCAATTCCTTATAATCCGCCATTCGCATTTGACGGATTGGCCAATTCGATCAATACCAATATTGACGATGCTTGGTCGAATGTAGAAACCTTACCTTTCGATTTTTGTTTTTTTGCTGATATTGAAATAGAATTTCAGGTTGGATCCAATGGCGTAATTCGTTTTGATGTAGATCCCAATGATACTGGTCCTGGTTCCAATGGATGGTCTTTTAGTGAAGATCTACCCAATAATGCCAATCCCACATTAGGTGAAGCCAATGTATTTACGCCGGGACATGATATTGATCCTTCAGCAAATAATCTAAATGAGATCGGATGGGAGGTTTTAGGAACCTACCCCAACAGGGTTTTGGTGGTTTCTTACTTTGAGGTTCCAATGTATTCTGGTGCTTGTAATAGTCTATTGGCCACTCATATGGCAGTTTTCTATGAATTTTCAAATGTGATTGAAATATACATTCAAGACAAACCATCATGTCCTTCGTGGAATAGTGGGAATGCCACACTGGGTATACAAAATGATGCCGGGACAACAGCTTATGTGCCTCCGGGAAGGAATACTTCCGATTCTCCGTGGACAACCAATGATGAAGCGTGGAGTTTTGCTCCAATAGGATTACCAACTTATGTTTTTGAATGGTTGGATGATACGGGAACAGTTATAGGAACTACCGATACAATAAATGTATGTCCAACAAGTTCACCACAAACCTATACAGCACGAGTAACCTATACCAATTGCAATGGAGATGTTGTCGTTCTTACAGACGATGTGGTTGTTACTTCGTTGGCACCTTTTACAGTTGATCTTGGTCCCGATATAGTTACCTGCTCCTCAAATGATGTAATTCTTGACGCCAGTGCTGATGCGCCTCCTGCGGCAACCTATCAGTGGTTTTTGAATGCTGTAGCAATTCCTGGGGCCACGAATCCAACCTATACTGTTGTGGCACCAAACTCAGGTACTTATTCGGTAGAGGTTGTTGATCCTGCAGATCCTACCTGTATCATTAGCGATTCTGTCGAAGTGACCTTTTTATCTCAACCCGTAATTGCAAATCCTCCAATGGATCTGTTCCAATGTGATGATGGAACCAACACGGGTGTATTTGATCTAACAGTGAATACTCCTCTGATATTAGGAGGCCAGGATCCACTGATCTATGAAGTTAAATATTATGAAACATTAATTGATAGTCAGAACGATACCAACGAGATTCTAACACCTGCTGCTTATCCCATCATAGGAACCTCCCAAACGATCTATGTGAGAATCCATGATATTGCAACCGGCACCTGCTTTGAACTTACGGAATTTCAAATTGAATTTTTACCGGCTACTGCTGGTCCGATGACCGACATAGATGTATGTGATACAGATTCAGATGGTTTTGTGTCACTGGATCTTATCGCTTTGAAGAATCCTGAAGCACTAGGAATACAAGATCCCTTACAGTATACTGTAACCTACCACGCTTCTCAGGCAGATGCAGATGCAAATATCAACCCCTATCCAAACCCTTACGTAGCAGCTGCTCCCTCTGAGACAATCTATGTTCGTGTTGAGAATAATAACAACACGAGCTGTTATGCAACCGATAGTTTTGTTGTGTCAATATTTATAGCTCCTGTTGCTAATCAGCCAACACCTTATATTTTATGTGACGAGGTTCCCAACGATGGTTTTGCTGATTTCGATCTGACAACTAAGGATCTTGAGATCACAGGAGGCAATCCCGATGCGGTTGTTTCATATCATAGCACCTTGTTTAATGCACAAAATGGGAATTTCCCATTGATAAGTCCATATACCAACACCACACCCGGGTTTCAAACCATTTGGGCACGGGTGGAACATATTAATAATCCCGACTGTTTCAATATTGTTGAATTGGACCTGCAGGTCGATGCTGCCCCTGCATTAACGGATCCAATTTCGGATTATGTATTGTGTGACAATGATGGAGATGGGGTTGAGCTTTTTGATTTGCGGAGTAAGGATTTGGAGATATTGAACACTTTGGTCAATGTTACTTTGGGTTATTTTGAGACCCAGGGGGATGCTCAGGCCAATATCAATCAGATCGTAAACGACACGGCGTATCCTAATTTATCGGATCCACAGACGATTTGGGTCCGGGGGGAGAATACATCAA
>JAHEHC010000034.1 GCA_024644805.1 Flavobacterium sp. | reverse complement strand
TATCAATGATATGCGGGTAAAATATGTTTTTGAAGAATTAAAGAATAATAACCGATTTAGAAGATATACGATCAAGGCCATTGCGGCGGAATGCGGGTTTAACAATCCGGAATCGTTCAATAAGGCCTTCTACAAGGTTTATGGAATCTATCCTTCTTATTATATCAAGCAATTGGAAAATAAAAAATAACAGATAGAAAACAAGTAGTCCAGTAGGTAAGTGGCTTACTCTTAACGAAAAAGATCTTTGATCTGCTGCCAGATAGTCTTTTCCTGAGCCAATTCTTCTTCAAAGGATTTTAGATCATCGCCTCTAACTTTGGCAAATAATTTTGCTCGAATAACATAAACAGCAGGTATTACAACCATCATTAGAGGTAAAATATAGTATAACTCAAGCTCATCTAAATTATTACTCTGATTAATAACACCCCAAAGTTGAAATGCATACATAGCAATAGGAACCAAAATGATCCAATGCCACCAATGTCTACATGTAAAAAACCAAATTAATAATAATAGTAATGGTATGAATTTACCAGTAAAATACCAAGCAAATGCATACCAAGATGGGAAAGCAGTTTCTAATGAAAATAGGGAAGTTTCCCAGACTTGACCGTCAGGGAAACTTTCATATGTATAAAACAATATTGGAGTAACTGCTACAATTAAAACAATAATACTACCAATAAATATCGATTTCTTACCCGTTGTTGAGTGGCGGTAGGTTTCTGTCGACTTGTTGTTCTGTTTGTCCATCTTCAATATTTTCAGGAGTACAGGATACAAATAATCCAGCTCCGAAAATCGCAACGATCAATAGATACTTTGTAAGCTTCATAATGTTATATTTTGTGAGGTTAATAGCACAAACCTAGCATGTAAAAACACAAGTTTATAAAATTACTTGGTCGTATCTTTATAGGTTTGGCTTTTCACAAAATTAACTGAGCCTAAAAATCCTGATATTTTGAACTGATCCTTAGGTTCATTATTTAAATTATGTAGCCTAATTGGGGTCTATATCATTGACTTATTTTAATTGTTCTACTTCCGTTATTATTAGTATCTATAATTATTTTCGTCATTTTCAATGGTAGAATGCTCTCTGCCTTTTCTGGCCATTCGATCATACACCAGTGTCCGGATTCCAACATTTCATCTATTCCAAGATCAAAAAGTTCCTCATCTGATTCGATGCGATAAAAGTCAAAATGATAGAGTTTTCCTACTTTTAGAACATGCTCATTTACAATTGAAAATGTTGGGCTGCTAACATTTTCCTCTGCTCCTAATTTGCTTGCTATCGCTTTAATCAGTGTGGTTTTACCCACTCCCATTTCACCAAAAAATAATAAGATCTTGTGGTTAATAATTTCCAATACTCTATCCGCAATTTCGGATATATCGTCTAAGACATACGTAAATTCCATATCCACTGAGGACAAATATATAACATTATGTCGATAATTAGCAAAAAAAATCGACAATATGCATTTTAATAGGATATTACCTACAAATAATAATTATTTCGGATCTAAAACAACGAAGGGTATGATCATCTCCTCTAATGAAACTCCTCCATGTTGATAGGTGTTTCGATAGTAGCTTACATAATGATTGTAGTTATTTGGATATGCAAAGAACATATCTTCTTTTGCAAAAATAAATGAACTACTCATATTAATTGAAGGTAAATGAATGCTCCTAGGATCTTTGACCGCAAAGACTTCTTTGTCCTCGTAGGTCAGGCTTCTTCCAGTCTTATATCTCAGGTTCAGGCTCGTATTCTTGTCGCCAATGACCCGCGATGGATTCTTAACATTTATCGTTCCATGATCGGTTGTGATAATCAGCTTGAATCCCAACCTCGATGCCTGCTGTATGATCTCAAGCAAAGGAGAGTTCTTAAACCAGCTTTGAGTAAGTGAACGATATGATTTGTCTGTTGAGGCCAATTCTTTTATCACTTCCATTTCTGTTTTTGAATGGGAGAGAATATCAACAAAATTATAGACCATAACCATAAGATCATCATTCTTATGTGACTTAAAGTTCTCCGATAACTTCTTACCCTGACGCAAACTGGATATTTTATGATAACTCCATTTCAGGTCAATGTGCAATCGATCGATTTGAGCGGCTAAAAATTCCTTTTCCTTCAAGTTCTTTCCTCCAGAATCTGTGTCATTCAACCAAAGATCAGGATGTATACGTTCCATATCGCTCGGTAGCAACCCTGAAAAAATAGAATTCCGTGCATATTGCGTAGCCGTTGGAAGAATGCTATAATATAATTCCTCTTCCTGTTTCTTGTAATGCATGCTGAGAAATGGTTCAAATGCTTTCCACTGGTCATAACGCAAATTATCCACCACGATCATTAAGGTCTTCTGCTCTTTGATCTGTGGAACTACTCTTTCCTTGAACAATGTATGCGACATGATGGGGCTGTCATCAGACCCATCAAACCAGTTCAAATAATTTTTTTCAACAAACTTACAGAACTGTGTATTTGCTTCTGTCTTTTGCGATTCCAAAATCTCAAACATTCCGGTATCGTCAATGTTTTCTAGCTCCAATTCCCAATAAACCAATTTTTGGTACAGTTCTGCCCATTCCTCAAAAGTGTTCACCATAGAAAGATCCATAGCGATCTTCCGGAATTCTTGCTGATAACTTGATGTGGTCTTTTCGGATACCAAACGAGTGTGGTCTAGGTTTTTTTTAAGGCTCAATAAGATCTGGTTGGGATTTACAGGCTTGATCAGGTAATCGGCTATCTTCGAACCAATGGCCTCTTCCATGATAGCCTCTTCCTCACTCTTTGTTATCATAACAACCGGTAGCGTTGCCTTTCTCTCTTTTATTTCTGAAAGGGTCTCCAAACCAGTCAGACCCGGCATATTCTCATCCAAAAAAACAATATCGAAATTATTGTTCTTGATCTCTTCAATCGCTTCAGTTCCACTTTGTGCCGTGGTAACTCTATAATTTTTATTCTCCAGAAAAATAATATGTGGTTTTAGTAAATCGATCTCATCATCTACCCATAGGACTTTAATATCACTCATATATGTATCTTTGTACTTTAATTTAGTATTGAATTTGGAATGCTTAACTACAAAAGTAGTTCCGAAGTCCTTCAATAATCTAATTCATTAGTATTAATTAAACGTTAAAGTTTGAATTCGCAGAACAAACTCAAGATTATAAACGACCCCATATATGGTTTTATTACTATTCCCAATATTCTCATTTTTGAATTAATAGAGCATCCCTATTTTCAGAGACTGAGAAGAATCACACAAATGGGCTTATCCTATCTTGTATATCCGGGAGCACATCATACCCGTTTTCAACATGCCTTGGGTTCTGTACATCTCATGCAAAAGGCAGTGCATGTTCTTCGCTCAAAAGGAATCGATATTTCCAGTAATGAGGCCGATGCTCTCTATGCTGCCATCCTGCTGCACGATATTGGTCATGGTCCTTTTTCACACGCTATGGAACATAGCATTGTAAATGATATTGCTCATGAAAAGATATCGATCTTGTTCTTGGAACAACTGAATCATGAGTTTGATGGTAGCTTGGATCTGACCATTAAGATATTTAAAAATAAATATCATCGAAAATTCTTTTTCCAACTGGTTTCCGGACAATTGGATATGGATAGGCTCGATTATTTGAAAAGGGATAGTTTTTATACCGGAGTAGCAGAGGGGTCGGTGAATTCCCAAAGGATCATCAGTATGCTAAATGTGGTTGATGATCAGTTGGTCATTGAAGAGAAAGGAATCTATTCCGTAGAAAAATTTCTCATTGCAAGAAGATTTATGTACTGGCAGGTATACCTTCATAAAACCGGTTTAGTAGCCGAGCAGATGCTATTGAGGATTCTGAAAAGAGCAAAGGAATTGACCCTGGAAGGAAAAGAACTCTTTGCCAGTAAAGCACTCGCTTTCTTTTTGCAGAATTCTATATCAGAGAGCGATTTCAACAAAGATATATTGGACACATTTTCACAATTGGACGACTCTGATATTATCAGTGCAATGAAGGTATGGGTCGATCATGATGATTTTGTGCTGAGCAATTTATCAAGGATGATACTTGAAAGAGATCTTCTAAAGATCAAAATCGAATCCGAAGCATTCGGCAAAGATAAAATTTTAAGGAGCACTGAAAAGTTTATGAAATCACAAGGTGTCTCAGATCATGAAGCATCATATTTTGTTTTCACCGGAACCATTGTTAATCAAGCGTATAGTTCTGATAAAGACTCCATTAACCTTACAACAAAATCGGGAAGCCTAATAGATGTTGCAGAAGCAAGCGACCATTTAAATCTTAAAGCCTTATCCAAAGAGGTTGTAAAAAATTATATGTGCTATCCAAAATCACATTAGTAATCCTTTTTTTCTATTTTTGCATGATATATAAAATAATAAATCACTTAGTTTGAAATTTACAGCCAGTCAAATTGCAGGAATACTTGAAGGTGATGTTGATGGTAATCCAGATGTTGAAGTTTCCAGGCTTGCAAAAATTGAAGAAGGAACAAAAGGTAGCCTTACCTTTTTGGCAAATCCTAAGTATACCCAATTTATATATACGACCAATGCGTCTATAACCATTGTCAATAAGGATTTTTCTCCTGAGAATCATCTCAGCACCACCTTGATTCGAGTTGATGATGCCTACAAGGCTTTTTCTAAGCTTTTGGAATATTACAATCAGGTTAAGATGAACAAGATCGGAATTGAGCAACCTGTTTTTATATCCGATAGTGCTAAATATGGTGAGAATCTCTATTTGGGTGCTTTTTCCTATGTCGGTGAAAATGTGACCATAGGTAACAATACAAAGATATACCCCAATGTATATATAGGTGATAATGTTACCATAGGCAATAATGTCATTGTTTTTGCCGGTTCCAAAATTTACTCTGATACATCAATTGGAAACAATTGTACCATTCACAGTGGCGCCATAGTGGGTGCCGATGGGTTTGGATTCACTCCCAATGAAAAAGGAGAGTATGTGAAGGTTCCTCAAACCGGGAATGTGATCATCGAAGATAATGTCGATATTGGAGCAGGAACAACCATAGACCGTGCAACATTGGGATCAACAATCATTAAGAAAGGGGTAAAACTCGACAATCAGATCCAAATTGCACATAATGTCGAAATTGGTGAAAACACGGTGATTGCGGCGCAGTCGGGAGTAGCCGGCTCAACAAAGATCGGGAAGAATTGTATGATTGGAGGCCAAGTTGGAATAGTTGGACATCTCACCATTGGTAATAATGTTCGCATTCAGGCGCAGAGTGGAATTGGAAGAAATGTAAAAGATAATGAGACCCTGCAGGGATCTCCAGCTTTGAATTATGGAGATTATAATAAGAGCTATGTCTACTTCAAGAATCTACCAAAATTGGTTGACAGAATAAATTCAATTGAAAAAAAGACAAACAATGACTGATCATATGGTAAAACAACAAACCATTGAAAAGGAAGTTTCCCTTACTGGAGTTGGATTGCATACCGGGAAAGATGTAACCATTACCTTTAAGCCAGCCCCTGATAATCATGGCTTTTCATTTGTTCGTACAGACCTTGAGGGCAGCCCTGAAATTGAGGCTGATGTCAATTATGTGGTCAATACCCAACGAGGGACCAATTTAGAGAAACTCGGAGTTCAGATAAACACATCAGAGCATGTGCTTGCAGCTTTAGTTGGATTGCAAATAGACAATTGCATCATTGAGCTCAATGCCTCAGAACCCCCGATTATGGATGGTTCTTCAAAGTATTTTGTGGAGATTTTAGAACAAGCTGGAATTGTTGAACAGGAATCCCCAAGAGAAGAATATGTTGTAAAAGAGATCATTTCATATACCGATGAGAATTCAGGTAGTGAGATCATCGTGATGCCTGCTAAAGAGTATCAGGTTACGACCATGGTCGATTTTGGAACCAATGTACTGGGGACACAAAACGCCAGCATCAGTGATATTTCAGAGTTCAAAGAAGAGATATCCAATGCGCGAACATTCAGCTTTCTGCACGAACTGGAAATGCTTTTGGATAACGGATTGATAAAAGGAGGTGATCTCAATAATGCCATAGTATACGTCGATAAGGAATTGTCTGAGGAAACCATGAACAAACTCCGTATTGCTTTTGGAAAAGAAAGCATATCGGTCAAACCAAATGGTATTCTCGACAATTTGACCCTGCATCAACCCAATGAAGCGGCACGTCATAAATTACTTGATGTGATAGGTGACCTTGCCTTGGTTGGAACTCCCATTCGAGGAAAAGTGATTGCCAACAAACCAGGTCATTTTGTAAACACACAATTCGCTAAGAAATTAGCTCGAATCATTAAAGCTGAGAAAAGAAATAAGATCCCTGAAATAGATATCAATAAAGCTCCTGTAAAAGATATCAACCAGATCATGGATATGTTGCCGCACAGGCCTCCTTTCCTCATGGTCGATAAGATCCTTGAGCTTTCCGATTCGCATGTTGTTGGTTTGAAGAATGTCACCATGAATGAACCCTTCTTTGTAGGGCATTTTCCTGGAGCTCCGGTCATGCCTGGTGTACTTATCGTTGAAGCCATGGCCCAAACAGGTGGTATCTTGGCATTAAGTACCGTACCCGATCCAGAAAATTATTTGACCTTCTTTATGAAGATCAATAATGTAAAGTTCAAAAAGCAGGTAAACCCTGGTGACACACTTGTATTCAGTCTTCAGTTGGATGCGCCCATTAGAAGAGGGATAGTTCTAATGTCTGGTTTAGCTTTTGTAAATGATACTATTGTTGCGGAAGCTGAACTCATGGCACAAATCGTTAAAACCAAAAACTTATAATGAATCAACCTTTAGCATACGTTCACCCTGGAGCCAAGATAGCCAAGAATGTTGTGATCGAACCATTTGCAACCATTCACAATGATGTGATCATTGGAGAAGGAACCTGGATCGGGTCCAATGTCACGATCATGGAGGGGGCAAGAATTGGTAAAAACTGTAATATCTTCCCAGGAGCTGTGATCTCTGCAATTCCACAGGACCTAAAATTTCAAGATGAAGAAACTGTTGCCATAATTGGTGATAATACCACAATCAGGGAATATGTGACTGTTAATAGAGGTACTATTGATAGAGGAAAAACGGTAATTGGTAACAATTGCCTGATCATGGCCTATTGTCATATTGCACATGATTGTATTGTAGGTGATAACTGTATCTTTTCCAACAACAGCACATTAGCCGGACATATTACCGTAGGTGACTACGTTATTTTAGCTGGAATGACGGCTGTTCACCAATTCTGTATGATCGGTAATCATGCCTTCGTAACAGGAGGGTCTCTTGTTAGAAAGGATGTGCCACCATATGTCAAAGCAGCCAGAGAGCCCTTATCGTATGTTGGGATCAATTCAATTGGATTGAGAAGAAGGGGTTTTGATTCTAAGAAGATCAGTGAGATACAAAATATTTATAGACTACTTTACCAGAAGAATTACAATAACACACAGGCATCCAGGATCATTGAAGCTGAGATGGAAGCCACCCCCGAAAGAGATGAGATCCTTCAATTCATCAAGAATTCAAAACGTGGGATCATGAAGGGTTATTTTTCAAATTAAACTTAATAAATAATGGCAAATACATCGGATATACGTAAAGGATTATGTATTAAATACAATCACGATATTTTTAAAATAATAGAGTTTCTACACGTCAAACCCGGAAAAGGCCCCGCATTTGTTAGAACGAAGCTTAAAAGTGTGACTACCGGTAAAGTCATAGACAATACATTTTCGGCTGGGCATAAAATTGAAGACGTACGTGTTGAGACTCATAAATTCCAGTATTTGTATAGTGAAGGGAGTACCTATCATTTTATGAATACCGATGACTATTCCCAAATACAACTACAAGTAGAAGCATTGGATACTCCTGAACTCTTGAAAGAAGGAGAGATCGTCACTATTTTGATCAACACCGAAGACAATATGCCATTATCAGTTGAAATGCCTGTTCATGTAATTTTGGAAATAGTTAAAACTGAACCCGGAGTCAAAGGGAATACTGCAACCAATGCCACAAAACCGGCCATCGTTGAAACCGGTGCTTCCATCAATGTCCCATTGTTTATTAATGAAGGTGATAAAATAAGGATTGATACCGATAAGGGAAATTATCAAGAACGCATCAAAGAATAATATTTATTTCTCCACCAAGTTGGATTGGATAGGGGATTTTTTATATTTGATGTTACTATGAAATTTTCCAATCCAAAAACACTTGAGGAAATCGCCAGGATTATAAACTGTGATTATGTAGGTGATGCCGATTTTCCAGTATTGGGTCTGAATGAGATTCATGTCGTTCAACCCGGGGATATCGTCTTTGTAGATCATCCCAAATATTATGAGAAGGCCCTAAATTCTCTTGCTTCGGTGATATTGATCAACAAAAAAGTTGACTGCCCTCAAGGCAAGGCTTTGTTGATCTCCAAAGATCCATTCAATGATTTTAATACCCTAACCAAGCATTTCAATCCTTTCAGATCGGCCAATGCAATGGTGTCTGATTCAGCAGTGATCGGTGAGAATACGATCATTCAACCCAATGTTTTCATCGGTAACAATGTGACTATAGGAAACGATTGTGTCATTCATCCAAATGTCTGCATCTATGATGATACTGTTATCGGCAACCATGTAACCATACATAGCGGAACAGTTTTAGGAGCTGATGCATTTTATTATAAGAATCGACCGGAAAAATTTGATAAATTAATGAGCGGAGGTAATGTAGTGATCGAGGATCATGTAGATATTGGGGCTCTTTGTACGATCGATAGGGGAGTGACAGCTTCTACAAGGATCGGCGAAGGAACAAAACTAGACAACCAGGTTCATGTTGGCCATGATTCGATTCTGGGAAAACGTTGTCTTGTGGCATCACAAGTGGGTATTTCCGGCTGCGTATTGATCGAGGATTTTGTGACCATTTGGGGACAGGCAGGGATAACCAGTGGAATTGTCATCGGTGAGAAAGCCATTATTTCAGCTCAGAGTGGCGTAAGTAAATCACTGTTGGGCAATAAATCCTATTTTGGAACTCCTGCAGATGAATTCAGAAAAAAATATAAAGAAATTGCATCTATACGTTTAATTCCGGATATTCTTGATAAATTAGATAAATTATAATGGGTCATTCTGCAAAAAATATTATTAGGAAATTCTATAAGTCTGATATACTTCGAGACGATACTGTATTAGAGAAATTCTTCCACCCTGAGATTGTATTGATCTGGAATAGCTCTGATGGATTAACGATCATGAATTATGATGATCTGGTTGCTTTCTTTGGCGAAATTAAAAGGACATACCACGATCTTAGAGTGGAGGTCAGTCATCTTCTCGAGGATGATGATCATGTCACCATTCGTTATAAATATTATGTTAAGACCATCGAGAATCCTGATGAGGAATTGGGCATTTCACACTTCATCGCAATTTGGGAAGTAAAAGACGAAAAATTATACCGGGGATATCAGGTAAGTCAACCCGTCACAGACCTTGACGACACCAATAAATCCTATCATAAAGTTAAAATCTAATTCTGCTTTTTAGCTCATTCAAAATAGGTATATTTGCATCATCATTTTTTTAATGAAATGATAAAACTAATTTAACATAATCAATCATTTAAAAATGAGTGTATTAGTCAATAAAGATTCAAAAATAATCGTTCAGGGATTTACCGGAAGTGAAGGAACTTTCCATTCGGAACAGATGATCGAATATGGCACCAACATCGTGGGCGGTGTAACCCCGGGAAAAGGTGGTCAGACCCACTTGGACAAGCCCGTATTTAATACGGTGGAAGACGCAGTGAAGAAAGCCGGTGCAGATACTTCCATCATTTTCGTACCACCCGCATTTGCAGCCGATGCCATTATGGAAGCGGCCGATGCTGGCATCAAGGTCATCATCACAATAACCGAGGGAATTCCAATTGCCGACATGATAAAAGTGTCCGATTATATCAAGGACAAAGAATGCAGATTGGTCGGACCCAATTGTCCGGGAGTAATAACTCCCAATGAGGCCAAAGTAGGGATCATGCCCGGGTTTGTATTTAAAAAGGGAAATGTTGGGGTGGTGTCTAAATCAGGTACGCTTACTTATGAGGCTGCTGACCAGGTTGTAAGACAAGGCTTCGGAATAACTACCGCAATAGGAATTGGTGGTGATCCAATTATTGGAACCACGACCAAGGACGCCGTTGAAATGCTCATCAACGACGATGAAACAGAGTGTGTGGTCATGATCGGTGAGATTGGTGGTCAGTTGGAAGCTGATGCTGCTAAATGGTATAAAGAGAGTGGAAGTAAAAAGCCTATTGTTGGATTTATAGCCGGTGAAACAGCTCCTCCCGGTAGAACCATGGGACATGCTGGAGCCATTGTTGGAGGAAGCGATGATACGGCTCAGGCAAAAAAGAAAATCATGAGAGAGCACGGGATCCATGTGGTAGATTCTCCAGCTGAAATCGGCAAAAGAGTTGCTGAAATTTTAGGATAGATACGTGTTGACAAAAAAAAGAGGGATGAAAATCAACCCTCTTTTTTTTGATGTTTGGTTTTTAAGTTTTTATATCATCAACCTTCTCTTTTAAATTCTTATCCAAAAACTCGGTCATAGCCTTATAAAAATCAAAACGGTTTTCTTCATTTCTGAAACCGTGACCTTCATTTTCCTTTAACATATATTGAACCTGGACTCCATTTTTCTCAATAGCTTTTACCATTTGATCCGATTCATCTTGAACAACTCTCGGATCATTTGCTCCCTGTGCAACAAATAAAGTTGCCTTTATCTTGTCGGTATGAAATACTGGGCTGTTCTCCTTCATCATTATGCTGTCATTAGTCTTAGGATCGCCAACCATTTCATAAAGCATTTTCTTATAGGGTTCCCAATAGGGTGGAATAGTTTCCATGAATGTGAAAAGATTAGAAACACCAACATAATCAATTGCTGCAGCATACAGATCAGGTGTTTTTATTATACCGGCTAGAGTAGCATAGCCGCCATAGCTTCCTCCATATATAGCTATTCTGTCTGGATCTGCTATTTCTTGATCGATCAACCAGTGAACTCCATCTGTAATATCATCTTGCATGGTTTGTCCCCATTGCTTAAATGATTTTTCCCAAAACTCTTTACCGTATCCTGTTGACCCTCTAAAATTCATTTGTAACACGGCATAGCCTCTATTAGCTAACAATTGGACCTCTGGATTATAACCCCAGGTGTCTCTGGCCCATGGTCCTCCATGTGGATTAACAACAACAGGGAGATTTTTGGCTTCAACCCCAATTGGTAATGTTAAATAGCCGTGTATGGTCAAACCATCTCTACTCGTATAACTGATGGGCTCCATGGTAGCCATATGATCAGAGTTCAACCACGGACTCAATTCAGCAAGTTTATTGATATCATCGGTGTCTTTATTATAATAATAATATTCTCCTCTGGTTTTATCATTTCCGGCATAAATCAAAAAGATATCTTCTTCTTTATTTGATGATGTAATATAATATTCATTATCATCGCCTAATTCATCTTCCAATCTTGCAAAGATGGTATTCATTTCATCATCTAAGAAGTGCCTGTTTAGTTTAGTTGTTGTATAATTGATAAATGTAGGCACCTTTCTTTTCTGTGAATAGGAGATCCCTGAAACATCGACTTCGTCATTTACAAAGACTTCTTCTACTTCTTTATTTTCTTTAAGATCATATTTCACAATTGCTGTTTTATCCCTATTTAAATTTGATAAAGCATACACAATATGTCCATTATCAAAATCAAAGAATTGAGGACTTAAAGTCTGTTTGAAATCGGTAGTAATCACTTCACTGAAATCCTCAGATTCATTATCTCTGTAAAGAATGGAGGTATCAACACCATTGGTCACATAGGCGAGCCTTAGTTTTCCATAATGATCAGTCCCCCAACCAGTTATGTTGCCGGGATTTTCATAAAGCAATTCCATTTCTCCAGAAGTAATATTGATTCGATAGGGATCGAAAACCTGCGGAATTCTATTATTCAAACCAATAATCATTTCATCATCATTAGATTCCAGATCATCTATGATCTGTACTCTAACACCATCAAATGGAGTTAGATCTTTTTCGTTTAAACCTTCCTTATCAACTACATAAAGGTGAAAATTTTCATCCCCTCCACTATCTTTTATATAAGCCAACTGATTGTTATTGGCCCAAAAATAACCGGCTATATCTCTATCCAGTACATTAGAAACTCTAACCACTGAATCTGAATCAAATTTTCTAACATGGATATTCATCCTATTCTTATAGGGAGCTAAATAGGCAATATAGGTTCCATTTGGAGATAACCTGAAGGTTCTCATTTCAGAATTCTTAAAGAAATCTTCAACAGAAATGGTGGGTGGAGGAGAAATAGCTATCTCCTTTTCGTTTTTTGTGTCCTTGCATGATGCGAATAATACAAGTAATGAAATAAAAATTAATTTCTTCATGTTCTTTTGATTTTAAATGAATAAAGTTTAACGAAGATACGACAATTGATATTTTAATTAATCTTTTCAATAATTTCACTTTTATATCGCTTGTAAAAATTAATACTTAGTATCTTAGCAACCTGTATTTTTTAAATGAATAATAATTAGTTACTAACTAAAAAAATCAGAGTTATGTCAATGGATTTCAATCAAGCTGCAGATCTTCTTAAGGGTAAGACGGCTTTAATTACAGGTGCTTCTCAAGGAATTGGAAAGGAAATAGCCTATCGTTATGAGAGGGCAGGAGCCGATATTGCTTTTACGTATATTTCCAGTAAAGACATTACCCATGAACTTGAAGAAGAGCTTACAGTTCGAGGTGTAAAATGTAAGGGATATCGAGTCAATGCTGCTGATCACGATGCTACACACGAAATGGTAGCGGATGTTATCAAGCATTTCGGTAGGATTGACGTTTTGATTAATAATGCCGGAATTACTGATGATGCCCTTTTGCTTCGCATGAGTGAAGAGAGTTGGGATAAAGTGATCGGCGTTAATTTGAAATCTTGCTTCAATACCACAAAAGCGGTTCTTCCCTATATGATCAAGCAACGTTCAGGTTCAATAATCAACATCAGCTCGGTTGTAGGGATCAAGGGAAATGCAGGTCAAGCAAATTACGCTGCTTCAAAAGCTGGTGTTATTGGTTTTACCAAATCAATTGCATTGGAATATGGTTCGAGAGGTATCAGATGTAATGCCATTGCTCCTGGATTCATTGAAACAGAAATGACCGAAAAACTTGATCCAAAAAAGGTCCAGGAGTGGAGAGACCAAATACCATTGCGAAGAGGTGGTAATACCGATGATGTTGCGGAAGCTGCAATGTTCCTTGGATCAGATTTAGCAGGGTATGTAACGGGCCAGGTTCTGCAGGTGGATGGGGGTATGTTAACTTAATTCATGAATGCTGAAACCATAATTTATATTGTTTTCTCCGGGATCATCTCACTGATCCTATCAATATTCATGTATGGTTTTAAGACCAAATATTCAAAAAGACTTAAATGGATCTTTGGAGGATTGCGTTTCTTCACCCTGTTCTTTATTCTTTTACTGATCATCAATCCTAAGTTCAGCTTCGAATCATTTACAATTGAGAAACCATCGTTGTCGATATTGATCGACAATTCGTCTTCTATCGCTGAACTGGGTCAGGAGCAGAACACCAAAGACCTAATAGAGATCATCGAACAACAGCAGGATCTTAATAGTAAATTCAATATTTCTTATTTTTCATTCGGAGACTCTTTTGAAAAGTATGATTCTTTGAACTTTAAAGAGAAGAACAGTAACCTTTCAAAGGCTTTGAAAGAATCTGACGATTTGTTCAATGAGATCACACCTACTATTTTTATTACCGATGGGAACCAAACTTTGGGTAACGACTATGAATTTACATCCAGGATACTTCAGAATCCTGTCTATCCGATCATACTTGGGGATACCATAAACTATTCCGATCTTAAGATCGAACAGTTGAACACCAACAGATATGCATTTTTAAAAAATCAATTCCCAGTTGAAGTGATGCTGCTGTATAACGGGAATGAGGAGATCGTTTCCAATTTCAATATCTACCAGGGAAATGCTATTGCTTACAGTGAAACCATAAGATTCGATCAAGTGACTAATTCTCAAACATTAACGTTTACTCTCCCGGCAAATAGTGTGGGGTTAAAACGATATCGTGCCCAATTAGCACCACTTGATGATGAAAGGAACACCATAAATAACAGCAAGCAATTTGCTGTTGAAGTAATCGATGAATCTACCAATATTTTACTTGTAAGCAATATTATTCATCCAGATCTCGGGATGTTGGTAAAATCAATTGAAACCAATGAACAGCGAAAAGTAACACTTGTTAAACCTCAAGAGGCATTGTCAATCATAGCGGATCATCAATTGATCATACTGTATCAACCGGACAGAAGTTTTATGAATGTCTACTCTGAGGTCAAGAAGCTCAAAAAGAACTCATTATTGATATCGGGTGCCAATACAGATTGGAACTTTTTGAATGAGATTCAGGATAAATTTCAAAAGGAGGTAACAAATCAGCCTGAGGATGTAGCCGGTTCTCTGAACTTAAATTATGGTTCTTACTCTATCGATGATATTGGTTTTGATGATTTCCCACCGTTGAAGACCTATTTTGGTGCTCTTAGCATCACAGTGCCACATGATATTATTTTCGATCAGACCATAAATGGTTTTAATACTGAGAGCCCTTTATTAGCAACTACTGAGATCGATGGTCAACGGGAATCCATCCTGGATGGAGCAGGAATTTGGCGCTGGAGAGCCTATTCGTATATTTCAACTGAAAGCTTTAAGGGTTTTGATGAATTCCTAGGGAAGCTGATTCAATATCTTGCTTCAAACAAGCGAAGGAGTAGGTTAGAGGTCGATAGCAAGTCGTTCTATTATAACAACGACATCATACGCCTTTCAGCACAATACTTCGATAAGAACTTCGTATTTGATCCAAGAGGGTCTTTATCGATTTCAGTAACAAATAAAGTAAGCAATGAGTCTTTTGACTTTCCACTATTACTTAAAAGGAATTATTATATGATTGATCTAAACAGCCTGCCTTCGGGTGAATATGATTTTACTGTTTCGGTCAATGATGACCCGGTCTCCAGATCAGGATCATTTTCTATTTTGGAATTCAATGTAGAGCAACAATTCCTGAATGCCAATGTAACGAAACTACAACGGATAGCGACTAATACAGGCGGAAAATCCTATTTAATAACCGAGAGTGAATCTTTATTGAACGAGTTGGTCAACCATGAGCAGTATCGAGCCATACAAAAAAGTGAACAAAAAATTGTACCTTTAATAGATTGGAAATACCTACTACTGTTTATCATAATTTCATTGACTCTGGAATGGTTTATCAGGAAATATAACGGACTTATATAAAATCAACATTAACACTTAATAAAAAAACAAACATGGAAAAATTACCCAAAATTGGAATCCCATTAATCGTCATACTCATCATACTGATCGTTTTAGTGGCTAAATCTGCTATTACTATAAAAGCAGGGGAATCAGGAGTGCTTTACAAAACTTTTGGAGGTGGTGTTGTTACCGATCAACCTCCACTGGGTGAGGGATTTCATCTGATTGCTCCCTGGAATAAGGTATACGTCTACGAAGTAAGACAGCAGGAGGTATTTGAGAAAATGCAGGTTCTTTCATCAAATGGACTTGAGATCATTCTTGAGGCTTCAGCCTGGTATCAACCTCTGTATGCAAAATTGGGTTCTCTTCATCAGGAAAAAGGACAGAATTATGTTGCACGAGTGTTACAACCAGCAATACGAAGTGCTGCAAGGAGTGTGGTAGGAAGATATACCCCGGAACAACTTTATTCCAGTAAGCGTGATGCAATTCAAGTAGAGATATTTGAAGAAACCAGGAAGATCGTAGAAGATCAGTATGTTCAATTAAATGAAATATTGATCCGTGATGTAACATTGCCCGGTACAATTAAAGATGCAATCGAACGCAAATTAAAACAAGAGCAGGAAAGTTTAGAATACGAGTTCAGGTTGATCACAGCTGATAAAGAAGCTCAAAAACAGCGTATTGAGGCTCAAGGTAAAGCCGATGCCAACAGAATACTCAGCGCATCATTGACCGATAAGATCCTTAAGGATAAAGGTATTGAGGCTACATTGAAACTGTCTCAGTCACCCAATTCAAAAGTGATCGTAATTGGCTCAGGAGAAGATGGATTGCCATTGATCCTTGGAAATAATTAATAAATCTTTTTTGAGAATTTTAAAGACCGCTTCTTATGAAGCGGTTTTTTTATTGGCCTTCCAAAGCCTAAAGATGATAAATGCCGAAATCAAAGCGATCGAAGAAAGAATAACAGCACCCATGGTGTTGTTATAGATGATATATCCGGTTGCAAATAATGAGGAATAGACAAATAGAATCCCCAATAGCATGGAAGCCAGATCGATGGTAAAGACATCATTGGTTGATTTCAACTCTATGCCCTTATTTTTGGCCGTTCTTTTAAAAGTCTTCCATCCCATACCATAGGGAGTCACTGCATTGTAAAAACTTGCTAAGGTCTTTGAATCAGTTGGTCTGGTTATCAGAGTAATACCTATCCAACTTATGGTTGTTATTGCAACACCAAGCACCAGCTTTTCATAATCTTCAAGACCCAATTCAGTGAATTCAAAGATCAGGGCCACAACAAAAGACACGATCATTCCAGTAATTTCACTATAGGCATTCACCCGCCACCAAAACCATCTTAGTATGAATATCAACCCTGTCCCTGCACCGATCTGTAATAAAATAGCAAAGGTACTTAGTGCGCTACTCAGAGCCAATGCAATAAGAGCAGCCAGAATCATTAAGATAATGGTCGAAAGTCTTCCTACAGCAACCAATTCCTTTTCGGTAGCCTCCGGTTTGAGGAAACGTTTGTAGAAGTCCAACGAGATATAGGAAGAACCCCAATTCAAGTGGGTAGATATGGTGCTCATAAAAGCAGCGATCAATGAAGCCACGACCAATCCCAGCAGACCGGCCGGTAAATTGATAAGCATGGCAGAATAACCCAGATCATGCCCCAGGACGGCATTTGGAAATTGAGCCTGAATATCGGACAATTGGGGATAAAGGATCAAAGAAGCCAAAGCGATCAATATCCAGGGCCATGGCCTCAAAGCATAATGCAT
>JAHEHC010000131.1 GCA_024644805.1 Flavobacterium sp. | reverse complement strand
ATCTTCATTTGGCTAAGATCGGTGCCGAACTTACCGAGTTACGGGAAGAGCAGGCCGAGTACATCGGAGTGGATGTAAAAGGACCTTTCAAGCCGGAGTATTATAGATACTAAATTTTGTTTGTCACCTCGAGCGCAGTCGAGAGGTCTCAAGCAAGAATACATATAAAACAAAACCCTCACTACAGTGTGAGGGTTTTATATTTGATACTTAATTTACAGCTTTCTTCTTCCTAAAAATATAACTCATCCAGACCGGGTCGTTTATTTCAGTCACTGCCCTCCGATCAACAAATTCCCAATTGGCAGCATTCATATAGTTCAATAGATCTGATGTGCCTTTGATATCTTCAATTTGATCAATTGTTATTGATTTACCTTCTAAGGATCTTTGTTCCTGAACCTTAATTCTTTTTATTTTTCCACTGTTATTCGCTTTTTGTATCACAATGATCTCCAAATAATCATATTTCTGAATGTCCTGACTATTCGCTATTGTCCCTGCAAATAAAAAAAGAACTAGTAGAAAGGATTTAACTATTGACATATTCATAATGGTATGTTTTAAAAAGTTTCAAAAAAAAACCTCAATCCCTGAAATAAGGGTTGAGGTTATTAAATATTTGGTATAAATCGATTTACTATGCCTCGAAAGGAACTATAGATACGTACGATTTATTATCTTTCTTTTTAGTGAATTTCACAACACCGTCAACTTTAGCGTGAAGGGTGTGATCTTTTCCACCATATACATTCTCACCAGGAAAATGAGTGTTTCCTCTTTGTCTTACGATGATATTTCCAGCAACAGCAGCTTGTCCACCAAAGATCTTAACGCCCAATCGTTTCGATTCTGATTCTCTACCGTTTTTAGAACTACCAACTCCTTTTTTATGAGCCATCTTATATCGTTTTTATATTATCTAACTTAATGCTTTGATCAGTTCGGCCTTCTTCAATGAAGAATATCCGGTCAGTCCTTTCGCTTTAGCCATTGCTTTCAATTCGGCAACGGTCATGGTACTCAGATCCTGAACTGGAGCTGCTTTTTTCTCAACCTTAGCTGGTACTGCCTTCTTGGTCTCCGCTTTTGGAGTGGCCTTAGGGGCTGCTTTCTCAGCTTTCGGTTTAGGTGCGGCAGCTTTCTTGGCAGCAGGAGCTGCCTTAGTAGCTCCGCTGGACACGATACTCTCAATGATGATCTCTGAAAGTGCCTGTCTGTGACCATTCTTAACTCTGTATCCTTTTCTTCTCTTCTTCTTGAATACAATAACTTTATCACCTTTTAGGTGCTGAAGGACTTTTGCTCCAACCTGAGCTCCTTCTATAACCGGGGCGCCAACAGTGACCTTGTTACCATCACCTACCAGAAGTACATTGTCGAAAGCGACTTTTTTTCCTTCTTCGGTAGCGAGACGGTGCACAAAGACCTTCTGATCTTTCGCAACTTTGAATTGCTGCCCTGCTATCTCTACAATTGCATACATAATGTATCGTTTAAAAAATAATTTATAGTTTTCCTCTATTAGAGGGGTGCAAATATAGTTTTTAATACTGAATTAGCAAACCGATTTTAGAAAAATCAAATACCGGTTCAGACCTGTTTATTATAGTTGGCCAGATAGACACCCCAAAGAATAAATCCGGTGGCTAAGGCCTGCCAAATACTAAATGATTCTCCATCCAACACACCCCACATCAAAGCAATGATGGGTATTAAGTAGGTCACTGACGATGCAAATACCGGAGTCGATATCTGAACGAGCTTATTGAACATGATCTTAGCCAGGGCAGTTCCAAATATAGAGAGGAGTACAACATAGAATAAAGCCATTTTCAAATCGGCCGATCGCAATACTTCCGAAGTAAAGAATCCGTCAATTAACAACACGATAAAAGCCGGTATGATAATGGCAACAAAGTTCCCAATTGCAATGGTCAACGGTGGCACTTCCTGAAGATGGCGCTTGATGATGTTGACATTAAGTGCATACATGATCGTAGCAATGATTACCAATATGGTATACCAATAGTTCTGTTCAGGGTTGATGTTGGCTCCATTACTAATTAGTAGGAGCGTACCTATCAATCCAATGATCATCCCGATGATCTGCTTTCTGGAAGAAATGATCTGAAACAGGATGAATCCTATGATAATGGTGTTCAGCGGAACTAAAGAATTCAGAATGGAGGCCACAGCACTATCGATCTCAGAAATAGCAAATGCAAATAGGAACGCCGGAAAAAATGTTCCAAGAAAACCAGCGATCACAATCCATTTCAGGGTCCTTTTTGAGAGACCTCTAAATCCTTTGAAGCCCGCCAGGAACAATATCAAACCTGAGATGATGATCCGCAATGCACCCAGTTGGATTGGTGTAAGTCCAATGAGCGACTTCTTAATCAGGATAAATGAACTCCCCCAAATTATAGAAAGTATGATCAGCAACAGCCATTTTTGATTGATCTTGAACATCGAGCCTGATTAATAATTTACAAAAATGCCATTTTTTAGCAGTTAAGTCCGAACAATTGCTATTTTTGTTTCAGTAATTAAAAATTTTAAAAACAATGAAGACATTAAAAATTAGCTTGGGAATTTTTCTTTTATCTGTATTGGTATGGTCATGCAAGAATGAGGTTCAGCCGGAAACCAAAACGGTAGAAATAGAAGAAACTGCCAAAGTGAACCAAATAGATGAGAATGCGGTTATCGCAAAAGCCGAGTTCAACATAGAAGGAATGTCTTGTGCGTTAGGATGTGCCCGGGTCATTGAAAAGAATCTTAATGAGATGGAAGGAGTGAAGACCGCTAAAGTCGATTTTGACAAAAAAATGGCCATGGTCGAATACGATGAAGCTAAGGTGACTACAAATTCTTTGGAAGAGACTGTTACGAAGACCAGTGATAAGTATTCGGTGAATAATATGAAGAACGTTGAATCCTTCACTTCAAATTTTGCTAAGAAGAAAGAATGCTCTGAAGCGGAAAGAGCTAAGTGCAGTGCTAAAAAAGGAGAAAAAGCTTCTTTAGAGGCAAATGCAGCAAAGAATGATTGTGATAAAGAGTGTGATAAAGCTTGTTGCGCAGAAAAAGCTTAATCCATTACTAAATATATCTAAGAGACCATCTGAGCGATCAGATGGTTTTTTTATTTCCAACGGATGCTCTCCATGATCCGTCTGATGTCATTCCTGAGATAGACCACCGCAGGATACACTGAATCGAAATTCGGTTTCGAATCGAAGTATAAGGAGCCATTCACAAAATGACGGATGCTATCAGTCACATAGAATTGTGACTGTGTAGCGGCATTCCCATTGATCATATAGAACATCCCATAGACCTTATTGATCGAATCGATTCTGGGTTGTTCCAGGATGGATTCCGCTTTTATGGTATGATCGTAGGTCAGTTTTTGTGCATCATAAAGCAGGGAGTCGATATTCCTTTTTTCATTTACTTCCCTATAGCTAAGATACAAGGTCGCATTCATCTTAGGATAATGGATGTTCATCCAGCAATTGTTCTTCCCTTTCAGAATGGCCTCTGTATTCACTAAGAACTCAAAAGGACAATCGACTGCAATGGTATCGTAAGTTGGTTTCTGGTATTCCAGCCTGAGCATGGCGTTGGGTTTCACAACCACTTCATCCCCACAAGACAGAATTGTTAATGAAAATATTAGGATCAGATACCGCATTTATTAGTTGATAGAGATTTTCACCTGCTTGATTCGCTTGTTCTCAAAGCCTTCAATGGTAAACGAAAAGTTGTGGAATAATATTATCTCTCCCTTCTTTGGAAAGCCTTTGGATATTTCTAATATGAGTCCGGCCAGGGTGTCGGCATCTCCTTTGACCTCTTCAAATAGGGAAGGATCCTTCAGTTTTATCACCTTGTAAAAATCTTTTAATGGGGTCTTCCCTTCAAAGATAAAAGTGGTCTCGTCGATCTTGGAGAAGATAAGATCCTCGTCATCGAATTCATCACTGATCTCTCCTACGATCTCCTCGATGATGTCTTCCAGAGAAATCAATCCGCTGGTCCCCCCGTATTCATCTACCACAATTGCCAAATGCATTTTCATGTCCTTGAATTCGTTGAGAAGATCGTCCAGTTTCTTGTTCTCAGGCACATAGTAAGGCTCCCGCAACAGTTCTTTCCATTCCAACTTTTCATGATCGATATAGGGCATAAGATCCTTGACATAGAGTATCCCCGTTATTCGATCGATGCTTTCTCTAAAGACCGGAATTCTGGAATATCCATTCGATATGATCTGAGGCATGATGTCTTGATAATCGGTATCCTCCTGTAAAGCAAAAATGTCCATTCTTGGTTTCATGACCTCTTTGGTATCGGTGTTTCCAAAGGTCACAATACCCTTTAGTATCTTTTGCTCCTCGTGGGTGGTCTCCTCTTCTGAAGTGAGGTCCAAAGCTTGTGACAAGTGGTCCACACTGATATTCGATCGTTTTTTCCCAAACTTCTTTTCTACATAGATTGTTGCCGATCGCATGGGATTGCTAATAGGTGACAGTATGATGTCAAGAATTCTAATGGGATAGGACATCAATAGCGAAAAGGCCAGTTTATTTCTACTGGCATAGATCTTTGGCAATATCTCCCCAAATAGCAGGATCATGAAGGTCACCACTCCTACTTCAATAATGAACCTCACATTGATCCCATAGAACACCGTATCAATAGATGAAAAAAAGAGGTCGCTCAGTGACGCAAACAACAACACGATCGCAATGTTTATAAAGTTATTGGCAACAAGAATGGTCGCCAACAATCTCTTGGGCTTGGCAAGTAAATTCTTTACTATGAGCAACCGTTTCGATGGTTCTTTCTCGGATGACGGATCAATGAGGTCGGATACTGACAATGAGAACAATGCCACTTCCGAACCCGAGATCAATGCTGAGCATACGAGCAAGGCCACGAGCGAGACCATACTTGTGACCTGGGAAATACTAACAAGTGAAATGAATAATAAACCTGGAGGTTCTAGATCCAAAATAGTGTTTTTAGTTGAACATCAAAAGGGTAGGTCATCTTCTTCATTATTTCCAACAGGGTCCTGCACCTGAGACGGAGTTTCTTCAGATGGAGCTTCTGTTGGAGCCTGATTTGGTGTTCCCTGAGGCATAGTCTCATTCCGGGGTGTCAGAAAGGTGAATTCGGTACATTGGATCTCCGTACTGTACCGCTCTCTACCCTGATCATCCTGCCATTTTCTGGTCTTTAATCTGCCTTCAATATAGATCTTATCGCCTTTCTTCAGATATTTTTCACAGATCTCTGCAGCTTTATTTCGCACCACAATATTGTGCCATTCAGTGTTGGTCACTCGTTCACCCGTAGTTCTGTTGGTATAATTTTCATTGGTTGCCAAAGGAAAACGTCCTAAACAACCTCCTCCTTCAAAATAATGCATCTTTATTTCATCTCC
>JAHEHC010000130.1 GCA_024644805.1 Flavobacterium sp. | reverse complement strand
GTGCAAGGACTGTAAAGAGGAACTCTATTCTAAAAACAACCCTCGTTTTGAGTACCCTTTTACCACGTGCACCAATTGTGGGCCCCGTTATTCCATTGCCAGATCACTTCCCTATGACAGGGAAACCACAACCATGGATCGATTCACGATGTGTTCGTCATGTGAGAATGAATATAACGATCCGATGAACAGACGGTATTATTCACAGACCAATTCCTGCCCGACCTGCACCATTGAAATGACACTCATAGAAAATGGGAAAGCAATACCCCAATTTAAAGACATGAACCGTATTGTAGACCATTGGAATGCAGGAAAGATTGTCGCCATAAAAGGAATTGGAGGATATTTACTAACCTGTGACGCGACCAATGAAGAAACCATCAAACTGCTTAGGGTCCGTAAAAATCGCCCAAGCAAACCATTTGCACTCATGTATCATAACATCTATGAACTTGCGGAGGATGTAAATATGGATATTTGTGAAAAGCTTGAACTTGAAAAGGAAATTGCACCCATCGTACTCTTAACGGTAAACGATGACCCTCTAACCCCACTTTGTTACCATGAGATAGCGCCCAACCTCAACCAGATTGGAGTGATGATCCCATACACCCCAATGTATGAGTTGCTTCTTTCAAAATTTGGTAAGCCCATCATAGCTACCAGCGGTAATATTTCTAACTCCACCATTGTTTATCAAGATCGAGAGGTCGAAAATGAATTACAGACCATAACCGATTGCATCTTATCGAATAACAGATCCATTGTAGTACCCCAAGACGATAGTGTTGTTCGGTATTCACCAGTAACGCATCAAAAGATCATCATCAGAAGATCCCGGGGGATGGCTCCAAGTTATATCAATCCAAACCTGGATCTAACCAAGGACAAAACAATCCTATCGTTCGGCGCTCTGTTAAAGAGCACCTTCACATTGCTTAACAAAGGAAATATATTTATTAGTCAATATCTTGGGAACACAGACCATTTGGAATCTCAAGAGAATTATAAAAATACATTAGATCATTTCTACCATCTCTTTGACCCAGATGTCGATTTGGTTCTTGTCGATAAGCATCCCGGATACTTCAGCACGGTTTTTGGTAAGGAATTTGCAAATAGGAATACGATCCCATATGTTGAGGTTCAGCACCATAAAGCCCACTTTTATGCTGTTCTTGGCGAACATGATCTCATGAATTCAGGCGAACGAATATTGGGTGTAGTTTGGGACGGCACTGGATTGGGAGATGATGGAAATATTTGGGGAGGTGAGTTCTTCTTGCTCAACAATACGAAATTAGAACGGGTGCATCATATCGATGAGTTCCCGTTTATTTTGGGGGATAAAATGCCAAAGGAACCCCGTATCTCTGCATTGGCAATTTGTTATGAACTAGGCCAAGATGATCTCTTAAAGAAAAAATTCTCAGACACAGAATGGAGGATCTACCAAAGACTACTTCAAAAAGAGCCTCCGTTAAAAAGCACCAGTGCAGGGCGTTTCTTTGATGCTGCCGCATCGATCATATTGGGGATTGATCTTCAAACTTATGAAGGAGAGGCCGCAATGCAACTTGAAAGTGCAGCACACACGTATTTTAGAAAAAATAACATTACCACAGTCTATTCTTATATCAAGGATGATATGTTACCAGAAAGATTTACTCAGTGGATGATGAAACAGATATTTGCCGATCTTAAAAAGGGTTTTGAAAAGGAGTTTATCGCAGCAAAATTCCATATCACCCTCGCGCACTATATTGCTTTGGTGACCAAGCAACACCAAATTAAAAAAGTCGCATTTAGTGGAGGGGTATTTCAGAATCATTGGTTGGTCGAGTTGGTCATTCTGTTTATGGGGGATGAGCACGAGCTGTATTTTCACAAAGATTTATCTCCAAATGACGAGTGCATTTCTTTTGGGCAGTTAATGTATTATCTTTATCACGAGAAATCAGGAAATGAACGAGATCAATAAATTTTTAAATAGAAGGGCGCAAGGAATAGCCAGGGAAAACCAGTTGAAAAATGGAGATAGCTCCTTAGAAGATGAGGATACAGTCGATTTAAAAGACGTTGAATTTTGGAGGATTCTGGAACAATTCAAGAAAGAAAGCAGCTTAAGTGATAAAGACCCCGTGTTAATATTGGAAGAGATCTTTGAGGAATTTTCACCTCACCAGATCAAACAGTTCGCAGATCGATATCAGCAACTTAACTCTTAGTATCTATGAAATACCTCACCGAATATAGAGACCCAAAACTGGCCCAACAAGTTCTCGAAGAGATCAAACGATCGGTGACCAAACCCTGGAAGATCATGGAGGTTTGTGGTGGTCAGACCCATTCCTTGGTTAAAAATGGAATCCTGAATGTGCTTCCCGATAAGATTACCATGGTTCACGGGCCGGGTTGTCCGGTTTGTGTGACCCCACTTCATCTGATCGACAAAGCCATCTATTTAGCGGAAGAGAAGAATGTGATCCTATGTAGTTTTGGGGACATGCTCCGAGTTCCGGGATCTAAAAAGAGTTTGCTTGAGGCCAAAGCCCAGGGCGCCGATATTCGAATCCTATATTCACCCTTAGAGGCCGTAAACATAGCTAAGGACCATCCCGATAAGGAGGTGGTGTTCTTTGCCGTTGGATTTGAGACCACCGCTCCGGCAAATGCACTTTCAGTGCTTCATGCCAACAAACTGGGATTGAAGAATTATTCCATACTATCCTCACATGTCTTGGTACCCCCGGCCATTCAGGCCATCATGGAAGATCAGGAAACCATGATCGATGGATTTCTGGCAGCAGGACATGTTTGTACCATCATGGGGATCAAAGAATATTACCCCATAGTTGAAAAATATAAAATTCCATTGGTAGCCACGGGATTTGAACCTCTGGACATCCTTCAAGGAATTTTAATGGTGGTCAAACAATTGGAATCGGGTAGGGCTGAAGTGGAGAATCAATATGCTCGTGTAGTACGAGAGGAAGGAAACATCAATGCACAGGAAGTGATTTCAAAGGTCTTTAAGGTTCAGGATCAGCTATGGAGAGGAATCGATGTGATCCCGAACAGCGGGTGGGGAGTAACTGATGAATTCAAGGATTTTGATGCTGAGAAAAAATTTCCACTCTTTGAGCTACAAACTGAAGAGAATCAAGAATGTATAGCTGGGGCGATCATGAAGGGGATCAAAAAGCCAGTTGACTGTCCGCATTTTGGAAAGAAATGCACCCCGCAAAATCCATTGGGGGCACCGATGGTAAGTTCAGAAGGAGCCTGTGCCGCCTATTATAATTTTTCAGATATCGCATAAGTTCTTTGTGGCTCCTAATTAGCCATACAGCAAAAAACAGTACATTTGAACCTACTTTTTTAGTTATTTCTGATGAAAGAAAAGCCCAAGATGCATTTGCATTGTCCCATGCCAAAATTCGATTTTGAATTTATCACTTTGGGGCACGGAAGTGGAGGATTATTGACCAATAAATTATTGGACAGTGGTGTTTTTGATGTATTGAAGAATGACACTCTGAACAAAAGACATGATGGAGCTTTTTTGAAATTGGAAGGAGAAATAGCCTTTTCAACAGACAGCTTCGTGATCTCTCCGATATTTTTCCCCGGGGGAAATATTGGCGAACTTGCCGTCAATGGAACTGTGAACGACGTGGCCATGTGTGGAGCCATTCCCAAGTACATATCACTGAGTTTTATCTTGGAAGAAGGATTGCCCATGAGTGAATTTTGGGAGATTTTGGTATCCATAAAAGAGGCCTGTGATAAGGCAGGAGTTATTGTAGCAACAGGCGACACCAAAGTGGTTGACAAAGGCAAGGGCGATAAGATCTTTATCAATACCACAGGAATTGGGGTGGTTCATCCCAAATCTTCAATAGATATAGACAATATAAAAACGGGCGATAGAATCATTGTCAGCAATCAAATCGCAACTCATGGAATTGCTATTCTATCGGTTAGGGAAGGACTTGAATTTGAGACAACCATTGAGAGCGACACCACCAATTTAAACCACTCTATCTTAAGTCTTATCGATGAATTTGGTCAGGATATCCATTTGTTAAGAGATCCAACCCGAGGAGGACTTTCATCATCACTGAATGAGATCGCAAGAGATACCGAAAAAGGAATCATCATTGAGGAACAACACCTTCCTATCGATCAACAGGTAAGCGGTGCTTGTGAGATACTGGGTCTGGATCCATTGTACTCAGCCAATGAAGGGATCTTTTTAGCGATTGTTTCAGGAGACAAGGCAGATGAAATTGTAAACAGGATGAGCCGTTTTGATAACTGCCAACACGCTTCAATAATAGGGACTGTTATTGCCGACCATCCTAAAAAAGTTGTGATCACCAATACCATGGGCGGAAAACGAGTCGTGAATATGCAAATTGGCGAACAATTACCAAGAATATGCTAGGGATCGGTCTTGCCCTCTAATTCATCCAATTCTCCCATTTTTTTGATCAGTTCGAAGGTCTTCTTGGCTTCTTCTTCATCGATGATACTGATAGCGGCTCCAACATGCACCAAGACATAATCACCAACATTTGCATCGGGGACCATAGCTAAATTCACTTCTTTTTTAATACCATCAAAATCCACTTTTCCAATTCGGAACGTATCGTCCAGTTTGGCGGTAACCTCAATCAATTTTCCGGGGATGGATAAACACATAGCAATTATTTTATTGATTTTAATTGTGCGACCAACCAGGAATACCATTCTTCCATGCCCTCGCCCGTGGTAGCAGAGACCTCGAAGAATTTCAACTTTGGATTGACCCTTAAGGCGTATTCCTTTAATTTTTCAATATCAAAATTCAAATAGGGCAAAAGATCGATTTTATTGATAAGGCAAATATCTGAACTGAGGAACATATCCGGATATTTAATAGGCTTATCCTCACCTTCCGTAGTACTGATGATTACCACACGATTGGTTTCACCAAGATCGAACATAGATGGACATACAAGGTTTCCAACATTTTCGATCAACAAAATTGAATCATCCGTTGGTGTCAACTTTTTGACCGCATTGTAAACCATATTGCTTTCGAGATGACATCCTTTGCCGGTATTGACCTGTACCACCGGGATGTTCAGGGCATCAATTCTTTTTGCATCATTCATGGTTTGCTGATCGCCCTCGATCACATAGAATTGATGCTGATCCTTCAGATCGATCAGAGTTTTTTCAAGCAGTGAGGTCTTGCCGGATCCCGGGGAACTAACCAAATTTAACGTGAGGATGTTCTTGGCCTCGAAATACCCACGATTTCTTGATGCATCAATATTGTTCTGATGTAAGATATCTTTTTCCAGATCGATCACGGTCTTGTGTGAATGATCATGGTCGTGATGATGATGTCCATGATGGTGATCATGTTGATGTTCCTCATTTGGTTTCATGATGGTAGCTTTACCATCTTCATTTCCACATCCGCAGACTC
>JAHEHC010000129.1 GCA_024644805.1 Flavobacterium sp. | reverse complement strand
AAAGTGACCAATCCGTGACCATAAAAGAGGATCTATCTGCTACAATCTGCTACATTGTAGAAAAAAAGGATGTACTGTTAAGTAAACCCTTCATTTTTATAGTGACCCTTCGACTGCGCTCAGGGAGACATTACATTTTTTTAAACAACCGCCACAAACAATCCATCATCGGTTTTATTCACCTTAGCAACACCATGCTTCGTAAGGCCTTTAATGGTCTTATCCCATTTTTTATTGGACAATCCAGATTGGGATTTTAATTCATTTAAATCAATAGGGGAGTTGTTCTTCAGAATAGTGAAAACCGCTTTTTCATCATCGGTCATTGCCACCGCCTTCTTTTCGGGTTTCATTTGGGGGAAGAACAAGACCTCTTGAATCGAAGCCTTGTTGGTCAGGAACATGATCAATCGATCCATACCAATTCCCATTCCACTGGTTGGGGGCATGCCGTATTCCAGAGATCTCAGGAAATCATGATCGATGAATTCAGTAGCTTCATCATCCCCGCGATCGGCCAATCGAACCTGTTCCTCGAATCGCTCTCGCTGATCGATGGGGTCGTTCAACTCACTATAGGCATTGGCCAATTCCTTACCACAGACAATCAATTCAAATCGTTCGGTAAGTTCGGGATCATCACGATGCTCTTTGCATAACGGACTCATTTCCTTTGGATAATCAGTGATGAACGTGGGCTGTATGAACTGAGCTTCACACTTCTCACCGAAGATCTCATCGATGATCTTTCCTTTACCCATGGTATCATCGATCTCAATATCCATGTCATTTGCAGCCTGTCGCAATTCATTTTCCGATTTTCCGGTGATATCGAACCCGGTATATTTTATAATGGCCTCAGTCATGGAAACCCTGGGGTAAGGCGCTTTGAAATCAATTTGATTCTCTCCAAAGATTGCTTGTGTTGTCCCATTGACCTCCTCAGCACAATATTCCAGCAGCTGCTCGGTGAAGTCCATCATCCAATTATAATCCTTATAAGCTACATAGATCTCCATCATGGTGAATTCCGGATTATGGGTCCGATCCATTCCCTCATTTCTGAAATCCTTAGCAAATTCATAGACCGCATCAAATCCACCTACGATCAATCTTTTCAGATAGAGTTCATTTGCAATTCTCATATAGAGCGGAATGTCCAATGAATTATGATGGGTCTTGAATGGTCGTGCTGCTGCTCCTCCGGGTATGGGCTGAAGAATTGGGGTCTCAACCTCAAAATAACCTTTACCACTCAGAAAGGTGCGCATGGCATTGAACAATTTGGTTCTCTTTACAAAGACTTCCTTCACCTTTGGATTCACCACCAGATCGGCATAGCGCTGCCGGTAACGCAACTCCGGATCATTGAACTCATCGAAGGTGTTTCCATCGCTATCGGTTTTCGGCAGGGGCAATGGTTTCAGGGATTTCGATAATAAGGTGAATTCTTTGACCATCACGGTCTTCTCACCTACCTGGGTAGTGAACAACTCGCCTTCAATACCGATAAAATCTCCTATATCGAGTAATTTCTTATAGATCTCATTGTACTTGGTCTTATCCTCACCGGTACAGATCTCATCCCGGTTAAAATAAACCTGAATTCTACCTGAAGCATCCTGTAATTCGGCAAAAGAGGCCTTACCCTGAATTCTTCGGGACATCAACCTTCCCGCTATTACCACTTTCTTCCCTTCCTCAAAATGCTCCTTGATCTCCTTGGCCAAATGATCCACTGGATAAAGATCGGCCGGATAGGGATTGATACCCATACTCCGTAGTTGTGAAAGTTTCTCTCTTCGTACCTGTTCCTGTTCGGATAAATGCATAGTTTTCTATGAAAAATATTGGCAAAGATAGTGACATTGTATCGGTTATTCAATAGCTGTAACGAAAGTAAATTGATTGAGACTTATAAAAGGATTATTAATTGTAAATTTGTTCTTATGAGTATTTGGAGAGTGCTGCTTTCTATTTTGTTTCCGCCTTTAGCTGTATTGGATAAGGGTTGCGGATCTATTTTAATTGTTCTAATATTGACCATCTGTGGGTGGATCCCGGGTGTGATCGCAGCATTGATCATTATCAATAATCCTAAGAACTAAATCATGATTAAGAATGTCTTTCTATTGCTATCGCTGGCAATACTTATTGTTAGCTGCCAATTTACAGAAACATTAGACCTGAATGAAAATGGAACCGGAAGGATGACCATTGAGATGGATCTGGGAGAGATGATGGCCTTTACCGACGAGTTCGGAACAGATTCCATAGCTACAAAAATGGACACGATCATTTATATGAAAGATTTTCTGGAGGAGAAGAAGGATAGTATTTCCAAACTATCAGAGGCCAAGCAAATGCAACTGAAAAAAATGGAGAACTACAATGTGCACATGATCCTGGATACCGAAAAAAGTGAGATGAAATTCAATCTATTTTCCGATTTCAAGGATATAAGTGAAGTGAATGACCTGTTCAAGGGTCTTGAGCAAACAGCCTCATTGATGCCGGGGCTTGACGATGACGAAAGTGAAGAAGAGAAGGAAGAAGAATCTAAAGACATTATTGGGGTAACTTATTCTTATAAGAATGGAATGTTCAAACGTGACGCTTTTATCAAGGATAAGGAAATGCACCAACAAGAAGTGGATAGCATTAAAAGTGTCGAATCTTTTATGGGTTCCATGAAATACAAATTGAAGTATACCTTTCCAAGAAAGATAAAAAATGCCTCTGTCGAGAATGCATCCTATTCGCTTGACGGAAGAACCATCGAGGTCGTTGCCGGTTTTATTGATTACTTCAAGGATCCAGATGTGTTGGATCTTGAAATTGAATTAGAAAAATAGCATTGAACAAACAGGTCGAAATACAGGAATTGGGTCTTAAGGACTACAAGGAAACTTGGGATTATCAAGAAATACTGTTCAAAAAGATCATAGATATCAAGATCAAGAACAGAAGGGAAGGATCTAAATTGGAGACTCCCAACTATTTTCTCTTGGTGGAACACCCCCATGTATATACACTGGGAAAAAGTGGTGACCTTCAAAATTTGCTCATTTCAGAAGAAAGACTCAAGGAGATCGATGCTACTTTCTACAAGATCAATCGGGGAGGAGATATTACCTACCATGGTCCGGGACAGATCGTCGGTTATCCGATAATTGATCTGGATAACTTCTTTACCGATATCCATAAGTATTTGAGGTTTTTAGAGGAAATGATCATACTAACATTGGCCGATTATGGCCTGAAAGCTGAACGATCACCTGGGGAGACCGGTGTATGGTTCGATGTTGGGACCCCATTTGCAAGGAAAATATGTGCCATGGGAGTGCGCGCCAGTCGTTGGGTGACCATGCATGGATTTGCACTGAATGTGAACGCAGATCTGGGATATTTCGATCATATGATACCTTGTGGGATCAGGGGTAAGGCTGTGACCTCATTGAATGTTGAACTGAACAGGAAATCAATTCCATTTGAAGAGGTAAATGAAAAATTATTAAACCATTTTTCCAACTTGTTCGAAGCCGAAATGATTCAAAGATCGGAAGTTTAATGCTTATTTATTAGCGTAATTCGAAGATCAGGATGTCCTTTTCGCCTCCACCCACCAAAATATTTATTTTTCCGTCCTTATTGACATCATCTATTTCAATTGCTGAAGTGCCGTAGATTGGAAATCCGTTTAGTAACTCACCAGACCTTTCAAATACATAGACCTTTTTCTCCTGAGTCTCAGTGATCGCTATCAATGTTTTCTTTTTGATATTGAAGATCTTGGGTGGCGTATAGATTCCAAAGGGTAGTTCCACCAATTTACCATTGATTCGCATCAGATTATCATCAATGGTGACTTTGGTAGTGCCACTGATGGTGAACCAATAACTGCTGACCTCCAATTTTTGCTGACTCACTTTTCCGCTTTGAGAAATGCTGTTCTTGATCTGACCGGAACTGTCACCATCCTTCGAAATGACCACAAATTCATTGCCTTCACGGGCAATAGGGATGTCGGAGAAGTCAAATGTTTTTGAAACATTAATTCTATGTTTCCCGACCCGGCTCAGGATATTGAGTTTGCCATTCTCTTCTGCGATCAGGATATAATCCTTACGGTCGATGCGAATATGTTTCGGAGCTAAGACAATTGGTGATTTGGTCTTGCTGAACTTGAATCCTTTGACAGATTTACCCTGACTATCATACATGAGCACCTCATTGCCCTGAGTGACTACAAATCGATACTTCCTGTTGTTATCATAATCGAAAACGGATAAAGGCTGAGTTATATCATCCTTGAATTTTAGAGGAAAAGGTGAAACCGATCTTCCATTTCTGTCTAATACCTCTACCGAATTCTTCGTGGCAAAGATCAATTGTTTTTTACCATTTCTTAAGATGTCGACCTCCTCAACCTTACCCAATATTGGACCCTGGAGCTGTTTATTCCATAGGACCTTTCCATTGTTTGAGATCAGATGGATCACATTGTTGATGTCCTGAGCTACAATATCCTTTCCACCAGTCCTGTGATTGCTGAAAAATTGAGGGTCATTCAACAGTACCTCATCCAATTGTATCTGAAGGATCTGTGACACCAATCCTGCTGATGGTTTTCCTTTGTTAGCTTCTTTACATACCAGATTCACATGAGCAAAGTCCCGATCGTAAATGAATTGAAGGGCCGCTAAAGGATAATCCTTTGGATTCACCTCAGCTAATTCGTGTTGTATATCGGTCCTGAAGAATGGTGCAATCATGGTGCCCATGGTCCCATTCATTTTTAACTGTAACAGGGAGGAGGCACTGCTGAGATGGGAGCTGGAATCGGTATAAAATCCGGTATTGTTAAGGCAATTGTTGTTCAAATAGGAAGTGATGATATTCTTTGATAGCTCTTCGTTATCGGTGAATATAAAAAATTCATCCAGTTGAAAACAGAATGTTGGTTGTGCACCCCGAATCAAAGGATCGAATTGATCAACAAAAAGATCTTTCTCGGTGAATTCGTAGAAGATCACATCTTTATAGGCTGCCATCTCATTCGTGTACTTGGAAAGGGATTCCAGTGTGATCACCTGATCGATGCTTTTTAAAACAACAGCATTGCCTAAATCCGATTTAATATGCCCGATCTCATTGATCGATCCGAATAGATTATGAACAACATGGGTGGAATCGGTCTCATTTCTAAAGCTCTTTAGATTTTGATCCAAAATCTCAAAATCGCTATACGTAAACGATAGTACACTGCGAGAATCCAAAGGAACCACTTTGGCTATATCATTCTGTTGGGGTATGAGACCTTTGAATACCGAGATCAGCTGTGAGGTGCTATCCTGGTCCAATGTCACTCCACTTGCCGTGATCCCATTGGGAAGAATTTCCAGGTTCAATCCCATCCAGGAAGCAAGATCGACCTTGGTAGAGTCGGATAAGGTCATGGCATTGGCCCTGATTATTGTGGTGAGATCATCATTCATATTGATCTTGATGATCTTTTTAAAACCATCACTCTCTTCAATTTTTCCGTCGTTGATGGAATGCAACAAACGATCGGAAGAACTGACGACCAATATACTATCCCGATTCATAATGAATAGTGGTTTCTCCAATCCAACCGATCTATAAAGTTCTTGTTTGTTGATCTGA
>JAHEHC010000033.1:5758-18264 GCA_024644805.1 Flavobacterium sp. | reverse complement strand
CTTCCAACTTTTATTAACAAATCTTAGTGGAAACTTTTTTATCATCCCATGCTCAGGATACTTAACTTGTGTATTTTTGTATCCATATAATTATTGATGAATCCTAAAAAGAGAACAAATGAAATTCTTTGTTGATACAGCTAATTTAGATCAGATCAGAGAAGCACAGGATCTTGGTGTTTTGGATGGAGTGACTACCAATCCATCTTTGATGGCGAAAGAGGGAATAACCGGAGCTAAGAATATTCTACAACACTATGTCGATATCTGCAATATTGTTGATGGTGATGTATCTGCAGAAGTGATCGCTACCGATTATGAAGGTATGGTCAAGGAAGGAAAGGAACTGGCCGCATTACACGATCAGATCGTAGTAAAGTTGCCCATGATAAAAGATGGAATTAAAGCTGCAAAGCATTTTAACGATATTGGCATTAAAACCAATGTCACCTTGATCTTTTCTGCAGGGCAAGCACTACTTGCTGCCAAAGCAGGTGCAACCTATGTTTCTCCCTTTTTGGGTCGACTGGATGATGTGTCTACCGACGGACTCTCTTTGATCGCTGAGATCAGACAGATCTATGATAATTATGGGTTTGAAACACAGATTTTAGCGGCATCCATAAGACACACCATGCATATCATTGATTGTGCTAAAATTGGAGCCGATGTGATTACCAGTCCGCTGTCTTCGATCAACGGACTATTAAAACATCCGCTTACCGATATAGGTTTAGAAAAATTCCTGGCGGATTATAAAAAAGGAAACTAATTATTGAATCTTGCCCGACAGGATGTCCTCAATATTCATATTGAAGAGATTGGTGCTACTTTCTTTTATGGTCCTATCCTTATTGACGATGATGGCCTTATTCACAGAGTAGATCACAAGATTCTTCTCCGCTTTAGTGATATTTTCAAATTGATATTCAAAGGCCTTGTTATAATCGTATTTTGATATGATATTCAACCATTCATTGGTTTTTTCATCGGTGTTGATACCTATGAAATTGTATTTTGGGAATTTGGATTTCAAAACATTGACCCTGGAGTGGATCTCCTTAAAATGGTTTTGAGAGTTTGAAGACCAAAAATAGATCACTGTAGGTCTGTATATAACACTATGGAGATCTTTAATGGTGTTTTCAGTAGTCACCAAAAGTAGATTAGGAATGGTCTTTCCATTGGCCATATTCATGGAGTATTCCGATAATTCAGTAATATAATTCAAATGGGAAGAATTGGTGTTGATATTCAGAAAAGCATCCAACATCTTCTTTTGATTGTTGGAATCATTACAGGTCAACAGATATCTTCCGGCAATATTTTTGACCAAACTGTTCTTGAGAGAATCATTGGTCACCAAACTGTCGATCAATCTGATCTTATTGTAATTGTGCTTGTAGGAATGCTTATAAGCATAGCCATTATCTTCAATGTCCTCTAAGGCAAGATTATCGAAATAACGATACATAAAGCGATAATAAGGGAAATAACTCCATAATTGCTCACTGCCAAAATCTATTTTATTCCTATAGTCGTAAAACCCTTCTGGGTAATTAAAAATGGAATCGTTTTTAATTGATTTATTCGTGTTGGCTGCAGTATACAATTCCTTTTTAGAATAATAATCGTAGTTGATATTGGCATTGGCCACCACCTTGAATTCTGGTGTGGTATTATTCGATAGTATAAATTCTTCTAAAAGAGACGATCTAATACCCTTCAATGAATCCAGTTTTTTTTCAAAATCAACAGGCGGTAGTCTGTAGAAATTAGGCATCAACTCAATTTCTTTCTCATTCTGTAAGAACATCTCGATGAGAAAATTATTTCGTTCAGCTCCGATTCCGGTATAGGAAAGTGACTCATCAAAATCGATCGTATTAACCCTGAGCATTAAACTGTCTCCAGGTTCCAGGTACATGACCTGAAATTCTTTATGATGAAAAGAGTAAAGCCCCTCCTTAAGATCTTCGGCTTTATAGATAAAGAAGTTTCTATCATCCAATTGAACACTGTCCAAAAACTGTTCATCCTTATAGAAATAAACATATTCTCCCTTGGGATTTACAATTTCACCTCCTATCCATGTAATATTCGAAGATAATTTCTCAGAATTATTACAGGAAATCATTGATAAAGCACCAAAAACAAGAAGTAATTTTTTGATCATATGCCACTGTTAACTGTAACAAAAATAACGACTATCGATAGTATTTACTGTTAATTAGTAGTTAAAAGAAATATTAGCCCCAATGGGTTTCATAAATCAGGCTTATTTATCTACTTTTGCGCAAAATTTTTTAAAATATGCTTACAGTCAATAATTTATCGGTTCAGTTTGGAAAACGGATATTGTTCGATGAGGTGAATACAAAATTCGTACAGGGCAATTGTTATGGGATCATTGGAGCAAATGGTTCCGGTAAATCTACTTTTCTGAAAATACTTTCAGGCAAAAAAGAGCCTACTTCCGGGAAGGTTCATTTGGAACACGGAAAAAGGATGTCGGTACTGGAACAGGAGCACAATGCCTATGATGAATACCAGGTATTGGAAACGGTTCTAAGAGGAAATAAAGAACTTTTTAAGATCAAGACAGAGATCGATGCCTTGTATGAAGATTATTCCGATGAAAATGCAGAGAGGATAGGCGAGTTACAGGTGATCTTTGAAGAGATGAATGGATGGAATGCCGATAGTGACGCCGCTGCATTGCTATCGAATTTGGGTATTAATGAAGCGTTGCACTATTCATCTATGAAAGATATTGATGGTAAACAAAAGGTGCGGGTTTTGTTGGCTCAAGCCCTTTTTGGCAACCCAGACGTGCTCATCATGGATGAGCCTACCAACGACTTAGATTATGAGACCATAACCTGGCTGGAAAAATTCCTGGCCAATTACGACAATTGTGTGATCGTTGTTTCGCATGACCGGCATTTTCTGGATGCGGTTTGTACCCATGTCAGTGATATCGATTTTGGAAAGATCAAACATTATAGCGGAAATTACACCTTTTGGTATGAAAGTAGCCAATTGGCAGCAAGACAACGTGCTCAGCAAAATAAAAAGGCTGAGGATAAAAAGAAGGAGTTGCAGGAGTTTATTGCGCGATTCAGTGCTAACGTTGCAAAATCCAAGCAAGCCACTTCCAGAAAGAAGATGATCGAAAAATTGAATATTGACCAGATCCAACCTTCAAGCAGGAGATATCCCGCTATCATTTTTGACCGGGAACGGGAAGCAGGAGATCAGATATTGCATGTGGAGCACCTATCTGCTTCCATTGATGGAGAAATACTATTCAAGAATATCGATATGAACCTGGCCAAAGGTGACAAGGTAGTTCTTTATTCAAGAGACTCGAGAGCAACAACCGCATTCTATCAGATCATAAGTGATCAATTGACTCCCGATCATGGTAGTTTTCGCTGGGGCGTAACCACATCTCAGAGCTATTTGCCACTGGACAATCAATCGTATTTTAATAATGAGCTCAATTTGGTCGATTGGCTGAGACAATGGGCAACAACTGAAGAAGAACGAGAAGAGGTCTATATAAGAGGATTCCTTGGGAAGATGCTTTTCAGTGGGGAAGAAGCGCTAAAGAATTGCAGTGTTCTTTCCGGGGGAGAGAAGGTAAGGTGCATGTTGAGCAGAATGATGATGCTTAGAGCGAATATGTTATTGTTGGACGAGCCTACCAACCACTTGGACCTGGAGTCGATCACTGCGTTCAATAATTCATTGAAAAAATTCAAAGGGAATATCATACTTACGACTCACGATCATGAATTTGCACAAACAGTAGGGAATAGGATGATCGAATTGACTCCAAATGGTATTATCGATCGGTATATGACCTTCGATGAATACATGAACGATCCTAAAGTGCAAGAGCTACGGGATAAAATGTATTCGGTAGAGGTTTAGATTATATTGTTCATGATATTCTGAATAACAATCCCCAGGACCACTAAAAGTAAAAAATACAGAATACCCATCCAGACCACCTTTTTCCTTTTTTCAGAAAAGAGAGCATGGTGAATCGTTATTACAACGACCACAATTTCGATGAAATAGACTAGGTTGAATAGGATTAGATTCTTGATGGGAAGTGAGATATAGGAGTAAAGTCCCAAGAGATTGCTCAAGGAGAACAATAGTCCGAATACGATTCCAAACGAAACAGAATCTTTAAACTTTGGTTTGCTTTTAAAGATCTTATCATAGACGAAGAAGATCAAGATCGTTAACAGTAAGAAACTGAAATATCCTGCTGGAATTAACAATGCCAAGTCTTCCAAGGATTTCAATGCGGCCAGGTCCTCTTTCCAAAATGATTCCAGAATTGACGCATGAAATAGGAAGTCGACACCTATAAAGAGGAGCCATGCCATGATTATTGCAATAATCTTTCGCTTCATTAGAATGTTTTTAAGAATCACTATAAATTTAATTAAAATAACAAGACCTTTGACCTGCGAAAATAGTTCAATCAATACTAAATAGTTTTCTTTGTAGTTATAATAGAACTATTCGAATTTAAGAATATCATGAAAAAAATTTTACTACTTGTAATTGTGTTAGCCGGGTTTCATGGTGTTGCGCAAAAATATACCAATACCAACCAGCCTGTTGTTGAAAAGAAATGGAATCAGAACACTTTTACATCAGAGCAATCCTTTTATAAGAATATTGAAATGGTCAGTGAAATGAGTTACCTGTCAGATCTTTTAGATGATGAGGATTTTAGAACAATCCTGGAATCCAACGAGATGATCACCATTTTTGCTCCATTGGATCGATCCTTATTGAATTTTCCAGAAAACAAGCGTGATTCAATATTGAATTATAATAACGGTTCGGTTCTGCGAAAAATGCTTAAGTACCATATTGTTCCGGGGAGGATTGATAGTCACTCTATTACAAAAGCATTAGAGGTAAACGACGGAGTTGTCCATTATGCAACTTTGGCTGGAGAAAAATTAGGGATTAAAAGATTGAATGGAAATCTGGTATTGTTCGACACATTGAATAATACGGCTATACTCAGAGAAACCGATTTTTATCACAATCACGGTCTCTTCCATTTAGTTGAAGGAATGGTCTTCCCGATAAATGATCAATAGAAGATCTACCTTAAAGTGGCTCCAAATTCCCTTTCAAAGCTTTGCTGAAGCTTTTTCATGATCTTATCGATCTGCTTGTCGGTGAGTGTCTTTCTCTCGTCCTGTAGCGTGAAACTCAAGGCATAGGATTTTTTTCCTTTTGGAAGGTTCTTTCCGGTGTAAACATCGAAGAGAATAATATCCTTCAAAAGATTCCTTTCAGCTTTTTTGGCGGCTTCCCGTAATTCGTTAAAACCAACAGATTCATCCAATAGCAAAGCAAGGTCTCTTCTAACCTTTGGGAATTTTGGTATTTCAGTGAATTGAATACTAGTGGATGGAATAACTTCTAATATTGAATCCCAGGAGAAATCTGCATAAAAGGTCTCTTCTTCTATATCAAAGTGTTGGGTTATCTTTTTGTTAATGACCCCAAATTCAACCAATGTCTTATTGTTCTTTAACATGGTGAGCCCTTCAGAAAAAACATCATTGTTTAAGCCCTTTTCAGAATCATACTGAATTCCCAGGCGTTCAAATACAGCTTGAATGATCCCTTTGAAATAGAAGAATTCACTCTTCTCATTGCCCTTGGTCCAGCTCTCGTCATTTCTGTTTCCTGAAACCACCAGAGACAGGTGTTTGAACTCTTCCCTGCCTTTTTTATATTGATGGTAGGTCTTTCCGAATTCGAACAATTTCAAACGGTTGGCTTTTCGATTATAATTATAGGATATAGCTTCCAATCCATTGAACAGTAACGATTGTCTCATCACCGACAGGTCGTTGCTCAAAGGATTCAAAATAGTGACATTATGTTTAGAATCAAACATGCTGGTCAGTTCGGTGTACTTCGGACTGGTAAGTGAATTGCTCAACATCTCATCAAAACCTAAAGCAGTAAGAAGTGAACTGATCTTGTTCTTGACCTGATGATCCTCTACCTTATTCGTTGAAGAGACTGATGCATTCAGTTTTTCGGTGAATTTCACATTATTATAACCGTATACCCGCAATATTTCTTCAATTACATCGGCATCGCGGGTCACATCATTCCTAAACGCTGGGATGGTCATTCCCAAGCCAGCTTCAGTTACATTGTTTATCTTGATATCGAGAGAGGTCAATATACTTTTAATGGTCTCACGAGGTATTTCTTCACCGATCAATTGATTGGTCCTGTGGAAATTAAGGAACACCTGATGATCCTCGATCCGATTCGAATAAATATCGATAAGGTCACTGGTAATATGTCCGCCGGCAACTTCCTGGATCAAAAGTGCTGCTCTGATCATAGCATATTCGGTGATATTCGGGTCAATTCCCCTTTCAAATCGGAAAGAGGCGTCGGTATTCAATGCATGTCTTTTTGCTGTCTTTCTGATGCTTATAGGATCAAAATAGGCACTTTCTAGGAAAATACTGGTTGTCTCATTACTAACACCGCTTTCAATTCCTCCAAATACACCGGCAATACACATGGGTTTTTCATCATCGCAGATCATGAGGTCTTCTTCATGAAGTTCGCGTACAACTTCATCTAACGTGGTGAATTTAGTTCCTGTTGGATAGGTCTTTACATGAATGGTCTTGCCTGATATCTTATCGGCATCAAAGGCGTGCAAAGGCTGTCCAAGTTCATGTAACACAAAATTGGTGCAATCTACCACATTATTGATAGGAGTGAGACCTATGGCCTTTAAACGATTCTGGATCCATTTTGGAGAGTCAGTAACGGTCAATCCACTGATCGTAATTCCACAGTATCTCGGACACCGATCCTTATCTTCAACCACAACATCTACTTTATTAGTTCTGTTCTCTATATTGAAACTGGTCGTTGAGGGGGTTATTAGCTCAAGGGATATTCCTTTTTGTAAGAGCCCCGCCTTAAGGTCACGAGCAACTCCATAATGACTCATAGCGTCAGCTCTGTTGGGAGTTAGCCCTATTTCAAATATCTGATCACTCTCGATCTCAATGTGTTTGGTTAAAGGAGAACCGGGTTTTAATCTGGTGTTCAAAACCATGATCCCGTCATGATTGTTGCTCAATCCAAGTTCGTCTTCAGCACAGATCATACCTTCACTATGCTCCCCTCGTATCTTTCCTTTTTTGATCTTCCAGGGAGAACCCTCTTTGTCATATAGTGTGGTTCCAATGGTCGCTACTGGTACCATTTGTCCCTTTTCAACATTAGGAGCGCCACATACGATCTGAACAGGATCTCCAGATCCAATATCCACTTGGGCGACCTTTAAACGGTCGGCGTTGGCATGAGTTTCACAGCTTAAAACTTTTCCGATAACAACACCATCCAAACCGCCTCTAACCGATTCAAAATTTTGAATTCCTTCAACCTCCAATCCCAGGTCAGTTAGTAACTCACCGATCTTTTCAGCCTCCCAATCTATATGTATGAACTGTTTTATCCAGTTATAAGAGATCTTCATTTTTTTTGGATTGATTCAGTTCGCAAAGATAACATATAGCATGTTTTTTTAGTATTAATTCTTGGATAAATGATGAGTTCTAATTAATTGTTTTAAAAAATCAACTTAATCAAGTAGGGCTTTTTTGATTGTTGAAATCTTTAGCTAAGAGATATAATTCCAAATATTCTTATACTTGGTCAATTGAGTATAGGCGGTCTTAACGGGTAAATTCTCAGGCAATGAAAATGAAGGATCGGATTTCAGGAGTTGTGAGGCATAACTTCTGGCAATTTTTAATATTTCGTTATCCTTTATGATGTCAGCAATCCGAAGGTTTAGTACCCCGCTCTGTTGGGTACCCATAAGGTCTCCCGGCCCTCTTAATTTAAGGTCTACTTCTGCGATTTCAAAACCATCTGAGGTCCTTACCATGGTCTCCAACCGAGTTCTGGCATCTACAGAAAGTTTGTGGCCGGTCATCAATATACAATAGCTTTGGTCGGCTCCTCTTCCAACACGACCTCTTAATTGATGCAATTGGGATAAACCGAATCGCTCGGCACTTTCTATAACCATCACACTGGCATTGGGTATGTCGACACCCACTTCAATAACGGTTGTAGCCACCATGATCTGAGTTTCTCCTTTTGAAAAACGTTCCATCTCAAATTCCTTGTCCTTGGATTTCATTTTTCCATGAACGATGGATATCTGATATTGAGGCACAGGAAACTCTCGGGATATACTTTCATATCCATCCATGAGATCTTTGTAATCCAATGCCTCACTTTCTTGAATTAAAGGGTAGACAATATAGACCTGTTTTCCCTTTGATATCTCCTCCTTAAGGAACCTAAAAACCTTGAGTCTATTTGCATCAAATCGGTGCACTGTTTTGACCTCTTTTCTGCCGGGTGGAAGTTCATCGATTATGGAGATATCCAGGTCGCCATAAACACTCATGGCCAAGGTTCGTGGAATGGGTGTGGCAGTCATTACCAAAACGTGTGGCGGAAATTTATTTTTATGCCAGAGTTTACTTCTTTGGGCTACTCCAAAACGGTGTTGTTCATCGATCACAGCAAGCCCTAAATTTTTGAATTTCACCTTGTCTTCAATCAAAGCATGGGTGCCTATAATGATCTGAAGACTTCCGTTTTCAAGATTTTCATGTATTTCTTTTCTATTTGAAGTATTAGTTGAGCCAGTTAATAGTGAAATACTGATATTAAGTTTATTACATAACTCATAAATGTTGTTATAGTGCTGGACTGACAAAATTTCAGTCGGAGCCATTATACAAGCTTGAAAACTGTTGTCAAGTGCTATTAATATTGACATTAACGCAACTATGGTCTTCCCGGAACCCACATCTCCTTGTAAGAGTCGATTCATCTGTGCTTTACTACCAAGATCATTCCGGATCTCTTTGATAACTTTCTTTTGTGCCCGAGTCAATTCGAAGGGCAAATGCCTTTTGAAAAAGGTGTTGAAATAGTGCCCTACTCTCTTGAATGGATAGCCTTTTATTTTTGTTTTATGCAGAAGATTCTTTCTTAATAATTGCAATTGAATGTAAAACAATTCTTCAAATTTTAGTCGATATTGACCCCTCGATAACAGCGTCTGATCCTTTGGAAAATGAACGTTGAAAAGAGCCTCATTTTTGGGTAATAATTTTAATGATTCCAACAGCGATTTTGGGAGTGTTTCAGCAAAGTCATTTTTGGACTCTAAAAACAGTTGTTGCATCAGTTTATTGATGACCCGATTACTGATCCCTTTTGCCGATAAATTTTCAGTAGATGGATAGACCGGTTGCATACCCGATTGAAGACTTTTTTCATGATCGGGCTTTAATTCCATCTCAGGATGTGCAATTGAAAATGTGCCTTTAAAATAGTTCAACCTCCCAAAAACGACATAAGGCTCGTTGATCTTTAAATTATTTTGGATCCATTTATGTCCACGAAACCAGAGTAATTCCATACTACCCGTTTCATCTTCAAAATTGGCGATCAATCGCTTGCCTCGTTGTTGTCGTACTGTTTTTATCTGTGTGATCCTTCCAATGATCTGAACCTCGGCATTGGTCTGTTGTAATTCTTTAATCGTATAGTATTTTGTTCTATCGATATAACGATTGGGAAACAAATGAATGAGATCCTGAAAGGTATGAATACCCAATTCCTTCTTAAGTAGGTCAGCACGATTCGGGCCTACACCTTTCAGGTAATCGATGGGAGTTTGTAAGAAATTATTATTCACTCTAAAATTTTATCAACAGCTTAATGTGCTATTTATAATTGATATCTTTGTTGTATCAATTTACTAATTTAAAAACATTACGATGAAGAATATTTACATTTTGCTGGTTTTATTGCTAAGTTTTCAACTAAATGCACAATGTGACATTACCAGTATAGATAATAGTTCCTGGGTGGTAACCTATACCGACAGCGAATGGTCTGGAGATTATATTGGTGATTATGCGATTGATGGAGATGTAAATACATTATGGCATTCAGGACAAGGAATACCTTACCCTCATGAAATTCAAGTTGACCTTGGAGCTAATTATCCGGTATCCGGAATAGGGATGTTACCCAGACAGAACCCAACCAATGCCAAAGCGGTCGATCATGAGATCTATTTGAGCAACGATGGTGTAAACTGGACTTTACAGGGTGGAGGATTTTTTATTTATTCAGGTGCTAACGATACCGATCTAAAGCAATCGACCTTCTATTCGATTGATGCCAGATATGTACGTTTAGTTGGTCTGACTGGCTATGCTGATGAAAATATGGGTATTGCAGAACTGGAGATCTACCAGGATCTGGTCTGTTCACCAACAGGACAAACTAACCAAGTGATCAGTTTTGATGAGATATTAGATCATGGTACTGAAGATGATCCATTTGATGTATTTGCAACATCAACTTCAGGACTGGATGTCTCCTTCGAGATAGTATCTGGCCCTGCTACTGTAGACGGCAACACAATTACTTTGACAGGAGATCCTGGAATTGTAGAAGTAAAAGCTGTGCAAGCTGGAGATGGAACGTATTACCCTGCTGAATCGACCAGATCATTTGAAGTTATAGATCTTTCTTTATATTTTCCTGATGTAACAACACGATTTATTGATACCTATCCTTTGGAAATGCCAGTATTAAGAGCATATCCGATTTATATTAATTCCTCTATTGAAATACCTGATGGTCTTATTGAGATTGAACAAGTTGATATAGAAGTTGGGGCCGAAACCTATACAGCAATTGAAGCCGATGGTTTTTACTACTTCCTGTGGGAACCGGAATCTTACGGAAATCATACAGTGCAGATCCATGCCATAGCAACCAATGGAAACAGTACCACAATTACTCGAAATATTGAAGTTACTAATTCCATAGCTTCTCAAACGGTAGGAACACTTCAGGACGTAGTAATTGAATTTGGTGGAACTAATAGTAGATGGTTTTACGGAACATTTACATTACCTCAGTTCGTAGCAGCTTATAATAATGTGAATGCTTTTCTTGAAGTTGAATGCCCGAATATTCCTGGCGGATGTGATGATTGGGACCGCTGGGCTCATATCGACGTAAAAGGCCCTGATGGAAACTGGATTCAGATTATCAGATATATTACTCCGTATGGAGTCGCATGTAATCATGAATTGGATGTAACCGATTATATGTCGTTGTTGCAAGGAGAAATAGAATTTAGGGTATTCATCGATACCTGGGGGACAGGAGGTTGGCAACTGACCTTGAATTTTGAATATGGTCAGGGTGCTCCTGAATACCCTTATAGTGGAATTAAAGAGGTATGGGATGGAAGTTATAGCTTTGGAAATCCCGCCAATTTACAACCGGTAGAAACTTTCAATGCAAATATCTCTCAATATGCTGAAACTTCACATCTGAGAATATCCAATACCGGTCATGCCTGGGGAAGTAATAACACTGGGAATGCTGCTGAGTTCTTCAACGCCTATCATTTTATAGATATCAATACTGTAGAGACATTTGTACAACATCTCTGGAATATTTGTAATCCAAACCCGGATAATTGTACCGGACAACAAGGAACCTGGCAATACAGCAGGGCAGGATGGTGCCCGGGAGCAATTTCTCCTCCACATATCTTTGATCTAACACCTTATATAGGATCAAATATTGATCTGGATTATCGTTTTCATCCTACATATCAGGATTATTGTCATCCAAATAATCCAGATTGTATTTCTGGGCAGACTTGTCCAGATTGTAATGATGGTTACAACCCCATTTATTATGTAGATACCCATATTATCAATAGAAGCTATTCTCCAATAATCAATGGGAATTTATTAGGTACGGATATCATTGACAATGTAATTTCATTTGATCTGAAGGTCTATCCGAATCCATCAACAGGATTATTTTCTATTTATACTGATCAAATAGATGGAGGTCAGACAAGGGTAACCATTCACATGGTCGATGGCAAACTGGTCAAAACTTATTATTTCAGATCGGTTGTAGAGTTGAATAATTACTCCTTTGACCTGTCAAGTCTTTCAAAGGGAATTTATTTTATAAATTTTGAAAATTCTGCGGGTACAGGAGCAAAGAGGATTATATTAGAATAAAGAACATAGAATAAAAGTTCATTAAATGGGTTATTTTTGGAAAGAATTATAACCCATTTTTTATGCAGTTTCTAAAAAAATATTCTTTGATCGTATTAATGGGTGGTATTCATTTTTGTTTTTCTCAACAAACAGAATGGGTAGATTTCAAACTGATCAAAGCCGAGATCGAAGTATTTCCAGCAGAAAAAAAAGTTTCCGGAACGGCAGTCTATTCATTTAAGGCTCTTAAGGACTGTGATTCGATCTATCTGGACGGGATCAACATCAAACTAAATAATATCGTGTCCAATCAATCCATTTCCGTTTCTGCGG
>JAHEHC010000033.1:0-5748 GCA_024644805.1 Flavobacterium sp. | reverse complement strand
GATTTCAGAAAGGATCAAAATTATGAAGTTGGGATCTCCTATATAGCTTATCCTAAACAGGCTCTGTATTTCACAGAAGACCAGATATGGACCCAGGGACAGGGAAAATATACTTCCAATTGGTTACCCAGTATTGATGATATGAATGATAAGATCGAATTTGACCTTAGCGTGTATGCACCAAAAGAATTCCAAGTCGTTGCGAATGGAAAACTTGATACGGTAACAAGTATTGATGATAGGAATATCTGGTTCTTTGATATGCAAAAGCCCATGTCAAGTTACTTGGCTGCTTTCATTATTGGCGATCTTAGGGTTGATGTGATCAATTCAGAAAGTGGAACACCCATTCAATTGTACTATCGTCCAGAGGATAGCCTGAAAGCAGAACCGACCTACCGTCATACCAAGCAGATCTTTGATTTTTTGGAAAGTGAAATTGGAGTTCCCTATCCCTGGCAGAATTACAAACAGGTTCCGGTGAGGGATTTTCTGTATGCGGGTATGGAGAATACGACCGCAACAGTATTTTCAGAGGCATTTGTAGTAGATTCCATTGGCTTCAACGATAGAAACTTTGTGAATGTCAATGCGCATGAACTGGCGCACCATTGGTTCGGAAATCTAATAACGGAGACCTCCGGAATGCATCACTGGTTGCAGGAAGGATTTTCAACCTATTATGCACTACTTGCTGAAAAGGAGATCTTTGGAGAGGATTATTTCTACTGGAGACTCTATCAATCTGCCGAACAGTTGCAAATGTTGAGTGACGAAGGTAAAGGTGAGTCACTATTGAATCCCAAGGCGAGTTCACTCACTTTTTATGAGAAAGGTGCATGGGCATTACACATTCTTAAGGATATGATCGGGGAGGAGTCCTTTAAAGAAGCCATGGTGAATTATCTGAACAAATACAGTTATAAGAATGTGACAACCGATGATTTTCTAAATGAGGTTGCAAAGGTGTATGATGGGGACCTTTCAGTATATAAAAAGAATTGGCTGGAACAAACTGCTTTTAAAGCTGATGCGGCATTTCAGTATCTTTTAAGATCTGATTTTATAAATGAGTTCTTTAAAATATCCTCTTTAAGAGAAAAGATAATTGAAGATAAGATTGAGGCTTTAGACAAAGCGTTGGAATTATCGGATGATTTTATTGGTCAGGAGGTAGTATACCAACTGGAAGGCGAGGATATCACAAAAACGATCGGGCTGTATAAAAAAGCATTCAACAGCGGGAATCTTTATACAAGACAAGCAATAGCGTTGAGTACATCTACGATCCCTGCTGAGATCAAAGAACGGTATGAATCACTTTTAACTGACGAATCCTATATAACGATCGAATCTGCCCTGGGGAATCTCTGGGCCAATTTTCCTAAAGAAAGAACCAATTATTTGGATATTACAAGGAATATCATCGGTTTTCAGGACAGGAATGTCAGACAGTTGTGGTTGGCTTTAGCAGTTATAACCCAGAATTATAGACCGGAAGAACAATTGGCACATTTAGATGAACTCAAGTCATACACTTCATCCGAATATAGTTTTGAGGTCAGAGAAAGAGCACTTGGATATGTGAATTATTTCAATTGGTGGGATGAACCTACGTTGATCAACTTGGTTGAGGCCTGTATGCATCACAATTGGAGGTTTAAAAAAACGACCAGAACATATCTTAGATTATTGATCGAGGAAGGCAACTATAATGAACAATTATTAAAAATTCAAGATGTATTGGATGCCGATCAGGCCGATTTTTTGAAAAATAGGTTCATCGAAGCAGGAAAATAAATCAGAATAATTCTTTCACTTCTTTCTTTACGTATGCGAGGGCCTTTTTTGAAGGGGTGATCTCACCCATGAAATGGTTCAATAGAAATTCCCTTAGTTTATCGGCTGAATCCACCTTCTCACTCATAGCCGATTGTCGGATCACTTGCATGGTGGCATTTTTGGCAGCATTGATCAGACTCCAGCATTCCGGAGTAATGTAGATCTGCTGGGTCAAATTATGTTCAAATTCCTGATCGATATTCTTGATCAGTAATTCTTCGTATTTCTCCAATTCGTCAGAATAAGGTTTTACTCGTATCAATAGTTTATTGGGATCAATCCGCTCCAGGAATAAGGTGAGCCTTTCGTAGGCTTGTAATCGCAATGGAATAACCTTATTCTGAGCTTCTTTCTGAATGAGATATCGCCTTCTTCCTTCCTCATTGGAAGTATGTCCTTTGAAAAAATAATAGGCTACAATTCCAACTACGATGGCAGGAAGTAAAAATGCTACATAACTTAAGACTTGTTCAATTTCCATAATTCTTTTTTTTATCCACCCAAATATATACAATCTTTTAGTTCCTGCATGGTTGTTTGCAGTACCTAAAAATGAAAGAAAAGCATCCCTTAATTATTCAAATAATCTAAGGTGATCTTACAAAATGCCTTGACTCCTAATAACATACCACTGTCATCAATATAGAAATCTGGTGTATGATGTGGGTAGGGTTCTTCATTTCCCGGAGTCATTCCACCTAAGAAAAAATAAAACCCAGGAACGACCTCCTGAAAATAGGAAAAATCCTCTCCTCCTGTTGATGCTTTAACCAATTTCACCTTGTCTTTTCCAGCTACTGCTTCAAGGCTAGGTACCATTTGTTGCGTCAATTCGGGATCATTATAGGTGATCACGGTATTGCTTTGCCAATCGATAGTTGCAGTTCCACCATAGGCCTGAGCTATACCGGCGGCCATCTCATCCATTCTTCTTATGATCATATCTCTCATTTTTGAGTCGAGTGTTCGTACGGTTCCGATCATCTCGGCTTCTTCAGGTATAATATTAAAACGCATACCACTCGAGATCTTTCCGACAGTGATCACAGCGGCTTCAGTGGTTAATGGAGACTCTCTGCTGATAATACTTTGAAACCCATCGATGATCTTAGCTGAAATATAAATGGGATCAACTCCTCCCCAGGGTTTTGATCCGTGGGTTTGCTTTCCTTTTACTTTTACTACGAAACGTTCAACAGCAGCCATGGCTCCCCCAGGTTTATAAGTAATGGTTCCCACAGGAGTGTTTGAGCTGATATGCAATCCAAATATGGCATCTACCTTGGGATTCTCAAGAACTCCTTCCTTGATCATAAGTTTTGCTCCCCCTTCTTCTCCGGGAGGAGGCCCTTCTTCAGCAGGTTGAAATATAAATTTTACCGTTCCGTTGATCTTATCTCTATTATTGGTCAACACCTCTGCTACACCCATTAATATTGCTATATGGGTATCATGTCCACAAGCGTGCATGACTCCGGTATCCTGTCCTAAAAAGGTAGTGGTTGCATTACTTTTAAAAGGAAGGTCATTTCTTTCTGTTACGGGAAGTGCATCGATATCCGCTCGAATGGCGATCACTTTACCCGGATTCTTGCCTTTAAGCAAACCAACGACACCGGTCTTGCCCACATTCTCCTGGACTTCCAACCCCAGGCTTTTTAAATGATCGGCAATTTTTTTTGCGGTATTGAATTCACGGTTTGAAAGTTCCGGATTCTGATGAAAATACCTGCGCCATTCGATCACCTGTGCTTCAATATTCTCAATATCATCTAACATTCCTTTTTCCATTTGAGCAAAAGAGGCTGTAGCTGTAAGGGTAATAATATATAATAGTATCCTGAGTTTCATAGGTTTTGGTTTTAAAAATCTAAATATAAAAATTTTCATGATATGGAGATGCGTTTTATTGTTCACAATTTGTTTTATGAGCCTCCAATATTTCATCCAAATTTCAGTATTTTCACGGTTCACTTCAGAAGGAAAATTTAACATTGCAAGATTATCTTCAACAACTAAACGATGCACAGCGAGCCCCTGTTTTACATAAGGAAGGAGCTCTTATGGTCATCGCTGGTGCTGGATCCGGAAAGACCAGAGTATTGACCTATCGTATTGCCCATCTGATGGCTCAAGGAGTTGATCCTTTTAATATCTTGGCACTGACTTTCACCAATAAGGCAGCCAAGGAAATGAAGAATAGGATCGCTTCCATCGTAGGAAGTAGTGAGGCCCGGAATTTATGGATGGGTACCTTTCACAGTATTTTCGCCAGGATCCTTCGATATGAGGCAGATAAACTTGGATACCCCAGCAACTTTACGATCTATGACACCCAGGATTCCCAAAGTGTTATCCGTTCCATCATCAAGGAATTGAATCTAAACAAGGATATTTATAAATACAAGCAGATCTATTCCAGAATATCTTCGTTCAAGAATAGTCTGATCACCGTTAAGGCCTACCTGAACAACCCGGAATTGATCGAGGCCGATACCATGGCCAGAATCCCAAGAATGGGAGATGTTTATAGAGCCTATGTCGATAAGTGTTTTAAGGCTGGGGCTATGGATTTTGACGATCTCCTGTTGAAGACCAATGAATTACTCACCCGTTTTCCGGAAGTATTGGCGCGCTATCAGGATCGTTTCCGATATATTCTGGTCGACGAGTATCAGGATACCAATCATAGTCAATATCTGATCGTTAAAGCCTTGAGCGACCGATTTCAAAACATATGTGTGGTCGGTGATGATGCACAAAGCATCTATGCCTTTAGAGGAGCCAACATAAACAATATATTGAACTTTCAACGCGACTATGATGAGGTCTCGGTCTATCGATTGGAGCAGAACTACCGATCGACCAAAAATATCGTGAATGCTGCCAATAGTATCATCGATAAGAATAAGACCAAACTGGAAAAAGTGGTTTGGACGGCTAACGAGACTGGTGAACGTATAAAGGTAAATAGAAGCATCACCGATGGTGATGAAGGACGATTTGTGGCCAGTTCTATCTTTGAGAATAAGATGAACCTTCAACTGAGCAACAATAGTTTTGCGGTATTATATAGGACCAATGCTCAGTCCAGGGCCATAGAGGATTCACTTCGTAAAAAGGATATACCCTATAGGATATTTGGCGGTCTGAGTTTCTATCAAAGAAAAGAGATCAAGGACATACTGGCTTATTTGAGGCTTATTTTAAATCCGAATGATGAAGAAGCTTTGAAACGGGTCATCAACTATCCTGCGCGTGGTATAGGACAAACCACCATCGAGCGCCTACTGGTAAGTGCCAATCATTATAACCGATCCATGTTTGATGTAATGGAGCACATCGATAGGATCGAGATTAAGATAAATAGCGGTACAAAAGCAAAACTACAGGATTTTGTGACCATGATTCGGAGTTTTCAGATCCTGAATGAAGATTATGATGTTTTTCAGATTGCCGAACATGTTGCAAAAAAAGCAGGCTTACTCAAAGAACTGAGTAAGGATGGCACTCCAGAAGGTGTGGCTCGAATTGAGAATATCGAGGAATTACTGAATGGAATGAAGGATTTTGTTGAAGAGCAAAGAGAATTGGCCGATACCACAGGTTCCCTTACCGAATTTTTAGAAGATGTTGCCTTGGCTACCGATCAGGATAAGGATAAGGGAGATGAAGATCGGGTCTCTCTGATGACGGTTCATTTGGCTAAAGGACTGGAATTTCCCTATGTATATATCGTTGGAATGGAAGAAGATCTGTTCCCCAATATAATGAGCTTGAATACCAGAAGCGAATTGGAGGAAGAAAGAAGGCTCTTTTATGTTGCGGTGACCAGAGCCGAAAAGCAAGCCTATCTCACCTACTCACAAACACGATACCGATGGGGGAAACTTATTGATGCTGAAC
>JAHEHC010000128.1 GCA_024644805.1 Flavobacterium sp. | reverse complement strand
CGCCATGGAAATTGCTAAAATAGAGGTCACTGGATTATTGAAACAAACTGTCAGACCGGAATTTCTCAATAGAATTGATGATATCATCATGTTTACTCCTTTGTCCAAAGAAGACATCAAGCAGATCGTTGGTCTGCAACTTAAAGGGGTGACAAAGATGCTGGCAAAACAGCATATCGCACTTGATGCAACTGAAGAGGCCATTGAATATCTATCGGTAAAAGGATTTGACCCTCAATATGGTGCCAGGCCGGTCAAAAGAGTGATTCAAAAAGAAGTTCTGAATGAACTTTCAAAAGAACTGCTTTCCGGAAAGATACATGCTGAAAGCATAATATTGATAGATTGTTTCGACGATCGATTGGTGTTCAGAAATGAGAATGATCTGGTGAAAAGGTAAAAAATTTGTTCATTAGGCCAAACAAAACCGTCTTTAATAATAATTATTACTGGCGGTTTTTTTAATTTCACCAAACCATGATGCCAAGATATTCCCTTCTCCTACTTGTCTGTATACTGATCGTTTCTTGCAAACAACGACCAAATCCCATAGTTGATAGTCGACATAACGATTACGCTCTCTACGATGAGAAAGGAAACTTGCATCGATTCTCCTATTATAATGATAGTAATGCCATTGTACTTTATGTTCAGGGCAATGGATGTCCCATCATCCGAAACGCATTGGGTGATCTAAGGCAGGTTATCGATGACTATTCAACAAAAGGGATCACTTTTTTTATGATCAACAGCAATATTCAGGATAACAGGGAAAAGATAAAAGATGAAGCTGCTGAATTCGATTTTCCTGTTCCTGTTTTAATTGATGAGGTTCAGTTGATTGCAGATGAACTGGACATCAATATTACTGCTGAGGCCATAATATTGGACCCAATAACTCGTGAGATCATTTTTAGAGGTCCTATAAACGACCGATTGGACTATGAATTCCAGAAAGAGACGGTTAAGAACCATTATCTAACAGACGCGCTGGATAAGATCTTAAAAAATGAAGCGATCGAGAAAAAGAGGATATTTTCCAAAGGATGCAAAGTGACTCGGCTATCTGCAATCGATAAGGACAGGAAACTATCCTATACGAATGATATTGCGCCCATTCTTCAAGAACATTGTATTCGATGTCATAATGATAATGGAATTGCTCCCTGGTCTATGAACGATTATAATACCGTATTGGGGTGGTCTTCGATGATGAAAGAGGTGCTTATCAGTAAACGAATGCCTCCATGGAAAGCTGACCCGAATATCGGTGAATTTGAGAATTCATTTGCTATTGAGGATTCCAATGTGAGGAAGATCATCAATTGGATCGATCAGGGATTGTATTACGGAGATGGCTTTGATCCATTATCGGCCATAAAAATAAAAGAACAAGGCTGGCAAGCTGGATTGCCCGATCAGATCTTCACATTGAAAGAAGAGATCATTCCTGCTTCAAAATTCATTCCCTATCGATATCAGAAGATCGACCTGGATCTGAAAGAAGATACCTGGTTACGAGGCGTTGAGATTAAGCCGGGCAACTCGAAAGTGGTACATCATATCGTTCTTACCAATACGGAAACGAATAAACAAAGTCTGATCACCTCAAGAGAACCACTGCCCTGGACTGACAACTATGTCGCCTTGGGAGGTGGAGCCGATCAACTTACCCTATTCCCTGAAGATACCGGTGTACTTCTTACCAAAGGAACTGTACTCACCATACAGATCCATTATACACCTATCGGAAAGGAAGTGATCGATCAGACCCAATTGGGTTTTTATTATCATACTATTCCGCCAAAAAAAGAATTTTATTCCTTATCTCCTTCCAATATCGATTTTACCATTCCTCCGTTTGCTAAGAACTTGAAACTAACAGCAGTCGATTCTATTGAGAAAGACATCCACATTCACTATGTTGTTCCTCATATGCATTATAGAGGCAAAAGCATAAAGTTCAATGTTCAATTACCAAATGATAGTTTGAAAACGATCGTTTCCATCCCCGATTTCAATTTTAACTGGCAATGGTTGTATAAGTTGAAAGAACCAATTCCCGTCCCAAAAGGCAGCAAGATCATTGTTGAAGGCATCTATGATAACACCTATCAAAACCAATTGAATCCGGATCCTACTCAGGAATTGCATTACGGGATTCAAAGTACCGATGAAATGCTGATCGGTTTCTTTAACTACACAATTGATGATTAATATTATACCGTTCAGTATATTTTATATATATTAGCTGTATAAATCGATGTAATCTTGCTTAAAAAATCAGAACGTACCACCAAGTTCATTATTGAAACTGTTGCTCCAATATTCAACACCAAAGGGTATACAGCCACATCCATGCATGATATTACGTCTGCTACTGGACTGACCAAAGGCGCTATCTATGGAAATTTCAGGAATAAGGAAGAATTGGCTATAGCGGCATTCAATAAGAACGTAAATGATCTATTGGTTTCTATTGCAACGCATCAGAAGAAAGGAAAAACCCCTTTACAAAAGTTACTTTTGATAGCTGATTTCTACAGGAACTATTATAATTACAGCCAACAACTCGGAGGCTGTCCCATACTTAATGTAGGGGTAGATGCTACCAACCAGGATACCGATTTGATCATCAATGTTAGAAATGTGATAGAAAAGACCCAGTCCAATATTGCCAAATTGGTAGATATGGGAAAATCGGCAGGAGAAATAAAAAATGCCGCAGATTCAATGGAATTTGCTAGAAAACTTTATGGTCGCATACAAGGTGCTGTTTTTATGATGTATGTGATGAATGACCCCAAATATATGAGTAGTGCAATGGATGATGTCGGGGTGATGATCCGAAGAGAATTGGCGATCAACTAAGCTCCTATTCGTTATTCTTGTAACATCTTCCACTCTTGTTCGTCTATATTATATATCAAAAAACGAACTAAATGAAAACAAATACCATTCACAATAAAAGGAACCGATTATTGGGAATTTATATCTGCCTGATCTCCATTTTCACAATTTGCTATTCTATTTTTTTGAGTATTTCTTTATAATCAACAAATAAATCTTTTCCTTTGGTGAAACCATATGCTAATTACCATGAAAAAGATCTTATTGTTATTTCTGATAGTCGCCTTAAATTCATGCAATAGTGAAAAGAAACAGGATTCTCAAATAGACAATCACACTTCAGTCTATTATTTTATACGTCATGCTGAAAAAGATCGTAGCGAAACGACCAACAAGGATCCGAAATTAACAGAGGCTGGTGAGCAAAGAGCCAGAAAATGGTCAGAAATATTTGAGAACATCGATTTTGACCAGATCTATTCCACTTCCTATAACAGGACTAAGAGGACCGCATTTTATGTTTCTAAAAAGCAAAACATCCCAATTGACATCTATGATCCTAACGATCTTTACAGCGATTCCTTTAAAGCAAAAACATCGGGTAAAACCGTCTTAGTGGTCGGTCACAGCAACACTACTCCCAAATTTGTGAATTCCATATTGGGAAAAGAACAGTTTGATCTGATCGACGATTCCAATAATGGGAATCTGTATATTGTTACTGTAATTGCAGATAAAAAGAGTGTTCAACTATTGACCATCAACTAAATTTTCATTTAGTAATGAAACCTTCAGTTCTTTGTTCTCGATTTTAGAGAGCAGTTCAAGTTTACCTTCCTCAAAAAGGTCATCCATATCGCTCAGCGAAACATCTTTTGATCGAGGTTTAAAATTGTTGTAATCCATTATACGAATTCCATTCACAAGCCTTTCATTATAGGCTTCCCGGAAACGGATCCCCCCATCATCTGTAAAATATTCATAGGCTAAAAAATCCATGGTGAATTCAGTCTTGTGGATCCAAAACAGAAATACATCTTCAAAGTCCTTCCCTCCTCCTACTTCATCGAAGGTTACCTCGATCTCGAAATAGATCTCACCATTGATGGTATCGGTACCAATTAGCTTTTTATTGACCGCTTTATCATTCAATCCATAAGGCAATTGGGAAAAATAGTGAACGGAATTGACACTGTTGCTGTATTTCACCGCCATGGAATCCGGGATGATGTCCAGGGTGTCGTTGATAAATCGCTTAAAACCATTGTTGGAAAGAATATCTGTAATAGTATCATTTTCAGAAGCTGTGATCCGTTTATATTCAAAAGAACCTCCATCTCTCTTTCGTATATAACGCCTATCTCTGAATGTAAATTCAACGGACACCATTTCACAATTGCCTGAACAACTTCTTTCAATGGCCTTGTCAACAATATCCTGAGCTGTCAGAGTATCATCTTTCCGAATGCATGTGGCAACTAATAACACCAGTAGAAAATATAAAAACGGTCTCATATTTTTAGATCTTAATTTTAAATGATTGGTATCAATTAGGAACAAAGCCTTACAATAGCATATATTCTATTGATAATATACTCAAATTAATAGTATTTTTGCTCCATGGCAGCGCAAAGATCGATAAAAATAAAGAACAAGAAGGCTCGTTTCGAATATGAGATCCTGGACAGGTATACCGCTGGTATCGTATTAAGAGGTACTGAGATCAAGGCCATACGAGAAGGAAAAGCCTCTATTGCTGAGAGTTACTGTGAATTCAGCAATCAGGAACTTTTTGTGATCAACATGACCGTCCAGGAATATTCACACGCCTCTCATTTTAACCATAATCCAAAGAATGAACGAAAGCTGTTGCTCAATCGAAATGAGTTAAAAAAACTGGAGAAGGAGGTCAAGAATACCGGTCTTACGATCATTCCTCTTTTACTGTATACCAATGAAAAAGGTCTTGCAAAATTGGATATAGCACTTTGTCGAGGTAAGAAACAATACGATAAACGGGAAGGTATTAAAGACCGGGATAGTAAAAAGAAACTCGCTCGGATCAAGAAATCGTTTAATAATTAATTCTTATCCTCCAATAAAGGAACAAATCGATATTCCCCATATTCCTTCTTACTGAATTCTGTAGACGATGTTCTGGTGATCACTGTCATGATCTGTATTCTATCCCCAACTGGTATCACCAGCCTGCCTCCTACCTTCAATTGGGCCATCAGGGGTTTTGGCACTATAGATGCTGCAGCAGTAACAACGATCCCGTCATAAGGAGCAAACTCTGGCAAGCCCTTATACCCATCTCCAAATACCATTTTTTTAGGTCGGTATCCTAATTTAGGAAGAAACTTACTGGTCTTCTTGAACAGCTCATTCTGACGTTCGATCGTATAGACCACGACCCCCATTTCCAAGAGAACAGCTGCCTGATATCCGCTACCGGTTCCAATCTCCAATACCTTATTTCCTTTTTTCACTTCGAGTAGTTCGGTCTGTCTGGCTACGGTATAGGGCTGAGAGATGGTCTGTTCAGCAGCAATGGGAAAGGCCTTGTCCACATAAGCATGACCAACAAATCCAGAATCCATGAACAAATGTCGAGGAACCGAATTGATCGCATTCAATACTGCTTTATCCTTGATCCCTTTATCTATCAAGGTTTCTACCAATTTCTTTCTGAGTCCCTTATGCTTAAATGTGTCTTTCACAAGTAGGTGTTTATGTTACGCAAAGTAAGAAAAGATTCACCGCTAATACAAATGATTCGTATACCAATACGCTTATGATTTTTGAATAATTACTACTACCTTTGTTTGAAAATAAATTCAATGTTAAAAGCAGGGGTAATAGGCGCAGGACATCTGGGGAAAATACACCTCAAATTATTAGATC
>JAHEHC010000127.1 GCA_024644805.1 Flavobacterium sp. | reverse complement strand
ATCTGATGGAATTTCTTTCTGTCGGTATGCGGAAACTCCCGGCAGGCTTTTGGACGCACATCATAGATGTTGCAATAGTTATCTTCACCCAGAAATGTACAGGGAACATCTTTAAGCACATAATCGTTCTCCTCATCGATACGAAGATAGAATTCGATGAAATGAAATGGTTTCATCCTGAGGTGTTTCGCAATCCGATCCACATCCTTATCAGTGAATAGTGGCCCGGTGGTCTTACAACAATTGGCACATTGCAAGCAATCGGTTCTTTCAAATTCGGAATCATGCAATTCCTGCATGATCACATCAAGATCCTTTGGAGGCTTTCTCTTTAGTTTTGAAAAGAACTTTTTAGTGGATTTATAGGTATCTTTGGCCCGTTGCGGAAGATTGTTGATGATGTTATCCATAACATTCAAATGTAGTTAAATATGAACGATATATTCGGCAAAGCACTTTTGGATTACCAGCATGGTGATTATACGGAGGATATCCGAACTGAAACCAACATCAGTGAAGAAGATATCCTGCCACTACCCTATCTGTTCAGAGACTATTCTGAAATGCCCAATTTAGAGAAAACCGCATTGGATAGATCCTATGGAAAGGTCCTGGATGTGGGCTGTGGAGCTGGCAACCATTCACTGTACCTTCAGGAAAAAGGACTGGATGTAATTGCAGTGGATACTTCAGAAGGTGCTATTGAAGTCTGCCGTTTAAGAGGAGTAAAAAATGCATTTGTTGAAGATATACTTCAGCTTCAGGATGAACAATACGACACGATACTTTTATTGATGAATGGTTCCGGGATCTTTCAAAAGTTAGAACTAATTAGTACTTATCTCAAGCAATTGAAGAGCCTTTTGAAAGTTAATGGACAACTGCTTATTGACTCCAGCGATCTTCGGTATATGTACCCAAAAGGGGTTGAGCAAGGAAGTATCATGGTACCAGGTGAATTGAATTATTATGGTGAACTGACCTACCTTATTCACTATAAGGAATGGAGCAGTGATCCATTTCCAATGCTGTACCTCGATGAACATACCTTTAGGAATTATTGTGATGAGAACGGACTAGATTTCGAAGTCATCGCTAATGGAGAGAATTACGACTATCTGGCACGAATCACTATTGCGGAGAATAGCCGTTCTTGATCAAGACACTCATTTTTTCAGCGAACAGTTCCCGTTTCCAATGACTGGCGATCTCGTCCATATCTTCTTTTAAGAAACTCTCTTTGGATTTTATTCTTTGTCCGACTTCACTCTCAAAAAAAGAATTTACTTCATTTTGCTGATCTTCTGTTAACATATTGGGAGATTCTAACCAGATCTGTGAAGTTTCAGTTCGATAGAATTCGATCATTTCAGCTATATCGTTTTTTGAAAAATGCTTTCGGTAGGCAAAAGCCAGGTAAGGAATCAATTTGCCAACCTTTTCAGTTTTGTCCGATCGAAGGTCATTCCAAAAGGATTCGGGTGCATTGGCTGTTTTAAATTGTTTGTAAAGCAGGTGCAGGGTATTGTCGTATTCCTGTTCGTAAACCATATTGGTGCCGTTTAATTGTAGGCATTCTATGATCATTTCCTGAAAATCATCGACCTGTGCATACGTCGAAAAACAAATAGTTAAAAAAATCGTTAAAAAGAATGACCGGGCTTTCATGAAGACCAATTAAAGTTTATGTTTGCAATATTACAAATTTAGTACATGGCTTTTTCACGACATACCTTTTTCATACTCTTTTTTACTTTCATTACGTTATTTTCATGTAAGAGTGATGACAGCAATAACGGTGTAGTTGATCCCAGAGCCGAGAATCTTAAATCTTTGGGGACATCAGCGGAGGATATTCTTTCGGATGATGTCTATACCTCCATGATCGTTGAATTGGTTTATACTTCTGCATATCCTCCAAAACAGGAGACCATCGATCGTTTCAGGAATTTGCTTAATGATCGAATTTACAAACCAGGTGGAATCACTTTTGTTGAAAATGTTATATCAATACCATTGGAGGAATCTTATTCACTAGATGAGATCAAAGCCATAGAAGAGGAATACCGGTCTGAATACACCACTGAAAATACCATCGCGCTTTATATATTCTTCTCCAATGCTGAAGCGGAAAGCGACTCCCCTGCCATAAAAACATTAGGAACCGCATATAGAAACACCTCTTTGGTGGTTTATGAAAAGACCTTACAGTTAGTGAGTGAAAATCAAAACATAGACCTCGAATTATTGGAGGGTTCCACTTTGCATCATGAGTTTGGACATATTCTGGCTTTAGTTGATCTGACCAACGATGATATTCATCAGGATCACGAGGATATGGCCAATCCAAACCACTGTAACGTTGAGGATTGTCTGATGTACTATGCCAGCAATTTCGCTCGAAATATTAAACGTTTGGGAGTCGTTCCAGATTTTGATCCCTTATGTATTGCCGATCTTCAAGCTAAAGGTGGCAAATAGTTTATTGGTTATCTGAATTTTCTATATTTACAGCTTAATCACTAATCAAATCATTATGAAACGACCCATCTATTTTTCTACGGAAACCCATTTTATTTATTTATTTCTGATCGCATTCTCTATTCTCGCATTCCAATCGTGTAAATCGGATAAAAAGGAAAATGCTGAAGAAATTATTGAAGTAATCGAAGATAATGCGATTGAGATCGTCACTGAAGTCATGGATTTCCAGATGCCTGATGAGATCACTTCAGGGTGGAATACGTTCAAGTATTTCAATAGATCTAAAGAAACTCATTTTTTTCTTTTAAATAAATACCCTGAGGGAAAATTTATTAAAGATGCTGAAAAAGAGGTTGGTCCTGTATTTCAAAAAGGGATGGATCTGTTAAATGAAGGAAAAACTGAAGAGGGATTTGCAGAATTTGGTAAACTCCCGGAATGGTTTTCTAAAATTGTTTTTGTAGGTGGATCTGGATTGATCTCACCAGGCCTGATGGGTGAAACCACCATAAAACTGGATCCAGGTTATTATTTAGTTGAATGTTATGTAAAAATGGCCAATGGGGTATTTCATAATTCCATGGGGATGGTCAAAGAATTAATTGTATTGAATGAGAACTCCAACAACTCACCACCTAATCCGACTGTTAATGTTATTATATCCAGTGAAAACGGTATCATAAACAAGGAGGTACTTTCCAAAGGTGAGCAGGTTTTCGCTGTGAAATTTCAGGATCAGATCGTTCATGAGAATTTCACAGGACATGATGTGAATTTGGTTAAACTAGACGACAATGCCGATATCGATGCTTTGGAAAAATGGATGAATTGGGTAGACCCAAAAGGGTTGATCACTCCATCTCCTGAGGGGGTAACTTTTCTTGGTGGTGTAAATGATATGCCTGCCGGTAACATGGGTTATTTCAAAGTAAATCTTGATCCAGGTAAATACGCATTGATATCAGAAGTACCCAACACTTCAGAAAAGAATATGCTAAAATTATTTGAGGTTCTGGACGAATAATTCAAGGCTTTATAATTGATTTTCACTTAGGTTACATTAATTCCTAAATGATTGTTTTTCATCACCAATATCATTACCTTTATTACGGATTTTGATATAAAGATGATTCTCCTATTTTTATATCATATTGGTTCGGTTATTTTTATATCAACTTCCCAATATTTCTTCTTGTCTTGAGAAACCATAAATAATTAGCAGATCTTCTCTCTACTATTATTTATACAAATTGATATAATTATGTATGATAAAAAAACAGATCTAGCAGGCCCGGGGATCAGTACCTATGAAAAAGTAAAAGAGGTATTGCCCGACAATTATCACGCTTTACTTCCTCCTCTTAAAAGGATGGAGGCACTCTATATGGTCAAGGACTATATAGAAAAAGGTATGGCAGAAGCATTGAACCTACAGATGGTTCAGGTTCCACTGATTGTTAGCAAGGATAGTGGGGTAAACGATTATCTGGATCGAGATGGGTCCAGAACACCAATCGATTTCCCAGCTGGTCTTGGATTGCCAAAAAGGATCGAAGCCCAAGTGGTTCAAGCCGCTACCAAATGGAAAAGAATGGCTTTAGCTCAATTCGAATGTGAAGTCGGACAAGGAATAAACACCGATATGCGAGCGGTGAGAAAGGATTATTTTCTGGATCATGACCATTCATCCTATGTGGATCAATGGGATTGGGAAAAACGGATCACCGCCGAGGACAGAACCTTGGATTATCTAAAAGACACAGTTCAAAAGATATGGAAAGTGATCGTGGGTGCCGGTAAGATGGTAAAAGAGAAATTCCCTGAGTTGGATGATCCGCGTTATCCTGATTTCCCGGAAGAATTGACCTTCTTCCATGCCGAGGAGATTCTGGAAATGTATCCAGACCTTCCAAGAAAAGAAAGAGAAACCAAACTGATAATGGAATACCCCGCAGTATTCATCATTGGAATTGGTTCGGTATTGAAAGATGGATATCCGCATGAAATGCGAGCAGCCGATTACGATGATTGGATCACACCTACTATTAAGAAGAATGGTGAGCAGATGTATGGACTTAACGGTGATATCCTGGTTTGGAACCCAGTGACCAAAAGAAGGCATGAGCTTACTTCTATGGGAGTTCGTGTGACCAAAGAAAGTATGAAAGCCCAGTTAGAGATCTCCGATCAAATGGATTTCCTTGAGCTTCCATATCATCAGGCCATACTAAATGATGAGATCCCACTGAGTATCGGCGGAGGAATTGGACAATCGCGTACTTATATGTACTTGTTAAGGTGTGCTCATTTAGGTGAGGTAACCATTTCAATTTGGCCAGACCAATTGAAAGAGATATGTAAAGAGAAGAATATCCATGTGTTGGAATAATTACTCTTAAATAATTCTACTTCCGTAGTAGAGAAGAAAGCTTGCCTGTCTGCGAATGCTTGGCGTTTAAGGATGGGCAGGTTTTTCTGAATTACCTGTTTTCATTTTCCTATTTTGGATCAAATAGGCATTTCCATGTTTGAAGTTGAACTTAAAGCTATTCTCAAGAATAAAAAGAGCATTACAGCAACTATCGAGTCTTATGACTTCAGCTCAAAGGAAGAGTTGAGCTATGAATCCATCTATTTCGATTCCAATAATACATTATCCAACAGTCAGAGAGAACTCAGATTGCGATGCATAAAGGATAAACGATCTTCAATAATAAAAAACCTGATTACCTATAAGGATCCTCCCTTCGATGTATTCAGCAGATCAAAACCAGAGATCGAAATCGAGATAAATGATCTGGAGAAATCGATTGCATTGCTAAAAAAGTTAGGATATGAAATATGCCTTCGCTTTGAGAAAAAATGCATCAATTACAAATTGGAATACCAGGGATTGGAACTGTTGATCACACTGGCTTTTGTAGAAGAGTTGGGTCAAAATTTTATCGAGGTTGAAAGCCCTACATCCGATGAAAAAGAATTCGAACACCGTTTCAGCATCATCAAATCGTTCTTATCTGAAATTGGGATCAAGGATGAAGATCTCACCAATCAATACTATACCGAGGCCATTTTGAAAAATAGATCGAATGAATAATGCTTTAAGGAATATCCTGAGTAAGCCCGGAAATATATTGATTCATTTTAATAGACCTTCTCACCATCTATAAACGTACCCAATACCTTAACATTGGGGATCTCATTCTCCGGAATGGTCATGATATCCTTATCCAGAATCACAAAATCGGCAAATTTACCTGCTTCAATGCTCCCTTTCTCCCCTTCTTCAAAATTGGAATAGGCTGCCCAGATGGTCATACCTTTAAGGGTTTCTTCACGAGTTAGCC
>JAHEHC010000126.1 GCA_024644805.1 Flavobacterium sp. | reverse complement strand
AGAAGTATCGGTCACTTTTCTGAGGGCCTCTACATTTAATATTTGTGATTCGACCGTTAAACTGATCAGTAATAACACCAATACAAAGAAATTTCTCATATCAATTTTGGTTGGTTAGAAGTAGTAAATTTAAATAATTTCAAGGAATTAAAATTCATGAGATTCTGACTTTAAACCCTATATTAGTAGGAAATTTGAAGTTTACATGGATTATTTTTTTATCACTACAGTTATAGTTGTTCTTGCGGCATTATTTGGCTATTTGAATGTAAGGGTGTTAAAATTACCAACCACGATTGGATTGATGCTGATCACCATAGTATTCACTTTAGTGGTCTTCGCATTGAGCTATTTCGATGCTACTTTATTGAATGCCGAGAAATATATAATCAGTCACATCGACTTTCGAACAGTTCTTTTGGACATTATGTTGAGCTTTCTTCTTTTCGCTGGGGCACTCCATACCAATTTCGAACAATTGAAGGTTCAACGATGGCCAGTTCTGGTATTTGCTACAGTAGGTGTTTTGACCTCCACTTTTTTAGTGGGTATTTCGATGTACTATGCTTTACAGATCGTTGGGTTTGAAATTCAATTCATATACTGCTTGTTGTTTGGAGCTTTGATATCACCAACCGACCCGATCGCCGTACTTGGAATTTTAAAAAAAGCCGGTGTCCCAAAGAAATTAGAAGCTAAGATCGTTGGAGAATCCTTATTCAATGATGGTGTTGGGGTAGTAGTTTTTCTGACCTTGTTTCAGATCGCGCTACTTGGTGAGGGAAATGTTGATCCTATGAACATCATCGAATTGTTTGGGAAAGAAGTGGTCGGAGGAGTGGTGTTGGGCCTGATATTGGGATGGATCACATTTAGATTGATGCGATCCATTGACGATTATGATATTGAGGTCATCATCACATTAGCAGCAGTTATGTTAGGAACCGTTATCGCACAGAAATTACATCTTTCGGCGCCTTTGGCCATGGTCACGGCCGGACTCATAGTCGGTAATGATACCGTAAGGGATTCAGCAATGTCAGAGATCACCGAGAGTTATGTAGATAAGTTCTGGGAGCTTATCGATATATTATTGAATACCATCTTGTTTGTGTTGATCGGTATGGAGTTACTGGTACTTACCTTTGAACTTGATTATCTGGTAGCCGGATTACTCACCATTCCTATCGTTCTTGCCTGCAGATACATCTCTTTGATGATGCCGGTAAATATCTTCAAAAGAAAACTCGATTTTGTGCCAAACACCAATCTGATCATGACCTGGGGGGGCTTACGCGGAGGGATCTCGATCGCTTTGGCCTTAGGACTGACCCATGAAATGCATCGGGACCTGTTTCTGGTAATGACCTATGTCGTGGTCGTATTCTCGATCTTGATCCAAGGAATGACCGTAGGTCCTTTAGTAAAGAAATTAAAATAGATAAGATGCAACCCAGTGATCATTATCATTTTATAATGAACAAACCCTATGGGTATTTGAGTCAGTTTAAATACCCTGGTAAAAGAAAGAAGCGGTTATTGGGTGATCTCTATGAATTTCCAAAAGGAACCATGGCAGTTGGAAGATTGGATGAGGATTCAGAAGGACTATTGCTTTTAACAACAGATGGTAAACTAAGTCATCATATTTGCAGTTCAGGAATAGAGAAGGAGTATTATGTTGAGGTTGATGGGGAGATAAACGAAGAGGCTGTTCTATTACTCAGGAATGGTGTCGAGATCGGTTTGCCAGGAGGGAAATTCAAGACCAAACCGTGCCAGGTTTCAATCTTAGCACCCCTGTTGGACCTGCCCATAGAATATCGAATGATAAGGGACCAGAAACACGGTTCAACAAGTTGGCTTTCCATAACGCTTACCGAGGGGAAATATCGACAAGTCAGAAAGATGACCGCTGCGGTCGGTTTTCCTACGCTACGACTAATACGAATTCGAATCGGAAAGATCATGCTGGAAATAGATCCGGGGAAGGTGATTGAGATCGATCGACTTCAGTTTTAAAAATTTAACGAAACATTAAGGTGCTGTCATGTAACAGATTTGGATATTTGAAGTCATAAATTCATAACATTTTATTTATACCTATGAGATTCATTCTATCCCTTGTCATTATTGCCTTATTCTTTGGAAGTCAAGTTCAATCCCAGAATGATAGTGATATTCCAAAAAGCACCAAGATCAATGCAGTTGAAACCCAGTTGGGCAGTATAAATGCCTCGATCGATCTGACCAATATCGTAGACGATAAGGCGCCTGTAACCATAGATCCTGAGGCCTTCAAACAAGATACGGTGATCTATAGATTGCCAAAAGTGATTCCGGGAACCTATAAGATCAGTGATTTCGGAGCCTTTATCGATGACTTCAAAGCCTTTGACATCCATGGAGAAGAAATGGATTTCACCAAGACCGACACCAATTCATGGTTAATTCCAAATGCTACCGAACTGGATAAGATTAGCTATTGGGTAAATGACACCTATGATGTAGAAAACACACCCGGTCTTATAACTCCATTCTCTCCCTCTGGAACCAATATCGAAGCAGAGAACGTGGTTTTGAACCTCCCCGGATTCATAGGGTATTTTCAAGATTTTGAAAGCAATCAGTATCATTTGGATGTAACATCACCATCCGATTTCAAGAATTCTTCAGCATTACAGATTGTAAATAGTTCTATGAGTGAAGATGGTTCTGAGATAACGACCAATTATTATGCACCGAGGTATTTCGATATTACCGATAATCCAGCGATGTATGGAAATTTCGATATCGAAGAATTTCAGATCGGAGATATCAAAATCGTGTTTAGTGTTTATTCCCCAAATGGAATTCACTCTGCAAAAGACTTGAAGGAAACGATTTATAAAATGATGGAAGCTCAAAAGACCTACCTGGGCGACATCAATTCGACGGCACGTTATGATATATTCCTATATCTATCGGAGATGGACGAGACATCGCCAACCGGATTTGGTGCATTGGAGCATCACACATCCACTGTAGTGGTCATGCCCGAACAAATGCCTTTTGATGCTTTGGCTACCAGTTTGATCGATATCGTATCCCATGAGTTCTTTCATATAGTAACCCCATTGACCATTCATTCTGAGGACATACATTATTTCGATTATTATGAGCCGACCTTCTCCAAACATCTTTGGCTATACGAAGGAGTAACCGAATATTTTGCCACCTTGTTTCAGATCGATCAGGGTTTGGTGACCGAAGATGAATTCTTAACTACGATCATGGAAAAGATTCAAACGGCATCGGGATTGGACGATACGATGAGCTTTACTGAAATGAGTGAGAATGTTTTGGTAAGTCCCTATGCTGAAAATTATTTCAATGTCTATCAGAAAGGAGCCTTGATCGGGATGTGTATCGATATCCTGATACGGGAGGAAAGCGATGGAAACAGAGGCATCCTCTCTTTGATGAAGGAACTATCCCAAAAATATGGAAAGAACAGACCGTTTGAAGATGATACACTTTTTGAGGAGATCGTTAAGATGACCTACCCGTCAATCGGAGATTTCTTTGAAACACATGTCATAGGTAACACACCGATAGATTACGATTCATTCTTTAAAAAGGTTGGTTTGATGAAAGTGGAGAGCCAGGTCGAAACCAATTATATCCAAAATAACGGGGCATTGATCGTTACTCCCAGTGCCGATGGCACTGTTCGATTCAATGAATTGGTCTCAGATAATAGTTTTTGGAATGAGCAGGGAGCTATGCCCGATGATGTGATCTATGAGATCAATGGAACGGTGGTGACCATGCAAAATGCACATCAGGTATTTACCGAAGCCTATATGTGGAAACCCGGTACTGCTGTCTCAGTGAAATTGAAGCGTGCAGGTGAAGAGATCGTGATTGATACTGAACTGACCCAATCCTATACCACAGGAGTTCAGTTGGTGGTCAAAGAAGATGCAAGCAAAGAACAGCTTGAATTAAAAGAAGCTTGGTTGAAAGGTTAGATGGTAAGTAGACTGTCAGTTCGATTGTTATAGTGTCTGGTTGAGCGCAGTCGAAACCTACTGATTCATCTCAATAAATAGTTCTCGACTGCGCTCGAACAGACAGACACATTCCTTTATAACATATAGAATAAACTATATATAGTTCATTATTAAAGGCTCAACTTTTTGTTTCAACAAATCGATCAATTCTTTTTGATAATAACCATATCGATCCTGAATATGGATCACTTTGATCTTCTTCTGATCCACACCTGAGAAATTTTCATTGATGAATTTCCGATGTTTCTCTTGCATAGCTATGATGACATCGGCCCATTCGAGTAATTCCTCATGTATCATTTGAGTGCCTAACTGCATACAGATCCTTTGATTGGTCCCCGCTGATTTGAACTCAAGATCATCAAATTGTTGAGAAAAATAATCATCTGCGGATTTAGATCGATCTTTATTGGCCGAGCAAACAAATAGGATATGTTTCATCAGAGCATTGAATTATAAAAAATTAGTTGAACCATACAGCATATCTTTTCCTTCGAAGTTCCATTGCCAGTTTTCTTTCCATTTCGAGGGCTTCTTTTCTGGTAGGTATTGGGTTAATGTGGTTGTATAGTGATGGTCTCAGATAACTGCCGTATTTCTGTACGATATTGGATGAGATCTTGATTCCTTTCTTATTTCGGTATCCTTTTTTGTGTTGTAAAAAGCGTTCTTTTGGGGTCTTGCTGGTCATGCCTACATAGAGACATTCAAGCACCCCATTGAACTGGGGATTGGCCTCTCTGAACCGACGATGTTCGGTAAATACCTTTTTGGATAATTCTACAACATATATGTGGTATTGTGTTTTAGGCATGTAATACGTATGATAAAGATACCAAATGCAAATAGACTTTGTACCGTGTTTTTAAGGAAATGAACTGAGAAAGATCATTGTTTTAAACAACATTCAAAATTGATCAAGTGAGCAGTTAGGCACAGTTCAACATGCAGTAGTGAAGAAAATGAAGCAGATGCATTTAATATTTGATGAAACAGTTTGATAAAGAAACGATTTGAACGGTTTTGTGTATGATTAGTTGCGATTTTTGATGTGCGCAATGCTCCGTTGGATTTAAAGGTAGTTAAAATATAGGAAGTTTAATTCTGTTAACCCTCTAAGCAATTAATTATAGACCTTGTTGTATACTGTTTTATTAGTTATTCCAATACAAAAGCAAGCCTTGTTACCACACCGTGGTTCGAACCTGTTTGTTGAAACCTATCTAAGGTAGAATACCTGTAATTCATTGAAAAATATATATTGGACGTAGGGCTCCAATGAACACCTAATGATAATGTATTCATTTCACCACCGTTAATTGATTTATCGTTAAGATCTAAAGAAGACCATTGACTGAAGATTTCAAATTTTCCCCATCCACCTGTATTAACATCTCTGGCGGCATATACCTTTTCAAAAACACCACTACGTTTATTATAGGGTCTTACTTCACCAGTTAATACATAGGATGCTGTTACATTATATCCATTGAAATTTAAAGTATTGTGTACGGAAGAATTTAAAGTCGACTGGATGTATTCACCCAATAGAATAAAAGGACCATTTCTCCAGGCTATTTCCAATCCATAATGAAAAGTTGAATTTATGTTTTGCAGCAAATCAGTATCCACTGCAATTGGGCCATTAAAAATTTCAGTTTTTGATTTGTACTGTATGCCTCCTGAAGCATTGGAAAACCTTGTGCCAATACCTAAATGCAGGAGATGATTTTCGTTCTCGGATAAATAGGGTAATCCTGTTATTCTTCCAGTAAAAACCGTTGGA
>JAHEHC010000125.1 GCA_024644805.1 Flavobacterium sp. | reverse complement strand
AAAAAAAGAGTGTCACAGCCCTGACACTCTTTAATGAAAATAAATAAATCAAATACAATTGTTTCACTTATTAACACATCAAAATTATGAGAAAATTATCATTATTCCTCGTTTTTCTATCACTTTTAACCCATTTATCTGCACAGGACTCAACAGAGGTCAGTATCGATAGTATGTTGGTTAACATAGACCAATCATCTTTTACATCAGGAGTCTTATATGATCGGGTGAGATCCTGGGCCCAATTGGACCAGTTCAACGATTCCATAAATATAGCCTCCACTAACTATTTTGAACAAGCATTGTTGGAAATCTATAATTCATCCAACCAAGAAAAATTCATATCTCATAAAGATTTACGGAATTCATATACTTCGGATACATTACCAAACAAGGTCGATATCGGAATCCTGAATATTAAATTTCATAAGGTGAATTATGTAGCGGCCAATGAGAATGCCGGAGGCTTAAGAATCGTCAATGAACGATTTGAAAAGATCGCCAATGGAAAACCACCCTTCAACGAGGGTCATTTGTTTTTGGTATCCCCGTTGAAGACTTACATGAGAGGGGAAGAGGTCGTTTTCAAAATAGATAACACCTTTCTTATAGAAGATGCTCCCGGGAGAACTATCATGGGTCTCATCGCTAATTTCGATACCAATAATGATTTTGTCTTAATGGAAAATGGGGCTATATCCAATTCAGAGATCATCATCCCCTATAATGAATCGGGTTTTAAAACGCTGACCTTCACAGCCACTTTTGAAGATGGCCACACACTAACGACCCAAGCGGTCATTCACGTTAAATTGGTACAGCCTGCTCCAGACCCACTCATTGAAAACGGATCGGTATGGAGTGATATCCCTTATCAGGGGTTTAATGAGACTGAAGCCTATATTGGAAAGTTGGATTATCGAATATTCTATCACACCAACAATGGAAACAATCAGAAAAATTTACTAAAGCCCATCGTGATCATAGATGGGTTTGATCCTGGTGATAAGAGAAAGATCCAGGATTCCGACTCGAATCTGCCTGAAGATCTTCATAACTCAATTGAGGATGTCATGGTCTATTACGATGGACAAGGAACTAAAAAAGAGATCATCGATGAACTAAGGACCATAGGCTATGATGTGGTGATTGTGAATCATCCCAATCACTGGGCCAACGGATTTAAAATAGATGGTGGAGCCGACTATATTGAACGTAATGCCCTGACCCATGTTAAGCTCTATCAAAGATTGAATACCCTATTGTCACAAAATAACAGCAATGAGGAATTGGTTATTGTTGGTCCGAGTATGGGTGGTCAGATCTCTCGTTATGCGCTGGCCTATATGGAAAAGAATAATATGCCACACAATACCCGATTATGGGTGAGTTTGGATAGTCCGCACCTTGGAGCTAATATTCCTATGGGTGTCCAATCATTAATTAACACCATTTATGGAGGTAGTGTTGTAGCTCAGGATTTTTGGGACAATCAGTTGGGTTCGGCTGCAGCACGGCAACAACTCATCGAACAGTATAGCGGAAGAAATGGCACCCAGCTGAATCAGTATTGGTTGGATGGAAGAACTATTTCTCAAGGATTCTCTACTACCAAGGGACGGCCCATATTCATTAATTATTACAATCATCTATACAATAATGGGTTGCCGGGAAGTAATGGATATCCTCAAAATCTGCGAAAGATCGCATTGATCAATGGGTCTTTGGATAAAAAGACCCTGTTCGATAATCCATTTGAATCAGGTGGTACTGGGATCAGCGGCATTCTCACTCCTGAGAATTTTGGCCCCAATGGTGCACAAACATTAAAGATTGAAGGGTCTGGAAATGTGATTGGTCATCTGGCAACTTTGGAGACCTATTTTATGCCTGCCAATGGGAATAATCATAAGATATCTTACTTCAAAGAAAAGACATTCTTAGGATGGAAATATTTTGATCGATTTATAACTAACAATAACTCAAGGGGAAATATGGATAATATTCCGGGAGGATGGTTTCCTTCTCAAAGAGAATTGGCATACTCGATTGAAAATTCGGTTCCATGTGAATGGATAATTGGTCAGATCTGCATTAATAACTGGTCAATTGAGACTATTAAACATGTTAATTCATTTATTCCTACGATTAGTTCGCTGGGGTTTTACAATCCGGATTTCAATTGGGATCAAACTTTGGACAGGAATCTGGTCTGTACCGGAGAAATACCCTTCGATACCTACTACGGACCCGGCAGGAATGAACAACATACTTCTTTCACTGAGAATAGTATCAACTGGCTAATGGAAGAGCTGTCAGGAAATCACCAAGCACCAACGGTCTACCTGGACGGTAATGACCTGATCGGGCCAGATGCCATTTGCCAAAACGATATGGTCACTTATGAATTTGCAGCCTGTACAGCAAGTCCGGTACCCAACTGGGAAGTCTCTGCGAACCTTCAGATCATCACTTCCGATGATTATTCAGTGACTGTTCAGAACAATGGCTCCTCAAGCAACTCAGGATTTATAAAAGCAATTTACCCCTATCACACAGTCCGTAAAGACCTCTGGGTAGGAAGACCTTCATCACCGGGATTTCTCGACGGACCTGAAATTGTATCTACCGGTTCCTTGGTGACCTATACGGGAGGTGAATCGGTTGGTGCGACCTCCTATGAATGGTGGCTGCCATATCCATTTGAGGTCGTATATCCATTTGATTACTTTGGCGATAATTGGCAGGTTTCCCCGAATGCCGGAAGAATTGCTCAAGTGTTTACCGGAAATGCCGAAAATAACGGCTATGTTCAACTTATGGGAAAGAATTCCTGCGGAAATGGTGATGCTGTTATGATCTATGTGGAGCATGGAAATGGAGGTGGTGGAGACCCTCCACAACCAGTGGTCCCCTATCCCAATACTACTGATATTTCTTTCAATTTGGACTTCAGTACGTATCCTGCAGGAAACTACCAAATTAAGATATATGACAACTATTCAACCATTCTCTATGAGGGAGAAAGCAGCAATATAGAGAAAACCATCAGTACCATTGATATCCCAAACGGGATCTATTTTTTACATATAACGATCGATGGTGAATTAACCATATTTCAACTGGTTGTTGATCACTGAAAAAACAGGTGTTCAATAATCAAATTAACAATGATTCTTAGAAGTACAATTTTAGGGATCATTGTTCGTTTTTACTTTTATATATCTTTATAGTGTATGACTCCCCTATTTGAAATTGTTCATTTAATTGATCTCCTAAAAATCGTCACTTAAATACAATTTTATTCTAAATCATTCTATTATGAAATTAAAAACCATTAAACTCCTGATCATTATAGGTCTGTTCCCAATCTTTTGTATTTCTCAGGAAAATAGTTTTAGGATTCATTCTATCAGCGCCGGATTAGGATATATTGATTTTACTTCAAAAGAAATCAACAGTAGTGGAGGATTAAACTTTGTAGCGGATTTCACTACCAATTATAATGAAAACCTTATCTCAGTTTATTTTAATATTGGAGGAGAAGTTGATGTTTTAAGCTCTGAAGATGGAGAAGCCTATGAAATAAGCATCACCTATGGTAGAGAATGGGACCTGAGCGATCGATTGAAATTTGAAGCACATGCAGGGGTCGGATATTTTAATTGGGGATATTCAAATAGTTCAACCTTTAATTTATTAAAAAATGAAACTACTGTAGGATTTCCTGTAAGAGCAAAACTCATCTACTACTTCGGTGAACATTTTGGTATTGGCGTCAACCCGAATATCAATTTAAATTCATTGGCGATAACTTATTCGGCAGATTTTATATTACAATATAAATTCTAGTCGATACAATCAATACCATTTAAAAAATTTGATTTTAGAATGTCAGCTTATGACAAGCTGGCATTCTTTTTTTCATTCTGTCATTAAAATGGGATTGGCATAGTTTCTGTAAAATCGGAATGGAACAATTAATTTAACAAACTAAAAATATTGAATATGGCATTAAAAATTCAACCACTTTCAGACCGGGTTTTGGTAGAACCTCAGGAGGCTGAAACTAAGACCTCATCTGGTATCTATATTCCCGATTCAGCAAAGGAGAAACCTCAGCAAGGTAAAATTGTTGCTGTTGGTAAGGGAAAAAAAGATCATGATATGACAGTTAAAGTTGGAGATACCGTTCTCTATGGTAAATATTCAGGAAGTGAACTGAAATTCGAAGGTAAGGATTATCTCATCATGAGAGAAGATGATATTCTTGCGATCATCTAATAATTATACCATATTAAAAACAATAACTATTAATAAACTATAGGCTTAGGCTTATAATTAAAACAAAATACAAGATGGCAAAAGATATAAAATTTGATGTAGAAGCAAGAAATAGTATTAAAAAGGGGGTTGATGCACTTGCTAATGCTGTAAAAGTAACGTTGGGACCAAAAGGTAGAAACGTGATCATCAGCAAATCATTTGGAGGACCTCAAGTCACCAAGGATGGTGTTACCGTAGCCAAAGAAATAGAATTGGAAGATGCTCTTGAGAATATGGGAGCTCAGATGGTCAAAGAAGTGGCTTCAAAGACCAATGACTTGGCAGGTGATGGTACCACAACTGCAACGGTGCTTGCTCAGGCGATCGTTCAAGTAGGATTAAAGAATGTTGCTGCTGGTGCCAACCCAATGGAACTAAAACGTGGAATCGATAAGGCCGTTACGGCAATTATAGCCGATCTGGAAAAGCAAAGTAAAAAAGTGAGCAACTCATCCGATATGATCAAACAGATTGCTTCGATCTCTTCAAATAACGATGAGATGATCGGTGAGCTAATTGCAGAAGCTTTTAAGAAAGTAGGCAAAGAAGGTGTGATCACTGTTGAGGAATCAAAGGGTACTGAAACCTATGTAGATGTGGTGGAAGGTATGCAATTTGACCGTGGTTATCTGTCTCCTTACTTCGTAACTGACAGCGATAAAATGCAAACGGAACTGGAAAATCCAATGATCCTTCTTTATGATAAGAAGATCTCTTCCATGAAGGACCTGTTACCGGTACTAGAACCAGTAGCTCAACAAGGGAAATCTCTTTTGATCATCGCTGAAGATGTAGATGGAGAGGCCTTAGCCACATTGGTAGTCAACAAATTAAGAGGCTCATTGAAGATCGCTGCTGTTAAAGCTCCAGGATTTGGTGATCGTAGAAAAGCCATGCTGGAAGATGTGGCAATCCTAACTGGAGGAACCGTGATCTCAGAAGAACGTGGATTCACCCTTGAAAACGCAACTATAGATATGCTGGGGACGGCAGAGACCGTGACCATCGACAAGGACAATACAACTATCGTAAATGGTGCCGGAAAATCAACTGACATCAAAGCCCGTGTGAATCAGATAAAAGCTCAAATTGAAAGTACAACCAGCGATTATGATAAAGAAAAACTGCAGGAGCGATTGGCAAAATTGGCCGGAGGTGTTGCAGTATTGTATGTCGGAGCTGCTTCTGAAGTGGAGATGAAAGAGAAGAAAGACCGGGTAGATGATGCCCTACATGCAACACGAGCTGCTGTGGAAGAGGGAATTGTTGCCGGAGGTGGAGTTGCACTGATCCGTACCAAGGCGGCCCTTGAGAAATTGAGCGCCGATTCTTTGGATGAAGTGACCGGAATAAAGATAGTTGCCAATGCTATAGAATCACCGCTAAGAACAATCGTGGAGAATTCAGGAAGTGAAGGTTCAGTGGTGGCCAACAAAGTATTGGAAGGGAAGAAGAACTTCGGATATGATGCCAAGACCGATCAGTATGTAGACATGCTTGAAGCCGGGATCATCGAT
>JAHEHC010000124.1 GCA_024644805.1 Flavobacterium sp. | reverse complement strand
TAGGAAGAGGGTTTAGCTATACTGCAATTGGTTTGATACTTTATTTTGGTGCAAGTAAGTTTCATATTGCCCGGTTTTTCAATCAGAATGGCGAAAAGTATTTAGGCCCTCTACTGATAATAGTCGGCTTGGTAATGTTAAATTTTATCAAGCTAAACTATTTTGGAAAATTGAATTTTCAAGAAAAACTATCCGAAAAATTTAAAGATAAAGGCTTATTGGGATCTTTTTTGATAGGCGTCGTTTTTGCATTGGCATTTTGTCCCTATAGTGGAGTTTTGTTCTTTGCTATGTTAATTCCGATGACCATTTCATCGGCAGTCGGGCTTTATCTACCAATTGTATTTGCATTCGGAACAGGATTGCCTGTAATTCTTTTCACTTACCTATTGGCCTTCACAGTAGGAAAAGTTGGTGTATTCTACAACAGAATTGCGAAAATTGAAAAAATAATGCGAGTTGTGGCAGGTGTTGTATTTATTGTGACTGGATTGTATTATGTTTCAATTTTTTCAGGAATATTGAAATAGTTAAGGCTGAAAATCAAATATAGCTGAATAAAAATGAGGTCGTAACGTCTAAAAGCTCATAAAACTCTTATTTCCTCAAAGCCTCCCTCCAGTATTGTGGAGCGGTATCCTTGGTGCGTTGTTCCCAGTAGGCCGGAGATACCTTATGGCCATCAAAGGTCCTGAGCTTTCTTCCGTAGATCCAGATGGTCGGATTGAAGACCATATCGGTGGTCGCAACGGTATAGAGTTGGGGTTCTTCCTCGGAGGCTCTTTTCTCTTCCTGAATGATCACTTCAAATCCGTTATGCTCCAATAATTTCTTCAAAAAGTCCTTACGGTCCTCCCCTATCTTTTTTTCAATAAACGTAACCCGGGTATCCTCAATACTTCCAAATAGATGTTTTCCTTCTAACGACATAATTTCAAAATTAAAAATGGTTGCTGAGTTCAAATATATAATCGTATAACGGACTGTATATTCCCAAGACAAGTATACCGATCACTGTAATGATCAATCCCAGTCGCATATACAGTTTATTCCTGAAAAATGGAATGGCACTATCACTCTTCCGTAGGAACATGGCTCTAACTACCAACAAATAGTAATACAACGAAATGGTCACATTCACTACTGCAATGAATACCAAAAGATAGAACCCTTTACTTGCTGCAGCGGTGAACAGGAAGAATTTTCCGAAGAAACCGGCAACAGGTGGAATTCCTGCCAGGGAGAACAAGGCCAGCATCATCACCAGGCTCAACATGGGATTGGTGCGATAGAGTCCTTCATAATCATTCATGTTCTCTTTCCCGGTCTTCAATGAGATGGATTGTACCACACCAAAGGCAGCCAGATTGGAGAACACATAGATCAATACAAAATAGACTATGGTCGCCGTTCCCAATTGATCTCCGGAGATCATACCCAGAAGTATGAACCCAGCCTGAGCGATCGATGAGAAGGCCAGGAATCGTTTCATGTTCTGTTGACGCAGGGCAAACAGGTTACCGATGAACATAGTGGCAACCGCAACACCGTAGATCATGTATTCCCATACAGGCATCAATGATTTCATCACGCTGAATAACAGGATCATCAATATGAAAATGGCTGCTCCCTTCGAGATCACCGACAGATATGATGTGACACTTATTGGTGCTCCTTCATATACATCTGCAGTCCAAAAATGAAAGGGTACCAATGATACCTTGAATGCCAATCCGGCAAAGAACATGATCATTCCCAGGATCGATAGATTTGAAACGCTTAACACGCTCATGATATCATTGAAATAGATCGATCCGGTAGTGGCGTAGAGCATGGATATCCCAAACAGGGAAACCCCTGATGCCAAGGCTGCTGACAAGATCAATTTGATACCCGCTTCACTGGATTTCATCTTGGTGGTCTCATAGGCAGCCAATGCAGCTATTGGTAAAGTAGACAATTCCAGTCCGAGGTAGAACATCAGAAAATCTCCGGAAGAGATCATAAAATACATTCCCAACAGTGAGGTAAACATTAATATAAAGAATTCGACTCCCCTATTCTGATCGACGATCTTCTCCTGAATCCAATCAGCCGATTGCAACAGCAATATAAACACCCCGATATTAAGTACATTCTTAAAGAAATGGATAAGGTCGTTAGAACGGAACATACCACCAAACAAGCTGCCAGCATCAATTTGGAAGAACCCAACAGCAGTGTGTATCCCAAAGAGGAAGATGGCCAGATGTACAATGCTCCTCTTTTTATTCAAAGGGATGAAGATCTCAGCAACGATCAGGATCAGTATGATCGCCAGTAGAACCAGTTCGTGCCTCATCAATAGAAAACTACTATAATCCATTTATTTTTAGCTTAAAGTCAGAAGACCAAAGTCTAAAGACTTATTTATTATAAATTTTCAATTTATTTCTACTGTCTTCCATCTTCCGACTTCCGACCTATTTAAATCAACCCCTGTAAAAAAGGTTGTAAACTTTCCAATATCATTTCACTTAACCATAGAGGAGCAACTCCAATTGCCACAATCGGTATTAACAATAACATAATCCCGGTCTTTTCATACCAAGTCACTGTTGGCATTTTTTTAAATTCTTTATTCTTCACCGGACCCATCAGCATAATTCCAACAACTCTTAAAATATACACCGCAGTAACAACAATTGCTGAAACTGAGATTACGGTCACTATCCGATAGAACATATCCTCTTTCTGAAAAGCACCAACAAATATGTTCATTTCAGCAACAAAACCGCTGAACCCTGGTAATCCAAGAGATGCAAGTCCGGCAATGACATAGATGGCAGAGATGAATGGTATCACCTTCAGCAACCCTCCTAATTTTTTAACATCTCGGGTATGGGTCCTTTCGTAGATCATCCCGATCAAGGCAAAGAATAGGGCCGTCATGAATCCGTGTGATAAGGATTGCAGGATCGCTCCGTTCCAGGCCGTCTTATTGAACATCAATAAGGCAAACAATACCAGTCCAAGGTGACTTACCGATGAATAAGCATTTATGTATTTCAGGTCGGTTTGCTTCAATGCTGAAAAGGCACCATAGATCACTCCAATTGCGGCTAGGATAATAAAGATCCAGGACCAGTCGATCGCTCCCAATGGCAACAAATACAGGGCCACTCTGAATACTCCATAACCCCCAAGTTTCATAAGTACTCCCGCGTGTAACATTGATACAGCTGTTGGTGCCGAAGCATGACCATCGGGCGACCAGGTATGGAAAGGATATAAGGCCCCAATTACTGCAAAACCGATGAACGTCAATGGAAAAAACAACTTCTGAGCCTCATAGGGTATATTCACCTGGGCGATCTCAAGGATGTTGAAGGTAAGTGCCCCCCCATCGGCATTTGAATTGAAATAGATCCCCAGTATACCTACCAATAATACTGCTGAGGCTCCCATAAGCATCAGGGTCAGTTTCATGGCTGAGAATTCCCTAGGACCGGATCCCCATATCCCAATGAGCAGATACATGGGTATAACGGCAATTTCAAAGAATACGAACATGGTGAACAGATCGATGGAAATAAAGAATCCGTAGACCCCGATTGACAATACGATCAATGAAATAAAGAATTCCTTGGGCAGGTCCCACATTTTCCAGGAAATGAACACTCCTGCCAGGACCACGATCGAAGTCAATAATAATAAGGCCACTGAGATTCCATCTACGCCAATGGCGTAGTGAATGTTAAAGTTCTCGAACCAGACCACATCCCGTGTAAACACCATGATGGCATCATTCACATCCTTTTCCTTCATGTAGGCAAATACCAGATTGATCGCCATTCCAAGCTGAACAAAGCTACCGATCATGGCAACGATGCGAGAACGTTTCAATCCCTTAACGAAAAAGAGGATCAACACGGTGATCAGAGGTACTACGATAAAGAGGGTTAGTATATCCATATTCTTATTTCATTAAAGCTCCCACAAATAAATAAATATCAAGGCCAGAATCACCACGCCTGCAATAAAGGCATAGGCATAGTCTTGCAATCTACCCGATTGCATTCCCTTTATCTTTTCAGAGGTCTTAACGGTAGTATTACCAATACCGACCATGGTGCCGTCGACGACCTTCCTGTCAAATTTTGCTATTGGGGCAGCGACTCTTTTAAATAATATCTTCTTGGTCACAAAAAGATAGATCTCATCGAAATAGAACTTGTTATAGGCCCATTTATAGAACAATCCAAATCCTTTTGCAAAACGATCTGCAAGATCGTTCTCCTTCTTATAGAATACCCAGGCCAGTATGATACCGATCAGTCCAACTCCTACTGCTACTGCAGCTAAAGGATAATTCAGATGCATTTCAAATGCAGCTTTATTGGCGGTGACCAGATCACTGAATGGGATGAAACCTGCTGTGATACTCAACAATCCCAATACGATCAATGGGAAGGTCATGGATAATGGTGATTCTTTCGGTTTGTGCTCGTAAGAGGTATCCTTTCCCCAGAAGATCCCGAAATAGATCCTGAACATGTAAAATGCGGTAAGTCCGGCTACGAACAATCCTATGAAATAGATCAGCTGATTGTGCTCATAAGCAGCCACCAGAATCTCGTCCTTGCTCCAGAAACCAGCAAATGGTGGGACTCCGGCTATGGCCAAAGCTGCGATCAGGAAGGTAATGTTCGTTATCGGCATGTATTTTCTTAATCCACCCATATCTTTCAGGTAGTTACTATGAACCGCATGGATCACAGAACCTGCACCCAGGAATAACAAGGCCTTGAACATGGCATGGGTAAATAGGTGGAACATGGAGGCCATATATCCTAGTCCGTCGTGACCTTCATAACCAGACACCCCCAATGCCAGCATCATATATCCCAATTGAGACATGGTTGAATAGGCCAAGACCCGTTTGATATCATTTTGTGTGATGGCCACAATCGCTGCGAATAACGCAGAGATGGCACCAACATAGGCGACCACATTGAGCGCGAATCCTTCTTCAACAAAGTAGAACATGGGAAACAGTCTGGCCACCAAATAGATACCTGCAACCACCATGGTTGCGGCATGGATCAGTGCCGATACCGGTGTGGGTCCTTCCATGGCATCAGGTAACCATATATGGAATGGCATCATAGCCGATTTCCCTGCGCCACCAATGAATATCAATAAGAGTCCCCAGGTGAGTACCGATAAGCCCATAAATGAGGTTGATGCCCAGCTTAATATAGCGCTACCTTCTGGGTTGTTCAAGGTCTCAAAATCGAATGTTCCGGTATAATACCCCATGACCATAATACCTATCAGGAATCCAAGGTCGGCAAAACGGGTCACAATAAATGCTTTCTTAGCTGCAGCGACTGCAGACGGTTTGGTATAATAATACCCGATCAGCAGATAGGATGAAACCCCCACCAATTCCCAAAAGATATAGATCTGGAATAGGTTCGTAGCCAGCACCAGTCCAAACATGGAAAATGTAAATAAAGATAGAAATGCGAAGAATTTGGTGTATCCGCCATCTCCTTTCATATAGCCCCTACTGTAAATGTGCACCATCAATGATACCAAAGAGACAACCACCAACATCATAACCGATATCGGGTCAACCAGAATACCCATATCGATGCTCAGGGTGTCGGTGAAATTCATCCAAACCGTCTTCTGAATAAATGTCTGGTATACACCATCGATCTTTTCGGTGGCAAAGAAATACTGATAAGCTGCATAAAACGACAATGCTGCAGATGCCAATAGCCCAAAAACTCCAATATACCCTGAAATACCGGGCTTGATCTTTTTATTAAAAATACCCAACAGCAAGAATACTGCTAAAGGAA
>JAHEHC010000123.1 GCA_024644805.1 Flavobacterium sp. | reverse complement strand
TTGGCAAACAAGCATTAGGCATGTTCCTGGTAGGTACAGACTCCATGCAAGCAGCAAACTATATCAGTGAACATGATAAGAAGATCGCCAATAAGTTGGCCTATGTCATGGCCGGCGGAGATCTATCTGAACCCACACGAGTTAGTGAGGATTATCTATTGGATCTGGAAAGAGAGGCTTTTTTAAGTCTTTGTACCGAGAGAAAGACCTTGGAAAGACTGGAACATATGATCAAAACTGGAAAACCATTGAGAAATTAAAAGATGAAAACAGCGTATATAATTAAGGCATACAGAACAGCAGTTGGTAAAGCTCCAAGGGGTTTATTTCGATTTAAACGCCCGGATGAACTTGCCGCAGAGACCATACAATATATGATGGGCGAGCTTCCCGAATTCGATAAGAAACGAATCGATGATGTCATGGTGGGGAATGCTATGCCGGAAGCAGAACAAGGACTGAATATGGCTCGATTGATCTCATTAATGGGTCTTAAGATCGAGGACGTACCTGGGGTGACGGTCAACAGATATTGTGCCTCGGGACTGGAGACCATTGCCATGGCCACTGCAAAGATCCAAAGTGGTATGGCCAATTGCATCATTGCCGGAGGATCTGAAAGTATGAGTTATATCCCAATGGGAGGTTATAAACCCACTCCTGATTATGAATTGGCCAAAGAAGGTAATGAAGATTATTACTGGGGAATGGGACTTACTGCAGAAGCCGTTGCGAATCAATTCAATGTTTCGCGTGAGGACCAGGATGAATTTGCCTACCAATCCCATATGAAAGCCCTTAAAGCACAGGCTGAAGATCGATTCCAGGATCAGATCGTTCCCATTGATATCGAATACACCTTTGTAAATGATCAAGGGAAAAAAGAAACCACCAATTATACAGTAACAAAAGATGAAGGTCCCAGAAAAGGGACTTCATTAGAAGCATTGGCCAAGTTGCGCCCTGTGTTTGCAGCAAATGGTAGTGTAACTGCTGGGAATTCTTCACAAATGAGTGATGGAGCCGCTTTTGTGATAATCATGTCTGAAGAGATGGTCAAAGAATTGAATCTGGAGCCAATTGCTCGTTTGGTCAATTTTGCAGCAGCCGGAGTGGAACCCAGGATCATGGGAATCGGACCGGTAAAGGCCATTCCCAAGGCATTGGATCAAGCCGGATTGAAACAAAACGATATTGAACTCATAGAACTCAATGAAGCATTTGCTTCTCAATCTTTGGCTGTGATCCGAGAGCTGGATCTCGATCAAAGCATCGTTAATGTGAATGGTGGCGCAATTGCACTGGGGCACCCCCTGGGATGTACCGGAGCAAAACTATCGGTACAATTGTTTGACGAGATGAGAAAAAGAAAAATGAATACCAAATATGGAATGGTAACAATGTGTGTGGGAACCGGACAGGGGGCCGCAGGTATTTTTGAATTCCTCAAATAAAAATTGAATAGATAAAATGAAAGAAGAATTGAAAGATCAAGAGATCCTAAGAGGTGGGCAATTTATAGTTAAAGACGTGCCCTGTGAAGAGGTTTTTACCCCAGAGGATTTTTCCGAAGAGCAGAAGATGATGCGGGATTCCGTTAAGGAATTTGTCGATCGTGAGATTTGGCCTCATAAAGATCGTTTTGAAAATAAAGACTATGCTTTCACTGAAGAAGTGATGCGTAAGGCAGGTGAGCTGGGCCTATTGGGAATCGCTGTGCCTGAGGCTTACGGAGGATTGGGAATGGGATTTGTGACCACTATGCTGGTGTGTGATTATATATCCGGTGCCACCGGATCCATTGCAACCGCCTTTGGTGCACATACCGGAATTGGAACTATGCCTATCGTCCTATATGGAACCGAAGAACAAAAGAAAAAATATGTTCCCAGTTTGGCCTCCGGTGAAATTTTCGGAGCCTATTGCCTTACCGAACCTGGAGCTGGTAGTGATGCGAACAGTGGTAAGACCAAGGCTGTACTATCAGAGGATGGAACCCATTATAAGCTCAACGGACAAAAGATGTGGATCTCAAATGCCGGATTTGCAAAGACCTTCATCGTATTTGCTCGAATTGAAGATGATAAATACATCACTGCATTTATCGTCGAGAACGATCCTGCGAATGGTATCACTCTGGGTGAAGAAGAGCATAAATTAGGTATCCATGCCTCATCAACAAGGCAAGTGTTTTTCAGCGATACGAAGGTTCCTGTTGAGAATATGCTTTCGACAAGAGGAAATGGATTCAAGATCGCAATGAACTCATTGAATGTGGGTAGGATCAAATTGGCCGCAGCAACTTTGGATGCACAACGAAGGATCATACACAATGCGGTGAAATATGCCAATGAACGGATTCAATTTAAGACTCCTATATCAAAATTTGGGGCTATACGTTCAAAATTGGCTGAAATGGCCACCAACATTTTTGTTGGAGAAAGTGCCTGTTACCGAGCTGCTAAGAACATTGAGGACAGGATCGCTTTAAGACTAAGTGATGGTATTACCCATCAGGAGGCTGAATTGAAAAGTGTGGAAGAATATGCTATTGAATGTTCCATACTAAAAGTAGCTATATCTGAGGATGTCCAATTCTGCTCCGATGAAGGGATCCAGATCTTTGGAGGAATGGGATATAGTGCTGACACTCCTATGGAAGCTGCTTGGAGAGATGCTCGGATTTCCAGGATCTATGAAGGCACCAACGAGATCAATCGCATGCTTTCGGTGGGAATGCTAATCAAAAAAGCGATGAAAGGTCATGTTGACCTATTAGGGCCTGCAAAATCGGTAGCAGACGAATTAACCGGAATACCCTCTTTTGAAACACCGGATTATTCAGAAATGCTTTCAGAAGAATTGGCCATGATCAAAAAAATGAAAAAGATATTTCTTATGGTGGGAGGTTCAGCAGTACAGAAATTCGGAGCCGATCTTGAAGAACACCAACAGATCCTTTTGGCAGTTGCCGATATATTGATCGAGATCTATCTTGCAGAAAGCGCAATACTTCGCGCTAAGAAAAATGCGAACCAACATGGTATAGAATCGATGAAAGAACAGATCGCTATGGCACAATTGTACTTGTATCATGCCGTAGACCTCATCAATCAAAAAGCTAAAGAGGCTATTGTTTCTTTTACCGAAGGTGATGAGCAACGCATGATGTTAATGGGTCTAAAGCGATTCACAAAATATCAGAATCAACCAAATATTGTTAATTTACGAAATATCATTGCAGATAAGGTGACTGCTGAAAACACCTACCCTTTTTAAATTGGTTAACACTTAAGCGTAAAACCGTCAAAGCAATTTTTAAAATGTTTTGGCGGTTTTTTTATTAAGTGAAATGGAATAATCTTTATTATATTTAGGTCAAATTCTAAAAATGAATTACACCTATTCTTTTATATTGTTTCTTTTTGGAATCAATATGTATGCTCAAATCAACACCGAAGTGTATCTATTCGATATCGACACAACAAATGGGACTACAGCATTATTGAATATGAGAAATGTTTCAAATTCTGATGGATACGATAATCAACCTTCTTTTATATTTGAGGAATCGCTGCTCTTTTCAGGAAATAACAATGGACAGACCGATATCGCTCTATATGATATTGAGACCGGCAATAGGTCCTGGTTAAACAATTCAACTTCCGGAGGCGAATATTCTCCTCAGAAATTACCCATAGGTGATGAAGTTGCTGCGGTAAGATTGGATACCAACGGTCTCCAAAGATTGTACTATTATAACCCCGATTCTAAAGGATCAAGATTGGCTTTAGAAAATATTCAGGTAGCCTATTTTCATTTTTATACTGCAAATACGTTAGTATCTGCTGTATTGGGTTTAAATGAATTGGATCTGGTGATCTCTGATATACATGATCAAACAAATGACACCATTGTAACTCATGTTGGTCGGTCTATCCATGGTGTTCCCTATCAGAAATATGTAAGCTATACCGTGATCAACGAAGAAAAGAACCATGACCTGTATATAATAGATATATATGGTGGTCGTGAAAGTTATTTTGTGTGTCAGCTTCCCATTGGCATTCAGGATTATACCTGGTTGGATGAATTTAGAATAGTTATTGGAAGCAATAGCAAACTCTATGTATATGATACATTGGAGGATCCGGAATGGAAGGAATGGTATTCGTTAAAAGAATGCGATATCTCCAATATCACGCGCCTGGCTGTTAGTCCGAATGGCAGTAAAATAGCCCTCGTTGCAGAACCAAAAGAAACCGATAAATGAGAAAATATCTTCTTATATTATTTATTGTAAGCCTTCAGGGGTTTTCTCAAACCGACCCGCGGATCTATGATATGATCGATGCAGTTTCTGTGGACAGGATCCGTGCCGACATCACCAAATTAGCTCAATTTGGAACAAGACATACCTTGAGTGACACTATATCTACAACCAGGGGTATTGGAGCAGCAAGAAGGTGGATCAAATCTGAATTTGAAGCTATTTCTGATTCGTGTGATGGTTGTTTGGACGTTTCCTATCAGAAGAACCTGATAACCCAAGGTGAGAATAACAGAATAACGAAGGATGTTTGGGTGGTCAATGTTGTGGCCATTCAAAGAGGCAGCAAATATCCGAATCGGTATATCATCATGAGTGGAGATATCGATTCACGAGTCAGTGATCCTAATGATTATATTTCAAATTCTCCAGGAGCCAATGACAATGCCTCAGGAATGGCTGGCACCATGGAAGCGGCACGAGTATTGTCTAAATACAAATTTGAGAACAGTATTGTGTATCTGGGTTTGAGTGGTGAAGAACAGGGCCTTTTGGGAGGCAAAGGATTTGCTGAATATGCACAAGAAAGCGGATGGGAAATAATCGGAGTTCTGAATAACGATATGATCGGAAATATAAAGGGTGTAAATGGTGTGATCAGTAACAGGGATTTCAGGATTTTCAGTGAACCCGTACCTCCAACTGAAACAGAAAAAGAAAGGAAGTCACGTCGCTTTTATGGCGGAGAAGTGGATGGAATCTCAAGACAATTAGCTCGCTACACCCACAAAATCACACAATTATACATGCCAGAAATGAACCCGATCATGATCTATAGATTGGATCGGTTTGGAAGGGGTGGACATCATAGACCATTCAACGATCTGGGATATGCAGGTATCAGGATCATGGAAGCACATGAGAATTATACACAGCAGCATCAGGACATACGCATTGAAAATGGAATTGAATATGGTGATAAACTGAAATTCGTAGATTTTGATTATGCTACGAAATTAACAGCTGTGAATATTATAACAATGGCCAGTTTAGCCTGGTCCCCTCCTGCTCCAAAACAGGTTGGCATTGGAGGTATTGTTGAACCCGCTGCTCGAATGCAATGGGATAACGTTGAAGGAGCCAAAGGGTATAAGATCTATTGGAGAGAAACCACTTCCCCAACTTGGGATCATTTTAAGTATGTTGGAAATGTAAATAAATACACTTTAGAAGGAATTGTTTTAGATAATTATTTCTTTGGTGTAGCCGCCATTGGTGAAAACGGACATGAGAGCCTTGTTGTTTTTCCAAATCAAATAGTAAGAGAATAAAATGAAACATCTTTTTACAGTTTTTTTTATCCTATTGCCATTAGTGTCCTCTTGTCAGGATTTCGATAGGCAGCAAAAATTAAGAATGAGTATATCTCCGGAACGGTCCTGGTGGGACGTGCTCCATTATGATCTGAATGTAGAGGTTAAACCAGATCAGCAATATTTGAATGGTTCCAACACGGTTCTATATAAAGTATTAAATACGAATGATATCATGCAGATCGACCTTCAAGATCCTATGAAAATAGATAGGATAGTTCAAAATGGTAATGAAATAGAATACACTTCTGAAGGA
>JAHEHC010000122.1 GCA_024644805.1 Flavobacterium sp. | reverse complement strand
TATCAAAGACCTGGTTTACCGCCCCGGAATTTCTCCAACAGAATTAATGACTCCTGAAACTTTAAAGAATATCGGTCAGTTCTTCAACACAATTAGTAAAAAGGTTAGAAAGCATTTCAAAAATCCCAAATTAGTTGCAATATTGGAATTTCCGGTATTGTTCTTAGGGGCAAAGCCATCCAAAACACCTGCTTTTTACAGCTTTATGAATTATGCTGATTTTGGATTGGGCACATTTCATCCCAAAAAGGGAATGTATAGTGTTATTCAGGCCATGGAAAAATTGGCTATGGATCTTGGGGTAACGATCAAAACCAATTCAACTGTCGAAAAGATCATTGTCGAAAATAATCGGTGTACCGGATTGGTTGTGAATTCAAAAACAATAACGTCCAACATCATCCTGAGTGGTGCCGATTATCATCATACTGAATCGCTTATAGACAAAGAGTACAGACAATATTCAGAAAAATATTGGGACAAGAAAACATTTGCTCCATCTGCACTACTTTTTTATGTTGGTTTTAATAAGAAATTAGAGAATATCTATCACCATACCCTATTCTTCGATACCAGTTTCGATCGGCATGCCAATGAGATCTATGATGATCCCCAATGGCCAAGTGAACCTTTATTCTATGCCAGTTTCCCATCCGTAACAGATGCCAGTATGGCTCCAAATGGAAAAGAAGCGGGTATATTTCTAATACCTCTTGCCCCCGGTTTGGATGATATAGATGAAGTCCGTGAAGAATATTTCAATTCGATAATGGATAGATTCGAACAGATCACCGATCAAAAGGTCAAAAAAGATATTCTTTTCTGCGAATCCTATTCTGTGAATGATTTTATTACCGACTACAATTCCTACAAGGGGAATGCATATGGAATGGCAAACACGTTGATGCAAACCGCGTTCTTACGTCCCAAACTTAAAAGCAAAAAGGTAGATAATTTGTATTTCACCGGACAACTTACCGTTCCCGGTCCCGGAGTGCCCCCATCCCTTATTTCAGGAAAACTTGCTGCTGGTTTAATAAAAAAAGTATATTTACAGCCATGAAAAAACTTTTTGACAAGGTATCCCATAGTGCCAGCAGTAGTGTGACTAAGATTTACAGTACGTCATTTTCTTTGGCGACCAAAATGCTCTCCCCTGCTATCAGACAAGATATCTATAATATTTATGGGTTCGTTCGACTTGCTGACGAGATAGTTGATAGCTTTCATCAGTATGATAAGGAAGCCTTATTGAATAGATTGACCAGAGACTTGGAGGAGGCTTTGAAGGAAAATATCAGTTTGAACCCAATTTTGAATTCTTTTCAAGAAACCGTAACCAAGTATAACATTGACAAGGACTTTATTGATGCTTTTATGAATAGCATGAGATTGGACCTGAATAAATCGGTCTATCTAAGCGAAGAAGAATATAAAAGATACATTTATGGTTCTGCAGATGTTGTTGGCTTGATGTGTTTGAAGGTTTTTGTAAATGGTGATGAAGAAAAATTCAATGAACTTAAAGATTCCGCTATGAGCTTGGGATCTGCTTTTCAGAAGATCAATTTTTTAAGGGATCTAAAAGCCGATCATGATGAATTGGAACGATCTTATTTTCCCCACACCAATTTGAATGCATTTGATGAGCAATCAAAAAATAACATCATTAAGGATATCGAAAGAGACCTTCAATATGCCTACGAAGGAATCATTAAACTTCCTGTTGAAGCTCGTTTTGGGGTCTATATGGCTTATCGATATTATAAACAACTTTTAAAGAAATTATATAGGATCCCTGCGATTGAAATTAAAAACACAAGGATTAGGATTCCTAATCACAAAAAATTATATTTATTGACACGCAGTTATGTGAAATATAAGATTCTATTATAAAGTAGATCATGAAAACAGCTCTTTGGATCATACTATTTTTATCCGCTTTTGGTGTCATGGAATTTATGGCCTGGTTTACTCATAAGTATATCATGCATGGTTTTCTGTGGTCAATTCATAAAGATCATCACAAAAAGGATCACGATAGCTGGTGGGAACGGAATGACCTGTTCTTTCTGTTCTATGCTGCGATCAGTATAGGCTTGATACTCTGCTGGAAATACCTGTCATTCTGGGCAGGACTTCCTATTGGAGCCGGGATCTTTGCCTATGGAGTTACCTATTTCTTAGTTCATGATGTTTTTATTCATCAACGATTTAAGCTATTTAGAAGAACCGATCACAAATATGCCAGAGCCATTCGAAAAGCCCATAAAGTACATCACAAACATTTGGGTAAGGAACAAGGAGAATGTTTTGGAATGTTGCTCCCTCCTACTAAATTTTTAAAGGAAGCTTGATGAATTTTCTTTACCTACTATTGAATATAGGTTCTCTGAGTTTACCCCTGCTTTTCACTTTTCACCCAAGAATCAAATTCTACAAGGTTTGGAGACCTTTTTTTATTGGTACATTTATAATGATGCTCCTATTTATTCCATGGGATATAATTTTTACTATTAATGGAATCTGGGGGTTCAATGAAAACTATCTGACAGAATTGTATTTCCTTAATCTACCCATTGAGGAATGGCTGTTCTTTCTATGCATCCCCTATGCTTGTGTTTTTACCCATTATACTATATCGAAGTCTTTCCCTAATTTAAAATTATCCAAGAGATTAACAGATATCATTTTTTATTTGATCCTGGGTTTCTTAATTTATTCCATTGTTATACATTATGACAAATGGTATACTCTGGTTAATTTTCTGTATCTGGCAATCCTTCTAATTCTAGTTCACACGACCCATCACCATATACTTTCCAAATTTTTCATCACTTTTCTAATTATTCTGATTCCTTTCTTCATCGTTAATGGTATTCTAACCGGAAGCTTTATCGAATCACCTATTGTTTGGTACAATAATGATGAAAATATGGGCATCCGGATCGGAACAATACCTTTTGAAGATATCTTCTATGCCTTTGGAATGCTATTAACTGTACTGTTTACCATGAAGCTGACCAATACATCTCAATCTAAATAAAAGGCTTTTTAAAAAATTTCAAAAAGATAAATAATTGTAATTATTTATTATGCATGCATAGTATTATTTTGTATATTTGACCCGTTATGAAAGAAAAAACTATTGATTATTTACTTCGTTCTGCATGGATGAGTGTTTCAAAGATGTATAACGAAGAGGCAGGAAAAAAAGGTAGTACCATGGCAACTGGATTTGCACTAATAAGCATTGATCCCGATAATGATACGCCTTCTACTTCTCTGGGACCAAAAATGGGGATCGAAGCAACCAGTTTATCCAGGACCCTCAAGTCCATGGAAGAGAAAGGCCTCATTCTAAGAAAACCCAACCCTGCAGATGGTCGTGGGGTTCTGATTCACCTCACCCCTTTTGGAAAAGAGATGAGAGAGTTTTCAAAGCAAGTGGTGTTCAAATTTGATGAAGCAGTAAAGAAATCAATAGATCCGAAAGATTTAAAAACATTTAAGAGGGTTGCCAACGAGATCGTTGAACTCATCAATACAAGATCAATTTATCAGCCTGAAAAAAAAACAATATAGATTATGCCTAAAAGAAGAATTAATAAAGTCGCTGTGATCGGATCTGGAATTATGGGAAGTGGCATTGCCTGTCATTTCGCCAATATTGGAGTTGAGGTTCTTTTGTTGGATATCATACCTTTTGAACTCACTGAAAAGGAAGAACAACAGGGTCTAACACTTGATAATAAAGTCGTTCGAAACCGATTGGTCAACGATTCATTGGCTCAGGCAGTTAAATCCAGACCTGCTCCTTTATATCATAAGAACTTCCTAAACAGGATCTCTACCGGAAATCTGGATGATGATATATCCATGATCAAAGAAGCTGATTGGATCATCGAAGTTGTGGTAGAACGCCTCGATATCAAAAAACAAGTCTTTGAGAAATTAGAGCAATACCGGACCCCAGGAACTTTGATTACGACCAATACATCTGGAATCCCAATCAACTATATGAATGAGGGACGTAGTGATGATTTTCAAAAGCATTTCTGCGGAACACATTTCTTCAATCCCCCAAGGTATTTAAAGCTATTCGAGATCATTCCCGGACCCAATACCTCACAGGAGGTGTTGGATTTCTTGAATGGGTACGGAGATCAATTCCTTGGAAAGACTTCGATCATCGCCAAAGATACCCCGGCTTTTATTGGAAACCGAATTGGCATTTTTGGAATTCAAAGCCTATTCCACCTGGTACAGGAAATGGGGCTTTCGGTAGAAGAGGTCGATAAATTGACCGGTCCAGTGATTGGTCGTCCAAAATCTGCGACCTTCAGAACCGTAGATGTAGTTGGACTGGACACACTTGTTCATGTTGCAAATGGACTCCATGAGAATTGTCAGCACGATGAAGAGCACGAGATCTTTAAATTGCCCGACTTCATCAACACCATGATGAAGAATAATTGGCTGGGCAGTAAATCCGGCCAGGGATTTTATAAAAAGGTAAAAGGAACCAATGGTAAGAGTGAAATTCAAGCTATGGATCTTTCGACTTTTGAATATGCAAAATCCAAAAAAACTTCCTTTGCCACTTTAGAATTAACCAAGTCTGTAGATAAGGTGATCGACCGATTTAAGATCTTGGTAAACGGGAAAGATAAGGCAGGCGAATTCTACAGAAAGAACTTTGCTGCGATGTTCGCCTATGCTTCGAAACGAATACCTGAGATATCTGACGAACTATACAAGATAGACGATGCCATGAAAGCGGGATTTGGATGGGAACATGGTCCTTTTGAGATATGGGACGCCATCGGTGTCAAGGAAGGATTGAAATTGATCAAGGAGATTGGTAAAGAACCCGATCCCTGGGTTAATGAGATGCTCAATACAGGAAATGATTCATTCTACACCATTAAAGAAGGTTCTACCTATTATTATGATATCCCAAGTAAGAAACAGGTTAAGATCCCAGGTCAGGATGCCTTCATAATACTTAACAACATAAGAAAATCCAATGAGGTATTCAAAAATAGCGGCGTGGTAGTAGAAGACCTTGGAGATGGGATCATCAATGTAGAATTTCAAACAAAAATGAATTCCATAGGAGGTGATGTTCTTGCAGGACTGAATAAAGCCATAGATATTGCTGAAAAGGATTTCGATGGATTGGTAGTTGGAAATCAGGCTGCTCATTTTTCGGTCGGAGCCAATATTGGAATGATGTTCATGATGGCCGTTGAACAGGAATACGATGAACTCAACATGGCAGTGAAATACTTCCAGGATACCTGTATGCGACTTCGATATTCTTCCATTCCAACTGTTGTTGCCCCTCACGGAATGACATTCGGCGGTGGATGTGAGATGACCCTTCATGCCGATAGGGTTGTCGCTGCAGCAGAAAGTTATATCGGACTGGTGGAATTTGGGGTTGGAGTGATCCCAGGTGGTGCCGGATCAAAAGAAATGACCTTACGTGCCAGTGACAATTACCATAAGAATGATGTGGAACTCAACATCTTACAGGAATATTTTCTGGCTATAGGAATGGCTAAGGTGTCCACCTCTGCCTATGAAGCCTATGACACCGGTATTCTCCAAAAAGGAAAAGATATCGTTGTGGTCAATAAGGATCGACAAATGGCAACAGCCAAATCGGTAGCCCGTTTGATGGCCGATCAGGGATATACAAAACCGGTCAAACGAAAGGATATCAAAGTACTTGGCAAACAGGCATTAGGCATGTTCCTGGTAGGTACAGACTCCATGCAAGCGGCAAACTATATCAGCGAGCATGATAAGAAGATCGCCAATAAGTTGGCCTATGTCATGGCCGGCGGAGATCTATCTGAACCCACACGAGTTAGTGAGGATTATCTATTGGATCTGGAAAGAGAGGCTTTTTTAAGTCTT